>NZ_CP046121.1:316586-633172 GCF_009707485.1 Nostocoides sp. HKS02 | reverse complement strand
GTCGGCCAGGAACGCTCCGTCGTTGACGGTGGTCAGCTTGGGGATGAGCAGGACGGTCGAGGCTTCCACGTCGCGCCCGACTCGTGCCCCCAGCAGTCGCAGCCACGCCGGCGTGAGGCTGCTGGAGTAGAGCGGGAACAGCCACGTGCGGGCCTCGTCCAGGACCCGGATCGTCGACCACGCCTGCCAGGCCTGGCGACCATGGATCGGGTGGTGTCCGCTGGTGAGTCCGAGACCGAGGAGCCGGACGAGGGCGGCGACCAAGAGGGCCAGGACGACCAGCCCCACCCCGGTGGCGACCGGAAGCCAGACCACGCTCGCGGTCACTGCGGAATGCAGGTCGGTCGCGGCGCGCAGGGGTGCCGAGACGCTGGCGACGCCAGCTGCGACCGATGCAGCCGGCAGCAGGGAGATCACCACCGCCACGGCCGCGTATGCCGCGAGCCACAGCGAGCGGTTGGGTGGGCGCCGGTCGTCCCAGGGACCGCGAGCGCGGCCCGTCCGCCTGGCGGGCGCGCCGGCCCAGGACTGGTCAGCGGGTATGGCGCCGAAGACCGCCGAACCCGGCGCCACCTCGGCGCGCGCCCCCACCGAGCATCCCGGGGCGAGCGTGCTTCGAGCGCCGATCCGGGCCGCTGCACCGATGTCGACCCGGCCGATGAGCAGCAGGTCGCCGTCGAGCCAATGGCCGGCGAGGTCGACCTCCGGCTCGACCGAGCACTCGTCCCCAAAGGAGGCGAGCCCGGTGACGGGGGGTATGGCGTGGAGGTCCACGTGTCGGCCCACCTGCGATCCCAGGGCCCGGGCGTACAGCCGCATCCACGGGGCGCCGGCGAGGTTTGCCGCCCCCAGCTCGTCGGTGAGGCGCTCGGCAGCCCACAGCCGAAGGTGGACCCGGCCGCCTCGGCGGTACTGCCCCGGCCCGACGCCGTGCAGCAGCAGCCGAGCCCCGAGCGCGCTGAGCGCGAGCCGACCGGCGGGGGGTCACCAGGGCCAGCCATCCCACCACGACCAGCCACCACGGCACCTGCGGAAGCCAGGTCATCCCCCACCCGTGCCCGACGACGTTGTTGGCGGCGGCCACCCAGACCGACCACCGCAGGCCCGTGAGGGTTCGCAGCGGGATGGTGAAAGCCACCTGGCCGATCTGGGTACTCGCGGGGACCGGACGGACGTTCCGGTCCTGCGCGGCGGCGGGCACCGCCAGGTCGTCGAGGAGGCGCGCCAAGTCCCCGAGGCGAGGCGCGTCATACACATCGGCCACCGTCACCTCCGGGAACCGTTCCCGCAGCCGGGACACCAGGTGGGCGGCCGACAAGCTGCCTCCCCCGATGTCGAAGAAGTCGTCGGCCGGACCTGAGACGACCGCGCCGAGGATCTCCAGCCAGAGCTCCTGCAGCCAGGCGGCGGTGCCCTCGAGGCGGGCTGGCTGGATGCCCTTGCCCCCCAACGTCGCCACCGGCCACGGCAGGGCATCGCGGTCGATCTTCCCCGAGGTCCGGGTGGGCAGGGCGTCGACCTCCGCCAGCCTCGGCACCAGCGGGCCCGGCATCGTCGCGCGGAGGTGAGCCACGGAGCTGTCGAGGTCGAAGGCCTCGGTGACGACGACGTAGCCGACCAGCATCGCGTGTCCGGCACCGGTGCGACGCACTGCGGTGGCCGCTCCCGTCACGCCTGGCAGGGAGAGCAGGGCGCTGTCCACCTCGCCCAGCTCGATCCGCCGGCCGGCCACCTTCACCTGGTCGTCTGCTCGTCCGACGAAGACCAGCCCCTGCGCGTCGTTGCGCACGAGGTCGCCGCTGCGGTACGCCCGCTCCCAGCCGAGGGTGGGCAACGGGGCGAACTTCTCGGCGTCCTTGTCGGCATCGAGGTATCGGGCCAGGCCCACCCCGCCGATGATCAGCTCGCCAGTCGCTCCCTCGCCCACGGGCGTGCCCGCCGGGTCGACGACGGCGAGGTCCCAGCCATCGAGGGGCAAGCCGATTCGCACCGGTCCCTCCCCGGTGAGGCGTGCGGCGCACGAGACGACGGTGGCCTCGGTGGGGCCGTAGGTGTTCCACACCTCGCGGCCAGGGGTTGCCAGCCGGATGCCGATCTCGGGCGGGCACGCCTCACCACCGAGGACGAGCAGTCGCACCGCGGCCAGGGCGTCCGTGGGCCACAGCGCCGCCAGGGTTGGCACGGTCGAGACCACCGTGATCGCGTTGGCGACCAGCCAGGGCCCGAGCTCCATCCCGCTGCGCACCAAGGACCGCGGCGCCGGGACGAGGCACGCGCCATACCGCCACGCGAGCCACATCTCCTCGCACGAGGCATCGAAGGCCACCGACAGTCCGGCCATCACCCGGTCCCCCACGCCCAAGGGACTGTCCTGGACGAACAGGCCCGCCTCGGCGTCCACGAAGGCGGCGGCCGAACGGTGGGTCACCGCGACGCCCTTGGGAACCCCGGTCGAACCCGAGGTGAAGATGATCCACGCGTCGTCGGTCACCTCGGGGTCCTGAGCCTCGACAGCCGCACGGACGCGTGACCCCGCGCTCGGCTCGATGGTGAGGTCGTCCGTGATCACGGCAGCCACCTGCGCCTCGGCGAAGACCGTGCGGGCGCGTTCGCCGGGGTCGTCGGCGTCAACTGGCACGTAGGCCGCCCCCGCCATCAGGACCCCCATGACCGCGACATAGAGGTCCGCGGTCCCTGACCTCAGCCGGAGGCCCACCCGGTCGCCGCGCCCGATGCCCAGGTCATTGAGCTCGGCCGCGACCTGCTCGCTCACCTCGTGGAACTCGCTGTACGTCAGGACGCTCGCGCCGTTGTCCAGCGCAGGAGCGTCGGGCGACAGCGCGACGGTCTCCGCGAAGATCTCGACCAGGGTTCGGGGTGCGGGTGCCAGGTGTCCGCGGAGCAGCGTCACCGCCGCATACCCGACCGCGGTCGCCCGCGCGCAGTAGCCATGACGGCATCCTCTCGCAGTCAGGTGAACGGGAGATTGACAGAGCGGCCGTCCGAACTCTCGGTGAACCTACGCCGTATTGCGCTGTGCCCTGCCCGAGGACGGGGCAAGATCGAGGATGGTGGTCATCGACCGGTGTCCGCCTGCACCGTCCAAGGAGCCCTCATGTCGAAGTACATGGTTTTCTACAACACCACGAGCGCCATGCGCGCGCAGATGGCGGACATCCCGCCCGAGCAGGCGGCTGCGGGGATGCAGGACTGGATGACCTGGGGCGAGCGGGTCGGTGACCACCTGGTCGACATGGGGTCCCCCCTGGTGAACGAGGGCGATGCCGACGTCCAGGTCTCCGGCTACTCCGTGATCGACGCCGACTCCCAGGAGCAGCTGGACGGGTTCCTCGAGGGTCACCCGCACACGGCCGCCGGCGGGACGATCTCCACCCAGCAGTTCATGGAGATCCCCGGCATGTGAGGCAGCCCCGTGGGTGGATGAGTCGGCCGATACGCCGGGTTCTGTCACCGCTGGTCGTTGCCAGCCAGCAGGAGACGGTCATCCATCTACGACAGCCGTTGCCGACTGCCTCCAGCGCTCTACCCGTGCACTCGGGCGGGCCGCCCTCGAACGCGCACTGTCTGAGCTTGCTCCAGGTGGGGTTTACCTAGCCGAGCCAGTCACCTGGCCCGCTGGTGGTCTCTTACACCACCGTTTCACCCTTACCGCAGCGCCTGTCCGGCCGGAGCCGGGTGGTCCACTGTGGCGGTCTGTTCTCTGTGGCACTGTCCCGCGGGTCACCCCGGGTGGCCGTTAGCCACCACCTTGCCCTGTGGAGCCCGGACGTTCCTCGGCGGTGCTTGCGCACCGACGCGACCGCCTGGCCGACTCATCCACGACCAAGGATAGGGCAGGTATGCCGCGCGCCCGGCCACCGCGGCATACCTCGCCTCGCGGGGGGTGCTGAGACACGCCGGGCTAGGCGCCCGAGACGACGCGGAAGCGCACCGTACCCGTCGCCACGACCGCCTCGGTGAGCTCGACCCTGACCCAGGTGCCGAGCTCGCCGTGGCCCTCGGCGCTGGCCAGGACGGCCGGGTCCTGGAGCTGCACCAGGGCCGTGTGGACAGCCTGGGCACCGTTCCGCTCGCGGACCTCCACCACCATGGCGTCGAACACCTCGCCCACCCGGTGCTGCAGGGCAGCAGCCTCGACGGCGTCGGCGCAGGCGCGGTCGACCCCGTTGGCGACCTTGTCGGAGGCAGCCATGATCTCGGGCAGCGATGGCAAGGCCTCGCGCGCCCACGCCGGGATCTCCTGACCCGAGGAGATCGCCTCACAGACGGCCAGTCCGAAGCGGTCCACGAGGCGACGCAGTGGTGCGGTCACATGGGCGTAGGGCGCGGCCACCGCGGCATGTCCACGCTGCTCGGGGACCGAGCCGTCGAAGGGTGTGTACCCGGCCCCGCGGAAGAGCGAGGTCGCTTCGTGGATCAGGGCGAGGTGGGCGGGGTTGGTCCGGTCGAGACCGCGCAGGAACTCGCCGTACGGCAGCTCTGCCGGCCACTCCACGCCGAGCGCGCGGCTGGCGTGCCGGAAGCGACCCAACGCGTTGTCGTCCGGCGCGGGCATGGTGCGCAGGATGCCCACCCCTGCCTTCGTCATCAGCGTGGCCGCGGCCATCCCCGTCATCAGGGAGATCTGCGAGTTCCAGTCCTCGGCCTCGAGCTGGGGCCGGAAGTCGAGGCGGTAGTGGCCGTCGTCGTCGCGGCTCACTTCCTGCTCCGGCATCGGCAGGCTGGCACCGCCGCGGCGGCGTTCGAGCGCGATCCGCTTCCGGCCGACCTCGCCCAACAGCACGAGGCGCTCGTCGGCGGAGCCGTCGTCGACGGCCTTCTGCACGCCGGCGTAGTCGAGCCGGTCCGTGCTCCGCACGAGCGCGCGGTAGACGGCGACGTCGCCGACCTCACCGTCGGACCGGAGCCGCAGGTCCCAGACGAACGCCGGGCGCACCTGGTCGGGCAGCAGGCTCGCCGCGCCCTCGCTGAGCAGCGGCGGGTGCAGGGGCGTCCGTTGGTCGGGGGCATAGATCGTCTGGCCACGGCGACGCGTCTCGGCATCCACCGCTCCCCCGGCCACGACGAACGCCGGGACATCTGCGATCGCATAGCGCACGCGGTAGCCGTCGCCGTCACGCTCGAGGTGCATCGCCTGGTCGAGGTCCATCGACCCGGGTGGGTCGATCGTGAGGAACGGCACCGCCGTCTCGTCGCGACCGGGCAGTCCCGGTGACGCTGCAGCCCGCGCGGCCTCGGCGAGCACCTCGGGCGGGAAGTCCGTGGGCACGCCGAACTCGGTACGGATCGCGTCGAACCGCGAGGCGAGCTGGGCGGACTGGGCATCGCCCTGACCCTCGGGCTGCTGGATCGTGATGGCGCGCGTCTGCATGGGAGTCAACCTATCCAGAGGCAGGCTCTCTAGGCTGGGCCCGTGCTGATCCTGCTGCCCCCCTCCGAGTCCAAGACGGGTCGCTCCCGGGGCCGGGCGATCGTGCCGGAGCGGCTGTCCTTCCCCCAGCTCGCGCACACCCGGCACACCGTCGCGCAGGCGCTCGCGAAGGTCAGCGCCCACCCCGATGCCGCCGCCACCCTCGGTGTCAGCCCCACCCTCACCCAGGACCTCGCCCGCAACCTGGTGCTCCACACGGCTCCGGCCCTGCCCGCCTCCGCGGTCTACACGGGTGTGCTCTACGACGCCCTCGGCTACGCCACGCTCGAGACAGCCGCCAAGCGTCGCGCCAACCGCTGGCTCGTGGTCGTCTCGGCTCTGTACGGAGCGGTGCGCCCCACGGATGTCATTGCGCCGTACCGCCTCTCGATGGCGGTGAACCTGCCCGGGGTGGGCCCCCTCGCCAGTGTGTGGAAGCCGGAACTGGCGGCGGTGCTACCCGAGGTCGCGGGGCGTGGCCTCGTCGTGGACTGCCGGTCGAGCACGTATGCCGCGGCGTGGACTCCGCAGGGCCAGCTCACCGAGCGGTGGGTCCAGGTGCGGGTTCCCGGGGCCACCCACTCGGCCAAGCACACCCGCGGTCTCGTCGCGCGCCGGCTCTGCGAGCTCGGTCGTGATGTCCGGTCCGTCCCGCAGCTGGTCGACCTCCTCGCGGACGACTTCACCCTCGCGCTGGAGCGGCCTGCGCGGGCCGGCCGGCCCTGGATCCTCGACGCGACGGCCCGCTGATGCCAGCCACGCAGCCGTGACGGGCGCCGAGCTCGCCGACCTCGTAGCGCGGGTCGGACCGGTCCTCGTGTTCTTCGTCGCCATCACCGTGGTGGCCGAGATCGCCGACGCCGCAGGGGTTTTCGACGTCGCTGGCCACTGGGCGACGCGCGCCGGGCGGCACCGGACCCCCGTGCTCTGGCTGCTGTTCGTGGTCGTCGCCGTCGTCTGCACGGTGTTCCTCAGCCTCGACACCACCGCCGTCCTGCTGACGCCCGTGGGACTGGCCATCGCCGCCCAGCTCGACATCTCGCCGGTTCCGTTCGCCCTCACGACGCTGTGGCTCGCCAACACCGCGAGCCTCCTGCTGCCCGTGTCGAACCTGACCAACCTGCTCTCGCTGCACCAGTTCGCCGCCCTGGGGGTGGGTCACCCCGGCTACGTGCGACTCGCCGCTCTGCCCGCGGCGGGTGCGGTCGTCGGCACCGTGGTCGTGCTCTTCCTCTGGCACCGCAAGGCGCTTCGCGGTCGCTACGCGCTCGACGCGGCACCCGAGCCCCACGACCCGACGATGCTGCGTCTGGCCGCCGGGGTGTGCGTGGCGGTGGGGCCACTGTTCGCCCTCGGCCTCTCCCCTGCGTGGGTGTCCTCGGTCGCCGCGATGGTGCTGCTGGTCGCCGCCTGGTCGCGGGACCGGTCGCGCTTCGCCCACGTCGCCGTTCCCTGGCGGATGGCGCTCGGGGTGGCCGTGCTGTTCGTCCTCCTCGACCTGGCGCTGCGGCACGGGCTGCAACCGGCGCTGGCGTCCCTGGCGGGAACGGGCACCGCCCCCATCGACCTCGTCCGCGTCGCGGGCAGTGGGGCCCTGGCGGCCAACGTCGTCAACAACCTGCCGGCCTACATCGCCCTGGAGTCGGTCACCGCAGATGCACCGCCGCGACTCATGGCGCTGCTGATCGGCGTCAACGTCGCGCCCCTGGTGACCCCGTGGGCCTCCCTCGCCACGCTCCTGTGGGCGCAGCGGTGCCGCGCCCGCGGCATACAGATCTCGCCGTGGACGCTGGCGGCCCAAGGCGCCACCTGCGCCCTCGTGGCCGCTGGGCTCGCGCTCGGCGCCCTCGTGGTTGCCGGGTAGAACCCGGGCGTCAGCCCAGCCCGCGCAGCAGGTCCTCGACGATGTCCTGGGCGTCCTCGAGACCCACCGAGATGCGCACCGTGCCGTCCGTGATGCCGACGGCGGCCCGCGCCTCGGGCGTCAGGCGCCGGTGCGTAGTGGTCGCAGGGTGGGTGACCATGGACTTGGAGTCGCCCAGGTTGTTGCTGATGTCGACGACCTGCAGCGCGTTCATGAGGGCGAACGCCGCGGCCTTGCCCCCCTCGACCTCGAAGGTCACGACCGTGCCCCCGCCGAGCATCTGGCGGCGAGCCAGCTCGTACTGCGGGAAGGACGGCAACCAGGGGTAGAGCACCGTGCGCACGGCCGGGTGGGCCTCGAGCGCCTCGGCGACCACCAAGGCGTTGGCCGCCTGCTTCTCGACGCGCAGGCTCAGCGTCTCGAGTCCCTTCACGAGGACCCAGGCGTTGAACGGCGACATCGAGGGGCCGGTGTGGCGCATGAGGTTCTTCACCGAGCCGTTGACGAACTCAGCCGTGCCCAGCACTGCGCCACCGAGGGTGCGGCCCTGTCCGTCGATGTGCTTGGTGGCCGAGTACACGACGATGTCGGCGCCGTGCTCGAGTGGCTTGGAGAACACCGGCGTGCCGAACACGTTGTCCACGACCACCTGGGCCCCCGCCGCGTGGGCGAGGTCGCACACGGCACGCATGTCGACGAGCTCCTGCATCGGGTTGCTCGGCGTCTCGAAGAACACCGCCTGGGTCGGCTCGGACAACGCCTCGCGCCACTGCTCGAGGTCGGGCCCGTCGACGAACACGGTCTCGACGCCCCAGCGGGGCAGTATCTCGTCGAGGATGACGAAGCACGACCCGAACAGCCCACGCGAGGACACCACCCGGTCGCCCTTGCCGAGGAGCGCAGCCAGCGCCACGAACACGGCCGACATGCCCGAGGCGGTGGCGAAGCACGCCTCGGCGCCCTCGAGCTGGCGCAGCCGCTCCTCGAACATGGTGACCGTGGGGTTGCCGTACCGCGAGTAGATGAAGTGCTCGACCTCGTCCTTGAACGCGGCCTCGGCCTGTTCGGCACTCTCGTAGACGAAGCCCGAGGTGAGGTACAACGCCTCCGCGGTCTCGTCGAAGTTGCTCCGGGCCAGGCCGCCGCGGACCGCGAGGGTGTCGGGCCGAAGCGCTGCGGGGCGCGGGGACTCCGGGGACTGGCTCATCCTTGCCTCCACGGCAGGCCCGCGACCTTCCAGCCGGCCACGGTGCGGTGCCCGAACTCGTCGTGCGGCCCCTCGAAGCCGTCGAGGACGTTGTATGCCGGCCCGAGCCCGGCCGCGGTCGCGGCCTCGGCTGCCGCGACCGAACGGACCCCGGAGCGGCACAGGAAGTAGATCGGCGCGCCGTCCGGCACGCCGGCATCCTGGAGCTGCTCGACGAAGTCGCCATTCAGGGCCCCGTCGGGGAACCGCTGCCACTCCAGGCAGAGGACCCGCTTGCCCAGGGCCGACAGCTCGGGCAGGCCCACGTAGTTCCACTCGGCCGTTGTGCGCACGTCGACCAGGACCGCGTCCTCGTCGGCCGCCAGCGCGGCATACGCCTCTTCGGGCTGCACATCTCCCGCGTACGTCATGCGGCCAGACTAGGACGCCAGCCACATGGCGAGACCCGCGGGTCAGATGGTGGGCAGCATCAGGTGCGGTTGGTGAACGCGATGGACGCGTTGCCGTCCGCCCAGACCTCGACCGCGGTGAGCGAACCGGGCGCGGCGGCAAGGCGCCACACGGTCTCGTGGGGGATCTGCAGCAGGTGCGCCAGCACCACCATGATCGGCTTGCGGTGGCACACGACGACGGTCGTGCCCCCCGCCGCGACGACCCGCCCGAACGCCGCGATGACACGCGCCGCCAGCTCCTCGTGCGACTCACCCCCCGGTCGGGCGTAGGCCGGGTCGTTGCGCAGGGCCGCCAGCTCGTCCGGGTGGTCGCGGACGAGGTCGGCGATGGTCGCGCCGTCCCAGTCGCCGAAGTCCTGCTCGTCGAAGTCGGCGTCCACCTCGGGGGTCGCTCCGATCGCGTGCGCCACGACCGCACCGGTCTCACGGGCGCGGGTCAGCGACGAGGTCACCACGCGGGCGGGGCTGCCGCCGAGCAGGTGGGCCGTCGCTCGGCCGGCAGCCTCTGCCTGAGCCTGGCCGGTGGCATTGAGCGAGGGGTCAGCGCCGCCACGCCCGTCGAGCCTCGACGCCACGGTGAAGTCGGTGACCCCGTGCCGGACGAGCAGCACCCGGGTGGGGGCGCCGAGGTCCGGCGGCACCTCGGCGCCGAACGAAGGCGTCGGCTCCGCGTCGATGATCTCGTCGGCAGCCGCCTCGACGGCCTCGTCCACCCCGGCATCTGCGGCCTGCGGTGAGCGGACCATGCGGTCGACGGTCCGCCCGTCCATGCCGGTGTTGGACAACGCGTCGGCGGCCTTGTTCTCCTCGCGCGGGATCCAGGTGAACCTCACCGAACCACCCGCGCGGGAGAGCTCGGCCAGCTCGTCGCGCGCCTCGAGGGCCAGGCGACGCATGTCCTCGTGCTTGATCTTCCACCGGCCGGCCATCTGCTCGACGACCAGCTTGGAGTCCATCCGGACCTCGACGTCGGCGCCCGGGTCGATGCGGCGAACCGCGCGCAGGCCGGCGATCAGGCCGGAGTACTCGGCGACGTTGTTGGACGCCTTGCCCAGCGGTGCAGCGCCCTCCCAGAGGACGGCCCGCGTGCGGCGGTCACGGACCAGGGCGCCGTACCCGGCAACCCCGGGGTTGCCGCGGGACCCCCCGTCGGCCTCGACGATGAGTGCGCGACCCACCGCGCTCAGAGGCCTGACTCGGCGGTGCGCACGAGGATCCGGCGGCACTCCTCGCACCGGAGCACCTCGTCGGACGGCGCCGCCTTGATGCGGTTCATCTCGACGTTGTTGAGCTCGAGCTGACAGCCGCCACAGCGACGCTGACGCAGCGGTGCCGCGGCGAGCCCACCGCTCTGCGGCCGGATCTTCTCGTAGAGGGCCACGAGGTCTGCGCCGACGCCGGCGACGATGTCGGCGCGCGGAGCCCCGACCCGCACGGCCTCGGAGTCCAGGTCCTTGAGGGCTTCGTCGCGAGCCGCCGTCGCCTCGGCAACCTGGGCGGCCAGCGCGTCGCGCTCGGCAGCGAGCTGGCTCGCAGCGGACTCGGCGGACTCGGCGCGCTCCATCACCTCGAGCTCGACGTCCTCGAGCTCGGACTGCCGACGGGCAAGGGAGTCCAGCTCGTGCTGGAGGGCCTGGAGGTCCTTGGCGGTGCCGGTGCCCGAGTCGAGCCGGGCCCGGTCGCGGGCAGCACGGTCCCGGACGAGCTGGACGTCCGTCTCGGCCTTGGCGACCTCGCGCTGGATGTCACCGAACTCCGTCTGGGCGCGCACGAGCAGGGAGTTCAGGGCCTGCGCCTTGTCCTCGAGCTCAGCCAACCGCGCCAGCTGCGGCAGGGTGCGCCGGGCATGGGCGATCTGGTCGAGCCTGGTGTCGATGGCCTGCAGGTCGAGCAGTCGCCACTGACGGGACGGGTCGGCTTTCAGGACGTTCCTCCAATGCCTTCGGGCGGCTCAGCACCGACGACGAAATCCCAGGGATCGGTGCGCAGTGTTGAGATGTGGGTCTCCACCCTAGATGACTCGAAGCCCGCCGCCGTGAGGGACTCCGTCAGGCGTCGCGCGGCGACCCCGAGCCAGAGCGACTCGGTCGCCCAGTGGCCCGCGTCGATGAGGTAGGGCGGCCCACCGCGTGACTCCTCGCGGGCCTCCAGCACCGGGTGGTGTCGCAGGTCGGCCGTGACGTACACGTCGGCGCCACTGGCGCGGACCGCGTCGAACAGGTCGTCGCCCGCCCCGCCCATGACGGCCACCCGGCGCACGGGGCCGTCGGGGGGACCGGCGACCCGCAACCCCCCGGCGGCGGGCGGCAGGGCGGCATACAGGCGGGACGCGAAGTCGGCGAGGGTGGCGGGCGACGGGAGCTCGCCCACGCGGCCCAGGGCCTGGCCCTCGACGACCGCGAGCGGCGAGGTCTCGGTGAGCCCGCAGGCCGCGGCCAGGGCGTCGTTGACCCCGGGTTCGGCCACGTCGGCGTTGGTGTGGGCGACGAACAGTGCGATGTCGTGGACGACGAGGGCCGTGACGCTCGCGCCCTTGGCGCTCGACGTCGCCACGCTGTGTATGCCGCGCAGCAGCAGGGGGTGGTGGGTCACCAGGAGGTCGACGCCCAGTGAGCGGGCCTCCTCGATGACGGCGAGGGTGGGGTCGACCGCGAACAGGACGCGCTCGACGGGCTGGTCGAGGTCGCCGGACACGAGCCCGACCTGGTCCCAGGACTGGGCGGTGGCAGGCGGGAAGAGGCCATCGAGCGCCTGGACGACATCTCGGAGCTTGGGCTGCGCAGGGTGCACGTGGGCCCGGCCGGGCTCGAACCGACGACATCCACGGTGTAAACGTGGCGCTCTACCAACTGAGCTACAGGCCCCTCTGAGTCGGAGGGTCAGCCCAGAGGCTAACGGAGATCAGCGAGGGCAGCGTGGTAGCCGGAGAAGTCACGAGCCTGCCCGATGCCGTTGACCAGCGACCAGCGCACGATGCCCTCGGTGTCGATGAGGAAGGTGCCGCGGACGGCCGCCCCGGCCTGCTCGTGGAAGACGCCGAACGACTGCGCGACACCGCCGTGCGGCCAGTAGTCGGAGAGCAGGGGGAAGAAGTACCCCTCCTTGTCGGCCCAGGCCCGCTGCGTGAACATGTGGTCGCACGA
This sequence comes from Nostocoides sp. HKS02, assembly GCF_009707485.1. Classification (NCBI taxonomy): domain Bacteria; kingdom Bacillati; phylum Actinomycetota; class Actinomycetes; order Micrococcales; family Intrasporangiaceae; genus Nostocoides; species Nostocoides sp. HKS02. The sequence goes on along the minus strand of NZ_CP046121.1, from coordinate 621,075 downwards.
CACGGCCAGGACCTGCACGTCGTCGCCGACGAACGCGCCGAGGTTGTCGCGGATCTCGCAGAACTCACCGGTGCAGATGCCCGAGAACGCGAAGGGGTAGAAGACCACGACGACGTTCTTGCGCCCACGGAAGTCGGCGAGCGAGTACTCCTCGCCGTTCTGGTCCTTGAGGGTGAAGTCGGGGGCTGTGGCGCCGACGGGCAGCGGCTCGCTCGAAGCGGTCATGGCCAAAGTCTGCCAGCGATCAGCGGCGCGCCGTCTTGGGGGCCACGAGACGGGTGGCGGTCCAGTCGTCGCAGGCGTTCACCGCCCCAGAGGTGTGCAGGCCCGCGGTGGTCGCGGCTTCCTCGATGTCGCTGGGCTCCACGTGGGCGGGGCGACCGGACTTGGGCGTCAGCACCACGATGAAGCCCCCCTCAGCCAGGTTGGTGAGCCCGTCGACGACCGCGTCGACCAGGTCGCCGTCGTCCGCCCGCCACCAGAGGAGGACCGCGTCGGCGACGTCGCCGTAGTCCTCGTCCTCGAGCTCGGTGGTGGTGAGGTCCTCGATCGCGAACCGCAGGTCGTCGTCGACGTCGACGTCATAGCCGAACTCCTGGACCACCTGACCGGTGGCGAACCCCAGGCGGCCCGCCGCACTCAGCGGCGCGGCCTGCGCGGAGGTACTCACTGCCTTCTCCATCCCGTGTGATGACGTGTGTTGCCCGCTAGTCCACCGGGTCCCAGCGGTATTTTCAACTGAGTCGGCAGAATCGAGCGCAGATCCGCTCATCGGCCCCCCATCGTCCCAGCCCGTGAGCGCCAGAATCGCGCGATGGCGCCGTCATGATGGACCTGACCTCGGGGAACGTCCGCCGCGAGCCCGGCTCGACCGGGCCATCTGCTCGCGCAGGAACAGCTCGGCCTGCGGCACGGCCAGGTGCTCGACACGCGCCCGCACCGGACCGGGCGTCGAGGCGAGGGTGACACTTGCCACCCCACGCCAGCGCTGCAGCGGCCCCTGCCGCACGCCTACGGCCTGGATCCGCGCATGGGGCACCACCTGGGCCCGGCGGTGCAGCACGCCACCTCGGAGCAGGACGGAGTCGGGCGTCACGGCATAGCCCTTGCGTCGCCAGCTGAGCGGGTCGAGCAGGCGTGCGCGACTCGAGGCGGTGGTGAAGCCGTGCGCTTCGCCCTCGCCGGCCAGCGCGGCCACGGACAGGTCCTCGGGGATGCCGGGACGCACGAGCGCGAGGACCGCCAGGGCCTCGCGCATCGATCCGACCGGCAGCAGGACCGTCTCGGTGTCCTCGTCACGACCGCCGCCGGCCCCGGCGACATTGACCTCGAGGCGCCACCAGCCGGGCAGTCGCCAGAACAGCGGTTGGACCAGGCCGGCCGCCTGGATGCGGTGCAGCGGCACGCTGGTCGACCGCAGGTCGGTCAGCCCGTGCCGGATCACGAGGCGGTCGCCGTGGTGGTGGACGGTGAAGTTCGCGTGGCGCACGAGTCGCTGGAGGTGGCGACCCCCGACGCCCAGGACCATCGGCCCGAGCCAGCCGACGAGCTGCGGCGTGCCGGTCACGACGCCGACCACGAGGGTCGGCACCGCCACGGCGAGGAACACCGCGCCACCGCTGTAGAGGCTGGCCTGGACCAACCGCGCGTTGGGCACCCGCACGACCGCGGCGCCCCGCAGCAGCGGGTCGCTGGGGACCGCGTCGGCCGGGAGCGCCGCGTCGTCGGGGACCACCACCGCGTCGTCTCCGCGCCCCGCCAGCGCCATGAGCTGCTCGCGCACCTCCTGCGCCCGCGCATCGGTGAGGAAGGCGAGCCGCAGGTGGGAGTTCCGTCCGCCGGCTGACTGCACGACCACCTCGGACAGCCCGGTCAGGCGGGCCAGGACCGGCCGCGAGATGTCGACGGCCTGGATGCGGTCGAACGGCACCTGCCGGTGCTGGCGGAACAGCAGCCCGGTCCGCAGCTCGACGAACGCCGTGCTGACCCGGAAGCGCGAGAACCGCCAGGACACCCACGCCCCGGCGACGATGACCAGCAGGACCGCGAGGACGACCCCGACCGCGAGCAGCCGGTGCCCCTGGGTCGGGTCGTCGGCCTGCGCGCCGAAGATCCGGTCGGTCTGCTGGCTCAGGGTGTATCCGACGACGGCGACGAACGCGACGCCGCCGCGCAGCACCGGAGACAGCGGGTGCAGGTGCTGCCACCCGTCGTCCGTGGAGCGCCGGTCGGTCGTCGGCCCGCCCGCAACGGTCACAGACCCGCCCGCTGGGACTCGCCGCGGGCCACGAGGCGTTGCCGCAGGGCCTCCGCCTCGGCCAGCGGCAGACCGGGGATGTCGGCGCTGAACTGTGGTGAGGCCGTGTGCAGCGCCACCTCGGCGATGCCGAGGGCGCGGTCGAGCGGCCCGCTCTGGACGTCGACGTACTGGAGCCGGCCGTACGGCACGGTGACCAGCGACCGGAACAGGCGCCCGCGTCGCACGACGAGCTCGTCGTCCAGCTCGAGCCAGGTGATGGCCGGGACCTGTCGCAGGACCACCCACGTCCCCCAGGCGCCCACCAGCACCACGACGCCGACGGCCCACCACAGCGTGCTCGAGACGGCCACCGCGAGGGCGACGGTCACGAGCAGGGGCACGACCAGCACGGCGGCCAGGACCGTCAGCCGGGCGGTGACCAGTCGCGGAGACACCGGCTGCCACGGCATACCGGCGTTCCCGAACAAGCGCACGTCACTCACCGGCCCAACCTATCGGGACGCGCGGGGTCCACCGGCGCCTACAGTCTGACCATGGGTCGGGTCACGAGTCGCACGCCGAGCATCCGCGTCGAGATCACCGCCGGAGGTGAGCCCCGCACCACCTCTCGCCCGGACACCCTCGCGGTCGAGGAGCCCCTCGAGATCCGCGTCTCGGGGGTGTCGGTGACGGTGACCATGCGGACGCCCGGCGACGACTTCGACCTGACCGTCGGCAACCTGCTCACCGAGGGCGTGCTGCGTCACGCCACCGACGTCCAGCAGCTGATGCACTGCCTCGACGAGGACGAGTCGGGCTCCCCGACCTACAACGTCGTGGACGTCACCCTCGCGCCGGGCGTGGTCCCCGACCTCGACCGCGCCGCGCGCTCGGGGTACCAGAGCAGCGCCTGCGGGGTGTGCGGAAAGACGAGCATCGACGCCATCACCGCGACCAGCCCGTATGCCGTCGCCACCGACCCGGTCGCGCTGGACCCCGCCGTCGTGGCCGGGCTTCCCGACGCCCTGCGCGAGCACCAGAAGGTGTTCGACCGCACCGGCGGGCTGCACGCGGCCGGGATCTTCACCGCCTCGGGTGAGGCGCTCGTCGTCCGCGAGGACGTCGGCCGCCACAACGCGGTCGACAAGGCCGTCGGCTGGGCGGGGCGCGAGGGACTGCTGCCCCTGAGCGGGCACGTCCTGGTGGTCAGCGGTCGCGCCAGCTTCGAGCTCGTGCAGAAGGCGGTCATGGCCGGGCTGCCGGCCCTCGTCGCGGTGTCCGCCCCCTCCTCGCTCGCCGCGGACCTCGCCACCCGGTCAGGACTGACGCTGGTCGGGTTCGCGCGACCACCGCGGATGACCGTGTATGCCGGCGCGCACCGTCTGGGGTGGTGAGCCCGCCCGCTCCGCATACTGGCCAGTAGCCGGCATCCGGTTGTGACCTGCGACTCGTTCGGGTGGAAGATGGACGACGGAGGCTGCAGGCAACCCCGCGGTCTCTCGTGAACTCAGGCGCGAGAAAGGACCCACCACCGTGGCCGCACGCGAGGAAGCCGGACCCATTCTCAACGGCATCCCCAGCCAGCTCCCGGACATCGACCCCGAGGAGACGAAGGAGTGGCTCGACTCCCTCGACGGCGTCATCGAGGCGGGTGGCCGTCAGCGTGCGCGGTACGTCATGCTCAAGCTCCTCGAGCGCGCTCGTGAGATGCAGGTGGGCGTCCCCTCGCTGACCGCGACCGACTACATCAACACGATCTCCCCTGAGCAGGAGCCGTGGTTCCCCGGTGACGAGGAGGTCGAGCGCCGCTACCGCGCCTACCTGCGCTGGAACGCGGCGGTCATGGTCCACCGCGCGCAGCGACCCGGCATCGGCGTCGGGGGCCACATCTCCACGTACGCCTCTGCGGCGACGCTCTACGAGGTGGGCTTCAACCACTTCTGGCGTGGCGCCGACCACCCGGGTGGCGGCGACCAGGTGTTCTTCCAGGGGCACGCCTCGCCGGGTATGTACGCCCGCGCCTACCTCGAAGGACGGCTCTCCGAGGACCAGCTCGACGGCTTCCGCCAGGAGAAGAGCCACGTCGTGGCCGGGCAGCCGCTGGCCCTCCCGTCCTACCCGCACCCGCGCCTCATGCCCGACTTCTGGCAGTTCCCGACGGTCTCGATGGGCATCGGGCCGATGAACGCGATCTACCAGGCGCAGTTCAACAAGTACCTCCACAACCGCGGCATCAAGGACACCAGCCAGCAGCACGTCTGGGCGTTCCTCGGTGACGGCGAGATGGACGAGCCCGAGTCGCGCGGCCTGCTGCAGCTCGCGGCCGGCGAGGAGCTCGACAACCTGACCTTCGTCATCAACTGCAACCTGCAGCGCCTCGACGGCCCGGTGCGCGGCAACGGCAAGATCATCCAGGAGCTCGAGGCGTTCTTCCGCGGGGCGGGCTGGAACGTCATCAAGGTCGTCTGGGGCCGCGGCTGGGACCCGCTGCTGGCCCAGGACCGCGACGGCGCCCTCGTGCATCTGATGAACACCACGAGCGACGGCGACTACCAGACCTTCCGCGCGAACGACGGCAAGTACGTCCGCGACCAGTTCTTCGGCCGCGACCCGCGCACCCGCGACATGGTCAAGGACTGGTCCGACGAGGACATCTGGTGGCAGCTCAAGCGTGGTGGCCACGACTACCGCAAGGTGTTCGCCGCGTACCAGGCGTCGATGAACCACACCGGCCAGCCGACGGTGATCCTCGCCAAGACGATCAAGGGCTACGGCCTCGGCAGCCACTTCGCCGGCCGCAATGCGACCCACCAGATGAAGAAGCTCACGCTGGACGACCTCAAGGGCCTGCGCGACAGCCTCAAGCTGCCGATCTCCGACGAGGTGCTCGAGAAGGACCCGTACGCCCCGCCGTACTTCCACCCCGGCGCCGACGACCCGACAATCCAGTACCTGCGCGAGCGCCGCGAGAAGCTCGGTGGTCCGCTCCCGGTCCGCCGCGTCCAGCACGAGCCGCTCAAGCTGCCCGACAACGCGGCCTACGACGTCGTCAAGCGGGGCACCGGCAAGCAGCAGGTCGCGACGACCATGGCGTTCGTGCGGCTGCTCAAGGAGCTCATGCGCGACAAGGAGTTCGGCAAGCGCGTCGTGCCGATCATCCCCGACGAGGCCCGCACGTTCGGCATGGACTCGTTCTTCCCGACCATCAAGATCTACAACCCGCACGGGCAGAAGTACACCTCCGTGGACGCCGAGCTGATGCTCGCCTACAAGGAGGCCAAGGACGGCCAGATCCTGCACCTCGGCATCAACGAGGCCGGGTCGATGGCGGCGTTCACGGCGGCCGGCACGTCCTACGCCACGCACGGGCAGCCGATGGTCCCGATCTACGTCTTCTACTCGATGTTCGGGTTCCAGCGCACCGCGGACTCGATCTGGGCGGCGGCCGACCAGATGACGCGTGGCTTCCTCATCGGGGCGACCGCGGGGCGCACCACGCTGACCGGCGAGGGCCTGCAGCACGCCGACGGCCACAGCCCGATCATGGCGGCGACAAACCCCGCAGTGGTCGCCTACGACCCGGCGTTCGCCTTCGAGATCGGCCACATCATGCAGGACGGGCTACGCCGCATGTACGGCGACAACCCGGAGAACGTCATCTACTACATCACCGTCTACAACGAGCCGATGAGCCAGCCGGCCGAGCCCGAGAACGTCGACCACGAGGGCATCCTGCGCGGCATGCACCTCTTCGCGCCGGGCATCTCCGACGGTCTCGCCGACGATGCTCCGCACGTGCAGCTGCTCGCGTCAGGCGTCGGCGTGCCGTGGGCCATGGAGGCGCAGGAACTGCTGCGCAACGACTGGGGTGTCGTGGCGGACGTCTGGTCGGTGACGTCGTGGAGCGAGCTGCGCCGTGATGGCCTGGCCTGCGACGAGCAGCGCTTCCTGCACCCCGACGAAGAGCCGCGCACCCCGTACGTCACCGAGCGCCTCAGGGACGCCAGGGGCCCGGTCGTGGCGGTCTCGGACTACATGCGTCAGGTGCAGGACCAGATCCAGCCGTGGGTGCCGGGCGACTTCGCGTCGCTGGGTGCCGACGGGTTCGGCTTCTCCGACACCCGCCCCGCCGCGCGACGCTTCTTCCACATCGACGGGCCGTCGGTCGCCGTGCGCGCCCTGCAGATGCTCGCGGCCCGCGGTGAGATCTCCGGCGACGTCGCTCGTGAGGCCGCCGCGCGCTACCGCCTGCTCGACGTCACCGCCGGCACCTCGGGCAACGCCGGGGGCGAGAGCTGAACGCCGGTATGCCGGGTGCGCCCGGCCGCGTCGCCGTCACCGGGTCCTCGGGCAAGCTCGGTCGGGCCGTCGTGTCCCACCTGGTCGAGCAGGGCTGGCAGGTGCTCGCCCTCGACCGGCACCGCCCGCCGGAGCCGACGACCGAGTTCCTGGCCGTCCACCTCACCGACTACGGGCAGGTGCTCGAGGCGCTGACGGGGTGGACCGACGAGCACCGCGGCCGGCTCGACGCCGTGGTGCACCTCGCCGCCCTCCCCGCGTCCGGGCTGATGGCGAACGCCACGACCTTTGCCAACAACTCCGCTGCGACCTACCACGTCTTCGCGGCCTCTCGCGCCGCCGGCATACGCAAGGTCGTGTGGGCCTCGAGCGAGACCGTGCTCGGGCTGCCCTTCGACACTCCCCCGCCCTACGCACCCGTCGACGAGGACTACCCGCCGCGGCCGGAGTCGGCGTACTCCCTGACCAAGGTGCTCGAGGAGGAGATGGCCCGTCAGTTCTGCCGCTGGGACCCCGAGCTGAGCATGATCGGGCTGCGGTTCTCCAACGTCATGGACGTCGCCGACTACGCCGCGTTCCCCGGCTACGACACCGACCCCCTGCTGCGGAAGTGGAACCTGTGGGGGTACATCGACGCGCGCGACGGAGCCCAGGCGGTGCGCCGCGCGCTCGAGTACCCCGACCCGGGCACCGACGTCTTCATCGTCGCCAACGCCGACACCGTGATGAGCCGCTCCAGCGCCGACCTCATGGCCGAGGTCTTCCCCGGCGTCGAGGTGCGCGGCGAGCTCGGCGAGCACGAGACCTTGCTGTCGATCGCCAAGGCGCGCCGGGTGCTCGGCTACGAGCCGCAGCACAGCTGGCGCGACCACGCCGGCTGACGAACCCCTCGCGCTGCCCCCCTCGCGCTGCCCACCCTGCACCGGTGACGTGCGCCGTTCGGTTGTGGACGGCATACAAATAGACTGCCCGTATGCCGTCGCGCCAGGACACCTCGCAGGTCACCCTGCAGCGGGTGGAGCGGGCCGCCGGAGAGCTCTCCACCGCGGCGATCCGCCGGATGGAGGCGAGCCACGAGTGGTACCGCGCCCTGTCCGCCGAGGACCGGTCGTGGGTGGGACTCGTGGCCCAGGCCGGCATCGCCGCGTTCATCGCCTGGCTCCGCGCGGGGGGCGACCAGGTCCCGGTGACCGCCGACGTGTTCGGCACGGCACCGCGAGAGCTGACCCGCTCGATCACCCTGCGCCAGACCCTCGACCTCGTCCGGTCGGTCGTCGACGTGGTCGAGCTCGATGCCACCGCGCTCGCCGAGCCGGGTGAGGAGCAGGCCCTGCGCGAGTCCGTCCTGCGGTACTCGCGCGAGATCGCGTTCGCCGCTGCCGAGGTCTACGCCCACGCCGCGGAGGCCCGCGGCGCGTGGGACGCCCGGCTCGAAGGACTCGTGGTGGACGCCGTGCTCCGCGGTGAGGCCGACGACTCGATGCAGTCGCGGGCCGCCGCGCTCGGGTGGGGCACGACGACCCGTGTCGCCGTCATCGCCGGAAGCACGCCCGCCGGCAGCCCTGCGGGGGTGGTCGACGGCCTGCGCCGTGCTGCGCAGAAGGTCGGCGTCGACATCCTCGCCGCGATCCAGGGCCGTCGCCTGGTCTGCATCCTCGGCAACGTCGACGACCCCCTCGAGGCCACCCGCGCAGTCGCCGACCACTTCGGCGACGGGCCGGTGGTGGTCGGCCCCCGGGTGCCGCACCTGTTCGCGGCGGGACGCTCCGCGCGGGCGGCACTGGCGGGGCACTCCTGCGCCCATGCCTGGCCGCAGGCCCCCCGGCCGGTCGCGGCCGACGACCTGCTGGCCGAGCGCGTCCTCGTGGGTGACGGTCCCGCCCGGGCCCTGCTGCTCGACCGGATCTGGCACCCGCTCGTGGGCGCGGGTGGCGGTCTGCTCGACACCGCGGCCGTCTACCTCGAGTCGGCGGGCGGCCTCGAGGGCACCGCTCGGCTGCTGTTCGTCCACCCCAACACGGTCCGGTACCGCCTCGGCAAGATCGCCGACCTCACCGGCTACCAGCTGACCGACCAACACGACGCCCACACCGTGCGGATCGCGCTCGCGCTCGGCCGCCTCAGCCAGTCCTCTCGATCGCGGCCTGCGTAGACCCTGGTCCCACCTTTTGTAGACATCCTCCAAGACACGCCCGCGATGTTGGTGCCAAACGGTCACGCTGCGGGGCCACCCCGACCGCAAGGCTGGGACCGTGCTCGCCATCGTGTGCCCCGGACAGGGCTCCCAGACCCCCGGCTTCCTCACCCCTTGGCTGGAGCTGCCCGCCTTCCGGGCGCGGCTCGAGTCGCTCTCCGACGTCGCCGAGGTCGACCTCGTCGCCCACGGCACCACCTCCGACGCCGAGACGATCAAGGACACCGCAGTCGCCCAGCCGCTCATCGTGGGCGCGGGTCTGGCGGTGGCCGCAGTCCTGCTCCCTGACGGACCGAGCGGGCCAGTCGGGGTCACCGGCGGCCACTCGGTGGGCGAGATCACCGCCGCAGCCTTCGCCGGTGTGCTCGACGACCGCGACGCGATGGTGTTCGTCCGCGAGCGCGGCAGGGGTATGGCTGCCGCCAGCGCGACGACTCCGACCGGCATGAGCGCGGTGCTCGGCGGAGACCCCGCCGAGGTCGCCGCGGCGCTGGAGCGCCACGGCCTCACGGCGGCGAACGCCAACGGCGCGGGGCAGGTCGTGGCCGCCGGCACCCTCGAGCAGCTCGCCGCCCTGGCCGCGGAGCCACCCGCCAAGGCCCGAGTCATCCCCCTGCAGGTCGCCGGGGCATTCCACACCAGTCACATGGCGCCCGCAGTCGACGCGCTCTCGAGCCTCAGTGCCGGGTTCAAGACCCGCGATCCTGCGGTCACCCTGCTGTCGAACGCCGACGGCGCCGCGGTGTCCGGCGGTGCCGACGCGCTGGCTCGCCTCGTCCGCCAGGTGAGCAACCCCGTCCGTTGGGACCAGTGCATGCAGACCATGGTCTCCATGGGTGTCACGACCCTCATCGAGCTGGCCCCGGCCGGAACTCTGGTCGGCCTCGCCAAGCGCGCGATGCCGGGAGTTGCCACACTGGCAGTGAAGACCCCCGATGACCTCGAGAAGGCCCAGCAGCTCATTGCCGAGTCCGGCTCGGCGCGGGACGGCGACCCCGCCTCCGTGACACCTCCCTCGACACCCTCCTCGACACCTTCCTCGTCCGACGCGCAAGAGGCCTGACATGACCACACCCGTCCCCAAGGGCACCGGCATCATCACCGAATCCACGGGCGCCCGCCACACCCGGATCCTCGGCGTGGGCGGCTACCGGCCCGAACGCGTCGTCCCCAACTCCGAGATCGTCGAGGCGATCGACTCCTCCGACCAGTGGATCCAGGAACGCTCGGGCATCAAGAGCCGCCGGTTCGCCGCCAAGGACGAGTCGGTGGTCGACATGTCCGAGGCAGCCACCCGCGAGGCGCTCGCCGCCGCCGGGCTCGAGGCCGCCCAGGTCGACGCCGTCATCGTCGCGACGGTCACGCACCCCTACCAGACCCCTGCCGCCGCGCCGATCCTCGCCGACCGCCTCGGTATCCGCGGGGCGGCCTTCGACATCTCGGCGGCCTGCGCCGGCTACTGCCACGGCATCAGCCTGGCCAGCGACATGGTCCGCGGCGGGTCCGCCCAGCACGTCCTGGTCGTCGGCGTCGAGAAGCTCTCGGACTTCACCGACCCCACCGACCGCGGCACGGCGTTCATCTTCGGCGACGGCGCCGGGGCGGCGATCGTCGGCCCGAGCGACGTCCCCGGCATCGGCCCCACGGTCTGGGGGTCCGACGGCTCGCAGTGGCGGACCATCTCCCAGCGAGACAGCTGGGTCGAGCTCAAGGAGTCCGACGGCCTCGGCTCGCCCGCGATCGGCATGGCCGGCCAGGCCGTCTTCCGCTGGGCGGTGTGGGGCATGGCTCCCGTGGCCCAGAAGGCCCTGGATGCCGCAGGCGTCCGCGCCGAGGACCTCGACGCCTTCATCCCCCACCAGGCCAACATGCGGATCATCGACGCGATGATCAAGCAGCTCAAGCTGCCCGCCGACATCCCGGTGGCTCGCGACATCGCCGAGACGGCCAACACCTCGGCCGCCTCGATCCCGCTGGCCACCGAGCGGATGCTGCGCGAGGGCGAGGCACCGCACGGCGGTCTGGCCCTGCAGATCGGCTTCGGGGCCGGGTTGGTCTACGCCGCACAGGTCGTGGTCCTGCCCTGAGCAGACTCCCGCTGGCCCGCGGGTGAACCGGGCCGACCGATGCACAACCACCGCACATCAACCATGAAGGAGCTGAGCCAGATGGCGCAGAGCGAGCAGGAGATCCTCGAGGGTCTGGCCGAGATCGTCAACGAGGAGACCGGCCTCGACACCGAGTCGGTGCAGCCGGAGAAGTCGTTCACCGACGACCTCGACATCGACTCGCTGTCGATGATGACCATCGTGGTCAACGCCGAGGAGAAGTTCGGCGTGCGGATCCCCGACGACGAGGTCAAGAACCTCAAGACCGTCGGCGATGCCGTGAGCTTCATCGCCACCAACCAGAGCTGAGCCCCACCCGGCGCGGGGCGCGGCATACGGCGGTCACCGCCGAGCCCGCGGCGTCCCGCGCCGGTGCACCACCCACGCACCACCCGACGAAGGAGCACATCCAGCCATGACCGAGCAGCGACGCGTCGTCGTCACGGGCCTGGGCGCCACCACTCCCGTGGGGGGCACCGTCCCGGAGACCTGGGACGCGATCCTCGCGGGCCGTTCGGGCGCCCGCACCATGCCCTACGACTGGGTGGAGAAGTACGAGCTGCCGGTGACATTCGCCGCGGTCATCCACACCCCGCCCGAGGAGGTGCTCTCCAAGGTGGAGGTGCGCCGCCTCGACCCGAGCGCGCAGTACGCGCTGATCGCCACCCGCGAGGCCTGGGCGCACGCCGGCAGCCCGCAGGTCGAGCCCGAGCGGCTCGCCGCGTGCATCGGCACCGGCATCGGCGGTGTGTGGACCCTGCTGTCCCAGTGGGACAACCTCAAGGAGAAGGGTCCGCGGCGGGTCTTCCCCCTCGCGGTCCCGATGCTCATGCCCAACGCGTCCTCCGCCGCGGTGTCGCTGGAGATCGGCGCTCGCGCGGGGGCGCACACCCCCGTGTCCGCCTGCGCCTCCGGCCTCGAGGCGATGGGGTATGCCGCCGAGATGATCCGCAGCGGCCGCGCCGACGTGGCCGTCGCCGGTGGCACCGAGGGCGCCGTCCACGCGCTGCCCATTGCCGGGTTCGCGGCCATGCAGGCCCTCTCGACCCGCAACGACGACCCCGAGCGGGCCTCCCGCCCTTATGACACCGGTCGTGACGGGTTCGTGCTCGGTGAGGGCGCCGGCGTCATGGTGCTCGAGGAGTACGAGCACGCCGTGGCCCGCGGGGCGACCATCTACGCAGAGCTGGCCGGGCTGGGCATGTCGGCCGACTCCCACCACATCGCCGCGCCCGAGCCCGAGGGTGCCGGCGCCTCTCGCGCGATGGTCGAAGCCGTCCAGCGTGCGGGCCTGTCCCCCAAGGACATCGTCCACGTCAACGCGCACGCGACGTCCACCCCAGTCGGCGACGTAGCCGAGTCGAACGCCATCCGGCGTGCGTTCGGCGACGACGCCGACGGTATGCCGGTCAGCGCGACGAAGTCGATGACCGGGCACCTGCTGGGGGCCGCCGGCGCGCTCGAAGGCGTCCTGACCGTGCTGGCGCTGCACCACCGCGTCGCCCCGGCGACCATCAACCTCGACGACTTCGACCCCGCGATCAAGCTCGACGTCGTGCATGGCGAGGCGCGCAAGCTGCCCGAGGGCGACATCGCGGCGCTGAACAACTCGTTCGGCTTCGGCGGCCACAACGTCGCGGTGGTCTTCACCAGCGTCTGACCTAGCGGGTCGGCGACCCGGTTCCGTGCCCGGGGAGCTTGATCGTGATCAGGGGTGAGCTCGTCGGTGACGGTGCCGGCGGGGTCGTCGTCGACCTCACCGGGGCCGGCGCCGCGGTGGACACCGGCTGGGGCGCCAGCGCGGCCGTCGTGCGCACCGGCGTGGGTGTCGCCCGAGCCTTCGACCGCGAGGCCGTGGTCGCGCTCGCTCGGGCGGCGGCGGTCGTGGGGGCCGTCGTCGCGACGGCCGCGGGCGGGGCCGGCGAAACCGGCACGGTGGCGGCAGCCGGCGCAGGTGCCGCGGCCGCTGCTGGCTCGGCGCGACTGGGCAGCATGAACGCGAAGACGCCCACCGAGGTCAGCCCGGCGATCCAGAGCAGCACCAGGGAGGGCAGGGGCCGCCACGCACCCCCGCGGGTCGCGACCCGGTGCTTGGCGAGCTCGCGGACGTAGAACGCCGCGGTCACGACCGACGCCGCGAGGACCAGCCACAGGCCCCACGCCACGAGTCCAGTGGCCACCGTCAATCCCGCTCCGAGGATGCGCCAGGCGCACCAGAGCACGAGCAGAACGGCGAGCCCACCGAGTGCGGGCAGGCCAGCAGCGGGCAGGTTGCGGCGGGTCACAGGCACCTCCTGGGTCTGTCGATCAACGCGACAGGTTACCCGGGACGCCGACGATCCCCCGAAACGTGCAGGTCAGAGGGCCGTGGGCGGCCTGAGCTCAGGGTGCCGGCCGGACTGCTCAACCCACCTTGTGGAGCCATCGCACCGGAGCCCCGTCGCCGGCATACCGGAAGGGCTCGAGCTCGGCGTCCCAGTCGCTGCCGAGCAGCTCCTCGACCATCTCCGCCATCGCCTCAGGAGATCCCTGCGAGAGCCGCAGGACCTCGCGCAGGCGGTCCTCGTTGATGACCGCGTCACCGGCGGCCGAGGTCCAGGTGTGGTGGATGCCCAGGCGGGGGGTGTGCGACCACCGCGAGCCGTCGGCGCCGGGACTGGGCTCCTCGGTGATCTCATAGCGCAGTCCGTCCCACCCACGCAGGGTGGAGGCGAGCTTGGCGCCGGTGCCTTGCACACCGCTCCACGGGAACTCCGCGCGGACGAGTGCGGCACCGGCTGGCTGACGGGTCCAGTCGATCGACAGGCGGCTGTCGAGCGCGGACTCCAGGGCCCAGGTGATGTGCGGGCACAGCGCAGTCGGGGTGGAGTGAATGAACACCACCCCGCGGGTCATGACACGCGGCATCGCGACGGACATCCGGGCCTCCTTGGTGTGCGAGGGACGTCTTCCCCACGAACCTCTGCACGGGTGGCTCGGCATGATGCCGCGACTCTTCGGTTGTTGCGCTGGCCCCATTGTGCACCATGGATCACATCCGCACCAGCACCATCACTGGTATCGGCGCGAGCGCGCCTGTTGGTGACGAAACGCCCGGATATCCGGAAGTTCCGGCACCGACCCGTCCGACCACCGCCGGGGGACCCGCTCTGACACAATCTGCTCGGCACAGGAGCGCAACACCGGTCTCCGTCCGATGGGCGACCGGCGGCCTCCTGGGCCCAGCGGGGCAGTAGCTCAGTCGGTCAGAGCAGCGGACTCATAATCCGTCGGTCGTCGGTTCAAGCCCGACCTGCCCCACCACAGCCCCACGACGGCCCCACGGCAGCCCCCACAGCGCCACGGCGGTGGCGCGTGAGCACCTCGGTGGCACGGACGGCCGCCGCTGGCTAGACGCTCGTGGCGACCTGGTTGAACAGGCTGTTGAGGCTGCCGCCGAGCAACGTGACGGCGGCAATGATGACGATGGCGATCAGGGCCACCATCAGTCCGTACTCGACTGCGGTGGCGCCCTGCTCACGCGAGATGTGGAGACGAAGCTTGGCGACGATGCTGGTCATGGGGATCCCCTTACGAGCTCAAATGGTTGTGTTTACAAACAATGACCTGCGATCGCCTGCTGAGGGATCGGCTTGGTAGTCAGAACTGACTAGTCCCTCTGGCCGGGACGCATCGACCGAACGGCCGAGCCGAGTCGCGTGCTGACCCACGCCGACACGCGACCACCAGCCCTCGGACCAGCGCACGTCGACCGAAGGGACGAGGGCCGGACTAGGGCAAAGGGCCCGACTCGGGTGAAGTTGCCCCACCTGCCCTGCCGGCCAGCGCATCCTTGCAGCGTGTGGTGGCCATGGTTCGAGCTCGAAGCCGCGCGCGACCCGCTGTTGAGCGGCGAGCGCGAGCTGCTGTCGCGCGTCATGGCAGTGACTGCTCGCGGTGAACGGCGTCGACTGTCCCTGGCCGAGCTCGACCGACTGCTGGAGGTCCCGGCGCGCGAGCACGTCGAGGACGTCGCCCCAGAGCGCGCCGAGGTGGCCTGACCCACCCCTCGCCCCTGCGCGCGACGGCCCCAGTCGCGGACGTCCTCCCCGCCCGCCCGACATGGACGGCGCGCTCCTGAGCGGGACCTGAAGCAGCGCGCAGAATGCCTCACCCTCCCGGGTAGGCTCTGGGCGCCGGTTCCAAGCGCTCCGGCGAAGGATCGCCGCGGCATATGCCTGGAGGGTGGTGTGCATGAGTCGAGCTGACGGACTTCTGCGTGGTCGGCGGCTCCTCACCCCCCTCGTGGCGGCTCTCGTGACGGGCCTGCTGTGGAGCCTCGCGTCCCTGCTCGAGGATCGGCCGCCGTGGGGCGGCCAGGACCGAGTGCTGGGCGACCTCGGCAACCAGAGCATCCCGTTCCTGGCCTACTACCGTGACGTGCTCACGGGCCACGCAGACGGCAACCTCCAGTTCGCCTGGGGCATGGGTTACGGCCAGTCGTTCGGCCCCACCTTCACGATGTACCTCTCGAACCCGCTCAACGTGGTCGTGGTGCTGTTCCCGCGCCTGGCGATGCCCACGGCCATCGCGACCGTCACGATCCTGACGGCCATGGCCGGCGCAGCGACGATGACCCTGCTCCTGCAACGCCTCCGGCCAGGCACCCCCGTACTTGCGATCGCGCTGGGCGCGGCCTACGCCACGAGCCAGTACGCCGTGAACGACGCCTCCTACCAACCCATGTGGCTCGTGGGAGGGGCTGCCCTGCCGCTCATGGTCTACTCCGCCCTCTGGGTGCGCGAGCGCCGCCGGGTGGCCTGGCTGACGCCGCTGCTCTTCTTCGTCTGCTGGTACAGCAACTTCTACACGTCGTGGATGGCCACCCTGGCCTCTGGCCTGATCGTCTGCGCCATGATCGTGGCGCAGCCGTCCGAGTGGCCACGGCCCTGGCTCACGCTCGCCCGCTGGGCGGGCCTCGCGGTCCCTCGGGATCGTCATGGATGCCTTCGCCCTGGTGCCGACCTACGTCGCCGTCAAGCACTCGGCGATGACCAAGGACGTCCCGTTCGTCCCGGGCGCGTGGCAAGACTGGGCCGGGCGCCTGCTGGTCGGCACCGAGGGAATCGGGTGGGCCCCGTCGCTCGGCATCGGAGTCCTGCTTGGGTCCGTGCTCGTCACCTGCGTCGTGCTCACGATTCGGGACCGCCGCACCATCACGTGGGTCGGGCTCCTCGTCCTGGTGGCCCTCTCGCTGCGGTGGCACGTGACCTCGATCGTCTGGCACGGCTTTGACAGCCCCGACGGCAACTTCTTCCGGGAGGCGTTCGTCCTGGTCGCCATGCAGGTGATCCTGCTGTGGCAGCTGCTCCCTGCCCTGACCGCTCGCGGCTGGAAGCGCTCGGGAGTGACCGCCCTCATCGTGGCGATCGGGTATGCCGCCGTGGTCGCCGTGACGCGCGGGAGCCACGTGGTCACTGCGCGGACGGCCCTGGTGTCCCTGGTCCTCGCTGCGGTGGCCGTGGTGCTGATCACCGCACTGGCCCGCGGCCGGCGGATCGGCGTGGTCGCGGTGGCAGCACTGGTGGTGCTCGTGGCTGGCGAGGTGGTGGTCAACCACGTGGCCATCATCCATCGACGCGAGACTCGGTTCGCGGGCCAGATGGTGAACCTCGATGGGCTCTCGGCCAAGGCCGACGTCGTGGCACGCGTCCGCGCCGCGGGGGCCGGCGGAGCCCGTGTCGGCGTGACGACGCGCACCACGACGAACGACCCGATGCTCTTCGGTGGTGCTTCGGGCACCTCCTACACCACCATGATGCCGAAGACGCTCAGTGACCTGCTGGTCAACGCCGGGATGACGGCAGGCGCCGGTGGGCGTCGGCTGACAGGCAGCTCGAACCTCCTCGAGGACACCGCCTTCGGCGTCTCCCAGCGGGTCACGTGGCGCGCCGGGCGAACCTTCACCGTGCAGCACCCCGGCGTGACCCTGGCCCGCTGGGTGCCGTCGGCACTGGTGCACACGCCGACCGCGACCGCTGGGGACCCGCTGGCCCTCTACTCCGCCCTGTTGCAGCTGCCGCGGCGCCAGCCCGACCTCCAGCACGGGTCGGGGGCGCTCTTCCCGACGGCGAGGTTCAGCGTCGGATGCCCGGTCGGCTCTGGGCTCCTGGTGGTCAATGCGACGACCTCACGGGTCACGGCCAAAGTCGCCGGCCAGGCCACGCAGTCCTCCGCCGACCCCTGGACCGGTCACCTGCTCGTCCTGACCTTGTCGCCCACTGCGCGCGCAGAGGTGGACGTGACCCGGCCGACGGCCGGTACGGCCATGCCGGCGATGACCTGCACGACGACCCGGCCCGCCCAGCTGGGTCAGCCCGCGCCGATCCAGCACGACGCCACTGGCTTCACTGTGCAGGTCCCGGCCGCGCGGTCCCATGACACCCTGCTGCTCGCCACGGCAGCCACGGATGAGTGGTCCTGCCAGCAGAGCGGGTCCACCTCCCGCATCTCCACCGGTTCGTTCCACCGGTTGCTGACGGTGGCTCCGGGCGGGGCCGGCGTCCTCACGTGCCGGTTCACGCCGCGGGCCTTCCCCTCGGGTGTGCTCGTGAGCCTCGTCGCACTCCTGGCCTGGCTGGCGACGCTCGCCATCGCCTGGCGTCGAAGCTCGGCTCGGCCTCGCTGGCGCCGTCCGAGGGCCGGCACGTTGTTACGCTCCTGATGCCCGCGGTGCCCGATGTTGTCCCTCTCGAGCAAGGTTCCCTGATGACTGACCCCTATCGGCCCACGGTGGCTGCGATCGTCCCGTGCTACAACGAGGAAGCGGCCATCGGCACCGTTGTCCGAGACCTGCGTCTGGCGCTGCCGGACGCTGAGATCTACGTGTACGACAACGCCTCGACCGACGCGACGGTCCAGCGTGCCGAGGAAGCCGGCGCGATCGTCCGCTCCGAGCCTCGCAAGGGCAAGGGCAACGTGGTGCGACGCGCCTTCGCCGACATCGACGCCGACGTGGTCGTGCTCATCGACGGAGACGACACGTATGACGCGACGCGGGCGGGCGACCTGGTCGCCACCCTCCTCGAGGGACCGTACGACCACGTCCTGGGCGTCCGCTCGACGGTGTCCGACTCGGCATACCGGCCGGGGCACGCCGTCGGAAACCGGCTGCTCACCGGCGTGGTCGGCCTGCTGTTCGGCCGGGAGGTCAGCGACATGCTCAGCGGGTACCGCGCCTTCTCGCGCAGGTACGTCAAGTCCTTCCCGGCCCTCTCACAGGAGTTCGAGACCGAGACCGAGATGACCGTGCACGCCCTCCGTCTGCGACTGCCCGCGGCCGAGGTCGTCACCGACTTCAAGGACCGGGCTGCGGGCAGCGAGAGCAAGCTGCGCACCTACCGCGACGGCTGGCGCATCCTCAAGCTCATCCTCGCCCTCGCCCGCCGCGAGCGGCCAGCGCTCTTCCACGGCGTCATCGCGGCCCTCGTCACGGTGGCCGCTCTGGCGCTCGGCACCCCCGTCATCGTGGACTACCTCCACACCGGAGAGGTGGCCCGCTTCCCCACGGCCATCCTGGCCTCAGCCATGATGATCATCGCGACCGTGACCGCGGTCCTCGGCTACACCCTCGACGCGCTGGCGCACAGCCGTCAGGAGAGCGCTCGACTCGCGTACCTGAGGTTTCCGGCTCCTGGCGCGACGCACCCCGTGCGCGACCTCTAGGTTCGACCCGGCGTGAGCGGGGCCGCCTCCACCGGGCGACCGGAGCAGGTCACGCGGCGTGGCTGGCCGCGGTCAGGGCAGCCTTGGGCAGGAACACCTCGAAGCACGTCGGACGCTCCCGACTCGAGGTGAGCTCGCCCCCGAGCGCCTCGGTGATGCGCTTGGCGAGCGCAAGGCGCGGCTCACGGTTTGCCCCAACCTGCGCCGGCAGGTCACGCGCCGGCGACTGGTCCGCGACGCGGATCCTCGCCCGGTCGCCCAGGCAGTCCAGCCGGATGTCGATGTCGCCGGTGCCGTACTTGAGGGCGGCGCCGATGAGGATGTCGAGCACGCGGCCGATCGGGACCGGCGAGGCCGAGACGAGCGCGGGCGCCGGTAGCGCGGACAGTCGCACCTGCCGTCGAGAGGCGATGGCCGTGTCGGCCCACCGGCGTTGAGCGTCGATCGCCGCCACGGCGGCATCCGTCGGGCTGTCGGCGACGGCGACCTCGACTCCCGGCCGCGGTGCTGCAGGGCTCGAGGAGAGCAGGCCAGACCCCGGGCCGACAGCCCGCTCCGCGGCGTCCGCCTGGAGCAGCAGCCCCGTCAAGGAAGCCTGTGCCGTGGCCCGGTGGCCGGCGGCACGGGCATAGAGCAGGATGCCGGGGAGCGCGGCGACCGCCGCGCCGACGAGGGCGGGCAGCGCCATGCTGAGGCCCGCCTGCAGGGGGTCCAGACCCAGAGCCGGTCCCGGCCATCCGAAGGCGGTCGCACCCATGGTGGCGACCGCCCCCAGGGCGACCGAGGACATCAGCACCGCCAGGACGGTGGTCGGGGTCGGGGCGCCCACCGGGCGCGTCATCGGGCGCGTCATCGCGGCTCTCCGACGGAGGACGAGACCGACGCCATTTGCTCAAGCGATGCCCTTTGCATGGCTGCATCATGCCGAATGCTTACCTTTGTCCGATGGCCTTTTTACCCTTTCTTTACTATTTATCGTCATCTGAGGCAGCACGGGCGGCGATGACGCACCCTCTCGGCATTGGCCCGCGAGATCCCCCATCTTCGTGCGTTTGCCTCGCTGTGATGCCCTGACCTGCCGCGATCTACGTCAAACGGCCTCCGCCAGCAGGCTTAGCCCGCGCCTGCGCGGCGGCATACCAACGGGCCATGGCGGCCGGGCGCCGCCCGTGCACACACTGGAGGGGTGCAGATCGTGACATTCATCCCCAACCCCCCGGTGACCGCCCCGGTCACGGCGTGTGCGGGGACGGTCGAGATCGTCGACGGGGGCCGCCACGACTACGTCCTGCCGGATCGTCGGCGGGTCTACCGGGTGCGCTCGGTCGCGACCGGCGCCGAGTGCTGGGCCTATCTCGCCGAGCTCGTCGTGGAGTCTGTGGCCTGAGGGATTTGGGGCACCCCCGAGCCGGTAGGTTTCCGGACATGACGGAGCCATTGGTCGTCCTCACGGGCGTCAACAAGCACTTCGGCGACCTGCACGTCCTGCGCGACATCGACCTGACCATCGACCGCGGCGAGGTGGTCGTCGTGATCGGCCCCTCGGGCTCCGGCAAGTCCACCTTGTGCCGCACCATCAACCGGCTCGAGACCTTCGAGACCGGCAGCATCACCATCGACGGCAAGCCGCTGCCCGGCGCGGGCCGAGAGCTCGCAGAGCTGCGGGCGGACGTCGGCATGGTGTTCCAGTCGTTCAACCTGTTCGCCCACAAGACGATCCTCGACAACGTGACGCTGGGGCCTACGACGGTCCGCAAGACGCCCCGGGATGCGGCCGAGGCGCGCGCCATGGAGCTCCTCGACCGCGTGGGCGTGGCGCACCAGGCCGAGAAGTTCCCCGCGCAGCTCTCCGGTGGGCAGCAGCAGCGCGTGGCGATCGCGCGGTCGCTCGCGATGGACCCCAAGGTGATGCTCTTCGACGAGCCCACCTCGGCCCTCGACCCCGAGATGATCACCGAGGTCCTCGACGTCATGGTCGGCCTCGCGACGGACGGCATGACCATGGTGGTCGTCACCCACGAGATGGGCTTTGCCCGCAAGGCCGCCCACCGCGTCGTCTTCATGGCCGACGGCCAGATCATCGAGGAGAACGACCCGGAGGGGTTCTTCACGGCCCCGAGGTCGGATCGCGCGAAGGACTTCCTCAGCAAGATCCTGGCGCACTGACCGCACACACCCGAGGAGACATGGTGGTTCGACGGATTGGGGTGATGAGTGCTGCAGCCCTGCTCGCGCTCGCCCTCGCCGCCTGCGCAGGCACCGGGTCGGCGGGCGGTGGCACGGGCCGGACCTTCAAGATCGGCATCAAGTTCGACCAGCCCGGGCTCGGCCTCAAGCGGGGCTCCACCTACACCGGCCTGGACGTCGACGTGGCCAAGTACGTCGCCAAGGCGTTGGGACACAACGTCGCCGATATCCAGTGGGTCGAGGCACCGTCCGCGCAGCGCGAGACGCTGCTGTCCACCGGTCAGGTCGACATCGTCGTGGCGACCTACTCCATCACCGACGCTCGCAAGGCGAAGGTCTCGTTCGCGGGGCCTTACTTCGTCGCCGGTCAGGATCTCCTGGTGCGCTCCGACGAGACCTCGATCACCGGCCCCGACACGCTGACCGGCAAGAAGCTGTGCTCGGTCAAGGGGTCCACCTCAGCACAGAAGGTCAAGGACAAGTACCCGGGCGTGCAGCTGCAGGAGCTCAACACGTACTCGCAGTGCGTGGCCGCCCTGGTTTCCCAGGGCGTCGACGCCGTGACCACGGACAACACCATCCTGGCCGGGTATGCCGCCCAGCCCCAGTACGCGGGCATGCTCAAGGTGGTCGGCAAGACGTTCTCCGAGGAGCGCTACGGCATCGGCATCAGGAAGGGCGCCGTCACCACCTGCCAGAAGATCACCGCTGCGATCGCGCGGATGATCTCCTCCGGCGCATGGCAACAGGCCGTGGACGCCAACCTCGGGCCGGCCGGATTCACGGTCGACACCAGGCTCAACCCACCCAAGCAGGACCCCTGCTCCTGAGCGCGCCGGCTGCGCATGACACAGGCACGGGTCGATGACGCATGACACAGGCCCGGGTCGATGACCCGGGCCGTGGTCCGCAAGCGGATGGCTCCCCCGGTTGGACTCGAACCAACAACCTGCCGATTAACAGTCGGCTGCTCTGCCAATTGAGCTACAGGGGAATGTCCTTGGCATCCAGCGGGCGTTCAGCGGGTGTTCCCGCCCGCGGCGCTGCGCAACCATAGCAAAGGATGTGCGCAGTTCTGAAAACGGGGCCCGGGCGCGTCGGGGACCCCAGTCGGTGCGCTCAGTCGAGCCCGACCTGCTCCCTCAGATCCGCGAGCGCCGCAGCGATCTGAGGGTCGTCGCCGGGCACCCCGCGGCCCAGGACGACCTGTTCCACAAGCCGCCGGTGGCCAGGTCATGCCGGATCACGACGCGGGCGCCCCGGCGGTTGCCGAGGTCCACCCTGGTGGCGAGCACGACGCTGGCCTGCACGCGCTCGCGCACCGCCTCAGGGAGCAGGGTCGACGGGCCGAGCGTCCACTGCACGGGTCGCGACCCGTCCACCCACGTCACGGTCAGCTGGCCGAGCTCGGGGGACCACGTGCCGGCATCGACCTCGTGCCACGGCCGGGCGAGGCTGCGCTCCCCCGCCGTGCTCACGGCATACAGGTGGTGGGTGGTGGCCACGACCGTCGTGCCGGCAGCGTCGCGCGCCCACGTGAGGACGCGCTCGCCCGGGCCGATCGCCGCTGCCGCGAGCACCGGACCGGGCACGCGGGCCGGCCGCCGCAGGGAGAACGCCATCAGCTCGCCCGGTCACGGAGCTGGGCCAGCTCGCGCTGGAGGTCCTGCAGCTCGCTGGACAGGCTGCGCGCGCGCGATGGGTCGGTATGCGGATCGGTGGCCATGCGGCGCATCGCGGACATCGCGTCGGCGATCCGGCGGGTCAGGGAGACCTCGTGGACCCGGACGAGCAGCGCGTCGATGTAGCGGCGTTCGGGCAGGCCCGTGGTGCGGTCCATGCGGGTCGGGAGCTCGGCCACCGCGAGCTCGGCCACGAGCCCCCGGACGGCCAGCGGCGCCGCCTCGGCGACCCGGTCGGCCCAGGCGCGGGCCGACAGTCCCCGCTGGGGCCCGCCTGCTCCGCGCACCCCGTCGAAGACCGCGCGGTGGGCCGGGGCGGTGAACGCGTCCGGGGCGACGTCGTCGACGTCGGAGGCCGAGAAGCTGTCGGGGTACTGCAGCAGCGTCTGGAGCAGCTGTCGCTCGGCGAACACGACCGGGTCGCGCAGGTCGGGTACCGGCAGGGCGGCCCGCGCCTCCTCGGCGGAGGGCTCGGGCACGCTGTCGGCGTCGGGCCGGGCGCTCGCGCCACCGTCGGACTTGGCGTCCCGGGCGGCCATCCGGCCGGCGCGGGCCACCTCGGCCTGGACCTGCTCCACCTCGACGCCGATCCATCCGGCCACGGTCCGGACGTACTCGGGTCGCATCGAGCTGTCGCGGATCGAGCCCACGATCGGGGCCACAGCACGCATGCCCTGCACCCGTCCCTCGGCGGTCGACAGGTCGAAACGGGAGATCGTGGTCCGCACCGCGAACTCGAACAGCGGAACCGCGTCGTCGACGAGATGGCGCACGGCGTCGTCGCCCTTGGCGATGCGCAGCTCGCAGGGGTCCATGCCTCCGTCGGCCACGGCGACGAACGACTGCGAGGCCCATCGCTGGTCCTCACCGAACGCCCGCATCGCGGCCTTCTGCCCGGCGGCGTCGCCGTCGAAGGTGAAGACCACGCGGGCCGGCGCGAGGTCGGCCTCGTCGCGCATGATCCGTCGCAGGACCTTGATGTGGTCGACACCGAACGCTGTGCCGCACGTCGCGACGGCGCCCTCGATGCCCGCGAGGTGGCAGGCCATCACGTCGGTGTAGCCCTCGACGACGACGGCCTTGCGCTCGGCGGCGATCGCCTTCTTGGCGGCGTCGAGGCCGTAGAGGACCGTCGACTTCTTGTAGATCGGCGTCTCGGAGGTGTTGAGGTACTTGGCCGCGATGCGGTCGTCGTCGTAGAGCCGGCGCGCGCCGAACCCGACGGTGTCGCCCGTGATGTCGCGGATCGGCCAGACCAGCCGTCCGCGGAAGCGGTCGTAGAGCCCGCGGCTGCCCCGGCCGGAGAGCCCACCGAGGGTGAGCTCCTCGTCGGTGAAGCCCTTCGTCCGCAGGTGGCGGCTGAGCTCCTCGCCGCCGCGTGGGGCAAACCCGACGCCGAAACGTTTGGCCGCCTCGCTGTCGAAGCCCCGCTCGCGCAGGAAGTCGCGGCCGGCCCTGGCCTCCGGGGCGTTGAGCAGCGCGTGGTGGTAGAACTCCTGCGCGACGCGGTGCGCCTCGATCAGCCGCGAGCGCCGCCCCAGGGTCTCGCCGTCGCGTCCCCCCGGTCGTCCACCCTCCTCGTAGTGCAGCTCGATGCCGAGCTTCTGGGCGAGCCGCTCGATCGCCTCGGTGAAGGTGAGGTGCTCGACCTTCTGCACGAAGGAGATGACGTCACCGCCCTCGCCGCAGCCGAAGCAGTGCCAGGCCCCGACGGCCGGACGGACGTTGAACGACGGCGACTTCTCGTCGTGGAAGGGGCACAGACCCTTCATCGAGCCCGGGCCGGCCGGTCGCAGGGTCACGTGCTCGCGCACGACGTCCTCGATCGACGAGCGCTCCTTCACGAGCGCGATGTCGTCGGTCTTGATCCGACCCGCCACTGGCCCTCCTGTTCGCGGCCGAGTCTAGGTGCTGCGGGCGGACCTGCGCGGCCCGGATCCCCAGACCCGGGGGTGCGCGGACCAGCGATCCCCGTCAGGTAAGGTAAGGCTTACCTTTGTAACCGCTACCCTTGGAGAACTCGCGTGATGCGCCGCCGGACCGCCCCGCCCGCCCTGCTCCCCCCTCGTCGCCCTTGCAACCACCGCCGCTCTGGCGCTGGCGGCCTGTGGGAGCTCCACCCTCGAGGCGAAGGGCACCCCCGAGCCCGAGACCCTGACGGTCTACAACGCCCAGCACGAGAGCCTCACCGACGCGTGGGCGAAGGCCTTCGAGGACAGGACCGGGATCCGCGTCGAGGTCCGCCACGGCAGTGACTCGTCGATGGCCGCGCAGCTGGTCCAGGAGGGCAGCTCATCGCCGGCCGACGTGTTCCTCACCGAGAACTCGCCGGCCATGACCACCGTGCAGAACGCCGGCTTGCTCGCGGCCGTCGACCCCGCCACGACGGCCCAGGTCGGTCCGCAGTACGCGCCGTCGACGCACCAGTGGGTGGGCATCGCCGCCCGGTCCACCGTGCTCGTCTACAACCCCAGCAAGATCACTGCGGCGCAGCTGCCGACGTCGATCATGGATCTGGCCAAGCCGGAGTGGAAGGGCAAGTGGGGCGCCGCAGCCGGCGGCGCCGACTTCCAGGCGATCGTCAGCGCCATCCTCGCCACCCAGGGCGAGCAGAAGACCGCGACCTGGCTGGCCGGGCTCAAGAGCGGCGCGCAGGTCTTCCAGAGCAACACTGCCGTGATGAAGGCCGTCAACGCTGGCCAGGTGCCCGTCGGGATCATGTACCACTACTACTGGTACCGCGACCAGGCCCTCACCAAGGCCGGCAGCAAGAACACCGCGCTGCTCTACTTCCGCCACCGCGACCCGGGAGCCTTCGTGAGCATCTCCGGTGGCGGGGTGCTCAAGTCCACCAAGCATGCGGCAACGGCCCAGAAGTTCCTCGCCTTCGTGACCAGCGCGCAGGGGCAGAAGGTCCTCGCCACCAGCGACGCGAAGGAGTATGCCGTGGGCAACGGCGTCGCCTCCGACCCCGCCCTGGAGCCCCTGGCCTCACTCGAGGCACCCAGCGTGGACCCGTTCACCCTCAACGGCCCGAAGGTCATCACGCTGATGACCAGGGCCGGCATCCTCTAGGTGGTCGGCACCAGCGACGGTGTCCGCCGCGCGGGAACGGCCAGCCGCGCGGGAACGGCCAGCCGCGCGGCCGCGCCGGTCGTCGTGGCCGGCGTGGTGGTCGCGGTCCTGTGCCTGCTCCCCCTGGCGGTCGTCGGCGTCGAGGCCTTCGACGTCGGAGGGCAGGCTGCCTGGGCACTGGTGTGGCGCCCCAGGGTCGGTGAGCTGCTGCGCAACACCGGTGCCCTGGTGGCGGTCACCGTCGCCCTCACCTGCGTGCTGGGGGTCGGCAGCGCGTGGCTCGTCGAGCGGACCACCCTGCCCGGGGCTCGGCTCTGGCGGGTGCTCATGGTGTGCCCGCTGGCGGTGCCGGCCTTCGTCAACAGCTACGCATGGGTCACCGTGCGGCCCGACCTGCAGGGACTGGGGGGTGCGGTCCTTGTGACGACGCTGTCGTACTTCCCCTTCGTCTTCCTGCCCGTGGCCGCCGTGCTGCGCGGCCTCGACCAGGGCCTCGAGGACTCCGCTCGCACGCTGGGGCTGGGGCCCTGGCGCTCGTTCTGGCGCGCGGTCCTGCCACAGCTGCGCCCGGCGATCCTGGGTGGGATGCTCCTCGTCGCGCTGCACCTGCTGTCGGAGTTCGGGGTGCTGGCCATGCTGCGCTTCCCGACCTTCACCACCGCGATCCTCGAGCAGTTCCAGGTGGCCTTCAGCAACAGCGCCGGCAGTCTGCTGGCGGTCGTGCTGATCGCCCTGTGCGTGGCCCTGCTCACGGCCGAGCTGCTGCTGCGCGGTTCGCGGCGGCACGCACGCCTGGGGCGGGGCGCGGCGCGCCGTGCGCTGCCGGCTTCGCTCGGCCGGGGGACCTTCCCAGCCCTGGGGGCGCTCACGGGGCTCGCCGCGCTCGCCCTCGGCGTGCCGCTCGGCAGCCTCGTCTACTGGTTCCTGGCGGGCGGTGCCGCGCAGATCGGCGCCACCCCGACCGACCTGCTGGCCACCCTCTGGGGCACGCTGCGGCTGGCCCTCGTCGCTGGCGCGGTCACGGTGGTCGCCGCGTTCCCGGTCGCGTGGCTCGTCGCCCGCCGACGGACCTGGCTGTCCGTCCTCGTCGAGCGCGCGACGTACCTCTCGTCAGCCCTGCCCGGCGTGGTCATCGCCTTGGCCCTGGTCACCCTGTCGGTCCGCTACGCACGGCCGGTCTACCAAACCAGCGTGGTCCTCGTCGCGGCATACACGATCCTGTTCATCCCCCGCGCCATGGTGAGCATCCGTGCGGCCATGGCGCACGCACCCGAGGAGCTGTCCGAGGCCGCCCGCGCCCTTGGCGACGGGCCGCTTCGCGCGTTCGTGCGGGTCGTCCTGCCGCTGACCGCGCCAGGCGCGCTCGCCGGTTTTGCCATGGTGTTCATCGCGACCTCGACGGAGCTCACCGCGACCCTGCTGCTCGCGCCCACCGGCACCCAGACGCTCGCCACGGCGTTCTGGAGCGCGAGCGAGAGCATCGACTACGCGGGCGCCGCACCCTATGCCGCCGCCCTCGTACTCGTGTCGGCGCCCCTCACCTCTCTGCTGCTGCGCCAACCCGACCAGGAGCCCACCCCGTGACCACCCTGCGCATCGCGGGGGTCGCCGCGTCCCACGGCGGCCGCCCCGTCCTCCACGGCCTCGACCTCGTGGTCCCCTCGGGCACAACCTCGGCGATCCTCGGCCCGTCGGGATGCGGCAAGACCACGCTGCTGCGGGTGGTCGCAGGCTTCCAGACGCCGGATGCGGGGACCGTCCAGCTCGGGGACGACGTCGTCGTGGGACCGGGGGTCCAGGTGTCACCGGAGCGGCGTGGGATCGGCTACGTCGCGCAGGAGGGCAACCTCTTCCCGCACCTCAGCGTGGGCGCCAACGTGGCCTACGGCCTGCGGAGGTCAGCACGGCGGGCCGGCACCCGAGCTGCCGAGCTGCTCGAGCTCGTGGGGCTCTCGCCCGACCTGGCCATCCGCCGGCCCGACCAGCTCTCGGGCGGGCAGCAACAGCGGGTGGCCCTCGCCCGCGCGCTCGCCCGTCGACCGGCGGTGGTCCTGCTCGACGAGCCGTTCTCCTCGCTCGACGCCGGGCTGCGGGCCACCACCCGTGATGCGGTGGCCGAGGCGCTGGCCCACGAGGGGGTCACCGTCGTCCTCGTCACCCACGACCAGGCCGAGGCCCTGTCGTTCGCCGACGAGGTGGCGCTGATGCACGAGGGCAGGTTCTCCCAGGTCGGCACCCCGGCCGAGGTGTACGCCAGCCCAGCGGACCGGCATACCGCTGCGTTTCTGGGGGGTGCGGTGTTCCTGCGCGGGACCGCCGACGGTGCCGCCGTCACCACCGCACTGGGCCGGCTGGCCGTGCACCACCCCGCTCCAGCGGGTCCGGTCGACGTGCTCGTGCGACCCGAGCAGCTCGAGCTCGGACTGCCGTCGGCCGGCCGACCGTGCGCCGAGGTGGTGTCGACGAGCTATTTCGGGCACGACGCCCTGGTGGCGCTCCGGCTGGTCGCGGACGACACGGTCGTCACTGCACGGGTCAGGGGCACAAACCTGCCACGCCCCGGCACCGTCGTGGGGCTGTCGGTCGCGGGGCCAGCGCGAGCCTTCGCCACGCGCTGACCTCGCGGCCCCCGGTCACCTCCACCGCTCGTGGAGCACCAGGGCCCGCACGTCGGTCAGCGAGGCGACCTGGTCGACCACGACGCGCAGCGCGGCGGCGTCGGAGTCTGCGGCCTTCCAGTCCGCCACGAGGTCGGGGTCCAGACGACGCACGGGGTCGGCTCGGTAGGCCTCGACCAGGTCCCGGACGACCTGCCGTTGGTGCGCCAGCAGGTCTACGCGCTCGTGGGCGTTCATGACGAAGTGGGCCGCCACCGCCTTCAGCACGGCGCACTCGGCCCGGGTCGTGTCCGGGACGACGAGGTTCGCGGCATACCGCGTCAGTGGCCCGTCGCCGTGCTCGGCGCGGGTCGCCACCTCGACGGCCTGGACGAAGCGCCCGATGAGCCGTGAGGTCATGTCCTTCAGCGCCGCCCGGTCCGTGCGCGACCCGTCGTATGCCGTGGGCACGGCCCCGGTGGCGAGCACTCGTTCCAGCGCGGCCCCCAGTGCGTCCGTCCCGAGGTCGACGGCGTAGGTGCCCGTGGCGACCGCCAGCACGTGGTCGACGTCGGCCGCGTCACGCAGCTGCCGCAGGTCGAGCCGCCCGGACGTGATCGCATCCTCGACGTCGTGCACGGAGTACGCCACGTCGTCGGACCAGTCCATGACGTCCGCCTCGATGCACCGCTCCCCCGGAGCCCGGCGCAGGCGGAACCACTCGAACACCGGGAGGTCGTCGTCGTAGACACCGAACTTCGCTGTGGGAGTAGGCGCGTCACCACGGGACCAGGGGTACTTCGTCGAAGCGTCGAGGCTCGCCCGGGTGAGGTTCAGGCCCGCCGGCCGGCCGTCGGCGTGGATCCGCTTGGGCTCGAGCCGGGTGAGCAGGCGCAGCGTCTGGGCGTTGCCCTCGAAGCCCCCGATGCCATCGGCGACGGCGTCGAGCGCCTCCTCGCCGTTGTGGCCGAACGGTGGATGCCCGAGGTCGTGGGCAAGGCAGGCCGTGTCGACGACGTCGGCGCTGCACCCCAGCGCTGCCCCGAACTCGCGGCCGATCTGGGCGACCTCGAGCGAGTGCGTGAGGCGGTTGCGGACGGAGTCGTCGTCACCGGGCTCGACCACCTGGGTCTTCGCCGACAACCGCCGCAGCGAGGCCGAGTGCACGAGCCGAGCCCGGTCGCGGGCGAACTCGTCACGGTCGGCCAGCTTGTGCACCGGGTCCTCGCGCACCCAGCGTTCACGGTCGGCCTCGGTGTATCCCACGCACGCGACTCTAGAGGCCCGCGTCCTGGGCGGCGCGCGCCGCCCGCGCGACCCACGCCGGCTCCTGACCGTAACGCTGCGACGGGATGAGCCGACCCTGCGACGAGTCGTCGATGAGCTGGCGCAGCCGCTTCTCCCGGGTGGCCGCCTGCTTGGCGGTCAGGACCCAGTTCACGCAGATCTTGCGGTACGACGCGGTGGCCACCGCCCAGAACGCCGCGGCCCCGGCATCGGCCGCCAGCCGCTCGGCGAACTCCGGGGGCAGGGCGAGCTCGCCGGCCTGCTCGTAGGAGTAGATGGCCGAGCGCTCGGGGCGCCGCTTCTCGAACGCGGCGAGGCCGGGGGGCTGCATGCGGCCCTCGGCGGTGAGTCGCTCGACCGCGGCGATGTTGATGGCACTCCAGTTGCTGCCGGGCTTGCGTGGCGTCCACCGCTGGCGCACTGCGTCTGCGCCCAGGCTCTGCACCTGGGAGTCGATCCACCCCCAGCACAGCGCCTCGAGGACGGCCTCCTCCCACGTGAGCCCGCGCTCGGGGACGTGCTTCTTGTTCAGGCCCATCCACAGCTCGGTCCGCGTCGCGTGGTGCGCGGCCAGCCAGGCCCGGAACTCCTGCGGCCCGGAGAAGAACGTGGCCGGCCGCTCCGCCGACCCGCCCGGTGTCCCGATCATGACCGCAGCCTGCCATGCACGCCCGACATCCAGCCACGGTGCGCACGTGGACCCAGCGCGCCGGGCGTCTCCCCGGCCATCAGCCTCCGGAGACCGACAGCTCGGCCTCGGCCACGACGGCCCGCGCCGAGTCGTCGAGCGACTGGGACTCCAGCCAGCCGTCTGGGAGGGCCACCCGGCGCGGCGACCCGGCCCGCCCGCGCTGGCCCTCGGCGGCGTCACCGGGCCACGGTGCCGTGTCGTCCATGGTGGCGATCAGCCCGTCGAGGGCCGCGAGGGAGTCGACCAGCGCGAGCTGGTGTCGCACCGTCGACCCGGCCGGGAACCCCTTGAGGTACCACGCGATGTGCTTGCGGATGTCGCGGCAGGCCTTGAACTCGTCGTCGTAGAAGTCCACCAGGTATTCCGTGTGGCGCCGCAGGGTCGCCAGCACCTCACCGAGGCCCGGCTCCGCGCGCGCGGTGGTCCCTGCGAAGGCCGCGGCGAGGTCGGTGAACAGCCAGGGCCGCCCCAGACAGCCACGCCCGACGACCACGCCGTCGCACCCGGTCTCCTCGACCATGCGGACGGCATCCTCGGCCGACCAGATGTCGCCGTTGCCGAGCACCGGGATGGTCCGGACCGTCTCCTTGAGCCGCGCGATGGCGCTCCAGTCCGCCTCGCCCGAGTACGCCTGGGACGCGGTGCGGCCGTGGAGGGCGACGGCCGCGACCCCTGCCCGCTCGGCGATGAGTCCGGCGTCGAGGTAGGTCAGGTGGTCATCGTCGATCCCCTTGCGCATCTTCACCGTGACCGGCACGGCATACCTGCTCGCCTCGCGGACGGCACCGGTGACGATCGCCTCGAAGAGGTCCTTCTTCCACGGGAGCGCGGCCCCGCCGCCCTTGCGCGTCACCTTGGGCACCGGGCAGCCGAAGTTGAGGTCGATGTGGTCGGCCCGGTCCTCGGTGACCAGCAGCTTCACGGCGGCTGCCACGGTCGCGGGGTCGACCCCGTAGAGCTGGATGGACCGCGGGCTCTCGTCGGGGTCGTGCTCGATGAGCCGCATCGTCTCGGGGGTGCGCTCGACCAGCGCACGCGAGGTGATCATCTCGCTGACGTACAGCGAGGTGGCGCCGCTCGCACCGCCCGCCGCAAGGCCCTGCCGGCCGTACTCACGGCACAGCTTGCGGAAGGCCCGGTTGGTGATGCCCGCCATCGGCGCGAGCACGACTGGCGACTCGATGGTGTGCGGGCCGATCTGGAGCGCTGGCAGGACCGCACGCGGCTGCGCGGTCGGCGAGGTCGTCTGGGTCGCGGTCATGGCGGCACCAGTGTCCCATCTGCTGGTTGACTGACCGAATGCGTGCCCTCCTCAGCGCCGTCAACCTCCTCGACCTGCTGGCCACCGGGGCCGAGCCCGTGCTCGTCGACGTCCAGTGGAACCTCACCGCCGCGGGCGGGCCGCCAGGACGGGACCTGTATGCCGCCGCGCACCTGCCCGGGGCCCACCACGTCGACCTCGACGCCGAGCTCGCCGGACCCCCGGGACCGGGCGGGCGCCACCCGCTGCCGACCGCCCAGGCCGTGCAGGCGGCGCTGCGCCGTTGTGGTGCGCACGACGACTCCGCGATCGTCGTCTACGACCAGGGCCTGTCGTTCGCCGCCGCCCGCGCCTGGTGGGTCCTGCGGCACTTCGGGGCCCGCGACGTGCGCGTGCTCGACGGTGGGCTCGCTGCCTGGGTGGCCGCCGGTGGCGCGACGACGACGGAGGCGCCCCCACCCCGGGACGGCTCGTTCGAGGCGCACGCGGGCGGGATGCCGGTGCTCGATGCTGCAGGCGCGCAGGCCCTGGCCCGCGACGGCGTACTGCTCGACGCCCGCTCACCCGAGCGCTACCGCGGTGAGACCGAGCCGATCGATCCGGTCGCGGGGCACATCCCCGGTGCGCGGAACGCGCCCACCCTCGACACCGCCAACCCGGACGGCACCTTCCTGCCGGGCGAGAGGCTGCGAGAACTGTTCTCCCGCACGGGGATTCGTCCTGGTGACCGAGTTGGGTCGTACTGCGGCTCGGGCGTGAGCGCGGCGCACCAGGTGTTGGCCCTGCACGAGGCCGGGATCGAAGCAGCGTTGTACGTCGGGTCCTGGAGCGACTGGATCACCGACCCGACCCGGCCGGTGGCCACCTCCTGACCGTTCGCTCAGAGCCAGCCGTACTCGTCGGCGATCCGCACCGCATCCGCACGGTTGCGCGCCATGGTCTTGCCGATCGCCGAGGACAGGTGGTTGCGCACGGTGCCCTCCGACAGGCTCACCTGTTTGGCGATGTCCGCCACCGACCCGCCGGCCCGTGCTGCCACGAGCACCTCGGTCTCCCGGGCGGTCAGTGGCGACTCACCGCCGGCCAGCGAGTCGGCTGCCAGCGCGGGGTCGACGACGCGCAGCCCCGCGTGCACCCGGCGCACCATCTCGGCAAGCTGACGGGCCGGGGTGTCCTTGACGACGAAGCCCTGGGCGCCCGCCTGCAGGGCGCGGCGCAGGAACCCCGGGCGGCCGAAGGTCGTGACAATGAGGACCCGGACGCCCGGCAGCGCCTCCCGTAGAGCCGTGGTCGCGGCGATCCCGTCGAGACCGGGCATCTCGACGTCGAGCAGGGCGACGTCCGGCCGGGACTGCCTGGCCGCCGCCACCACCTCGTCGCCGCGGCCGACCTCGGCGACGACCTCCATGTCGGGCTCGAGCCCGAGGAGGGTCGCGAGGGCGCCCCGCACCAGCGCCTGGTCGTCGGCCAGCAGCAACCGGATCGTCATGCGTCCGTCCTCGTCGGACCCACGCACAGCTCGAAGCCGTGCGGCTCGACGCGCCGCGTCGTGAGGCGGGCGCCGATCGCCTCGGCGCGCTCCTTCAGGCCGATCAGCCCGGTCCCCGCCGCGCCGCCCGTCGGTCCGGCTCCGTTGTCCGCCACCACGATGCCCCGATCGTCGAGGGTGACCCGGCACGACGTCGCGCCGCTGTGGCGGATGACGTTGGTGACGCCCTCGCGGAGGGTCCAGGCACACAGCTCGCGGAACTCGCTGGGCACGGCGTCGGTGGCGGTCGGCAGGTCCGCCTCGATGCCTGCCGCGGCGAGCGACGAGCGAGCCCTGGCCAGCTCCGCGGGCAACGACATGTCACGGAACCCGGCCACCGCGCGCCGGACATCCGCGAGCGCGTCGCGAGCCAGTCGCTCGAGGTCGGTCACCTCGGCTCGGGCGCGCGCTGGGTCGACCTCCATCAGACGGGCGGCCAGCTCGGCCTTGACGGTGATGACGGTCAGGCTGTGACCGAGGATGTCGTGGACGTCGCGGGCCATCCGGTTGCGCTCGTCCTGGATGGCCAGCCGCGCGTTCTCCTGCCGGGCCTC
The DNA here is from genome assembly GCF_009707485.1 of Nostocoides sp. HKS02. Taxonomy (NCBI): domain Bacteria; kingdom Bacillati; phylum Actinomycetota; class Actinomycetes; order Micrococcales; family Intrasporangiaceae; genus Nostocoides; species Nostocoides sp. HKS02. The sequence goes on along the minus strand of NZ_CP046121.1, from coordinate 587,669 downwards.
CCCCAGTGCCCGCTGGCGCTGCGCGGCGACCATGCCCCCGGTCACCGCAGCCAGCGCGAGGACGATCGACATGCTGATGCTCGTGTCGTGCTTCCAGCCGGCGATGTGGAACGTGAGGAACTCGTACACCACCATCAGCACCGCACCGAGGGCCAGCCCGGTGCGCATGCGGAAGGTCCACAGCCCTGACACCGCGAGGAAGACGTAGGTGCTGGCGCCGATCTGGCCCACGAGGACCGTGGACATCGCGGCAAGCACGGCCAGCACGGCCCAGGTGACCAGCCCGAGACGCGTGACGTACCACCGCGACCCGAACGGCCCACCCGCCCCCCACACGGCTGCCCGCAGGTGGCTGAAGTGCAGCAGGTACACCGCGACGAAGAGGACCAGCACGACCAGTCCGGCGTCGCCGCGCAGGGTGTGGCGCTGCTGCCACGCCGAGGTGAAGGCATCGGAGAGGAAGACCAGCCAGATCCCGGCGAAGAACAGTCCGAGCAGGCGACCCGACCAGCCCCGGTCGTCGCCGCCAGCGAACAGCCGGGGACGGGGCTCGGCGAACCCGTCGAACGGGCTGGGTGCGGGCCTGGGTGCGCTCACGGCCCCCACCCTCTCAGGCCATGTGGCCGTGGGGCAGGGGCCGCCGCACTCAGACGCGCGCCGTGTCGCGACGGAAGCGCCATACCGCCCCTCCCGCGAACACGGCCAGCCACACGAGGACGTTGACCACGGCAGCCCACCCGGGGCCGTCGCCGGAGACCGGTGCGTGGACGATCTCGCTCAGCCCGTACATCGGCGTGAACTTCGCGAGGGTCTGGAAGACCGACCCCATCTGTGACAGCGGCATGAACAGCCCCCCGAGGAAGGCGAACAACGCCAGCACCGGCCCGAGGATCTGCATGACGTTCTCGCTCGGCAGGAGGTACCCCATGAAGACGCCGAACGCCGCGAACACCAGCGAGCCCAGCCAGGCGAGCATGGCGGTCTGCCACCACAGGCTGCCGTCCAGCCGCGCGCCCGACGACGCGCCCGCGGCATACGTCACGGTCACCGAGAGCGCGCCGAGGACCATGGCGATCACGACCTTCACCGCGATGTATGCCGTCGAGGTGAGCGGGGTGAGGCGCAGCTGGCGGCTCCAGCCCTGGCTGCGCTCCACCGCCACCATCGCGCCGCCGGCGGTGGTGGAGAGCATCGCACCGTAGAGCGCCATGCTGATCATGATGTAGCCGGCGACGTTGCCGTGACCGGCGCTCTGGTTGGAGTACTTCTGCCCCGTGCCGAACAGGAAGAAGAACGCCACCGGCAGGACCACGGAGAAGATCACCGTGCGCCGGTTGCGCAGCATCCGCCGCAGCTCGAGGCGCAGCAGGGTCGGGTTGAAGCCGCCGAGCGGCGGGACGGTGCGCTCGGGGACGGCGCGCGCGGTGCTCGGCGCGCTCGAGGCGGTGCTGGTCATCGGCTCTCTCCCTCGGAGGTCAGTGAGATGAAGGCGTCCTCGAGGCCGCGCGAGGTGATCTCGAGGTCGCGCGCGGTCGTGGCGGCGAGCAGGTGACGCGCCACGGCGTCACTGTCCGTCGACGCGATGATGACTGAGTCGCCCCGGACCTCGACCGTCTCGACGCCCGGAAGTCCCTGCAGCGCAGCGACATCCGCATCGGGCAGCGTGGCCCGGATGGTGCGCCCGGAGACCAGGGCCTTGACCTGGGCAGCTGTGCCGTCGGCGACGACCTGGCCCTGGCTCACCAGGACGATGCGGTCGGCGTACGCGTCGGCCTCCTCGAGGTAGTGGGTCGCGAAGACGACGGTCCGGCCCCGCTCGGCGTCCGCCCGGATGGCGTTCCAGAAGTCCCGCCGCCCGGTGACGTCCATGCCCGTCGTCGGCTCGTCGAGGACCAGCAGCTCCGGGTCCGGGAGCAGCGCCATCGCGAACCGGAGCCGCTGCTGCTGGCCGCCGGAACACTTGACCACCCGCCGGTCGGCGATGTCGGCGATACCCGCCCGCGCCAGCACCTCGGCCACCGGCCTGGTGTCGCTGAACAGGCTGGCCGTCAGCTGGAGGGTCTCGGCGACGGTCAGGTCCTTGAGCAGTCCGCCGGACTGCATCACCGCCGAGACGAGCCCGTGTCGCACCGCTGCGGCCGGCTCGAGTCCGTACACGCTGGCCGTGCCGAGGTCGGGCCGGGTCAGGCCGAGCACCATGTCGATGGTGGTCGTCTTGCCCGCGCCGTTCGGGCCGAGGAAGGCGACGATCTCGCCCGGCCGCACGGTCAGGTCGATCCCCCGGACCGCCCGCACCGCGCCAAAGCTCTTCGTGAGCCCGCTCAGCTCGATCGCCGGAACCGCCGTGGACGCCGCTCCGGGGTGGGTCTGCGTCTGTGTCATGGCAGTCATGGTGCCCGACCGTGCGTCCGCTGGACTCCGACACCCGTCACGACCCGACCATGACGTCTGTCAGGTGCCGCGAGGGCAGACGGTGGGCGCTAGTAGCGCCACCCGACGTCCAGGGCCACGGCCGTGACCGGGTCGTCCGGTGCCCCGGTCACGATCTGCGCCACCTCGAAGACCTCACCGGTGGTGACGTTCCAGGCCAGGACCCAGCGTCCGTGCCTGCCGACCGACTGGAACAGCAGGGTGTGTCCGTCGGCCCAAGCGAGCGCGGTGCAGCACTCCTTGAACCGCCCGGTCTGGCCGTCCGGTGACTCCGGGGCGAGCAGGACCCGGGCCGAGCCGGCCGCCACGTCGACGGCCACCAGCCCTTGGTAGATCGGGCCGTTGCCCTGCCGGATCACGGGGTGGGTGAGGTCCTGGTCGAAGATCGCGCCGGTGGCGGCCCACTGCTCGGTGTTGAGCGTCTCGCCGAAGGCCTGCGTGACCGGGGCCCTGACGGTGCTCACCGTGCCCGGCCGGGCCTCGCCGTCGAAGCGCGCCACGGCCACCGAGTCCGCGGCTGCCGACACGCGGAACCTGCCCTCGTAGCCGCGCCCGGCGGGCACCGCCTTGGCACCCGGCATCCAGGGGTCGATGGTCCAGGCGGACTGCTCGTCCCGTGCCACGACGAGGTTGCCTGCCGCGGTCCAGCCGGCCGACTGGAGGGTCTGGGACGGAACGGGGTACGTCGCCACCGCCCCGGTGCGGGTGTCGAGACGCACGACCTGCCCCGGTTGTGGAAAGACGACGTACCGCCCTCCCCCGCCGATGGCACGCGGCCCCAGGGCTGTCCCGGGGTTCCCCGCCGCGTCATAGGTGGGCACCAGGGTGAGCCCGTTCGCGACGACCCGCTGGCCGGCGCCGCTCACCAGGACCGGGTGGAACGTCCCCGCACCGGCCGGCGCGAGGTAGGCGGCCACCACCGACGACAGGGGGATTCTTCAGGGCCGACAGCTCCGTGGCCGCGGTCTGGACGTCGAGCACGGACGGGATCCCGGCGTCGAAATGGCGCAGCTGGGTCTCGGCGCCCTCCAGGGGAAGCTGCGCGTATGCCGTGCCGTCCGCGAGCCTGGGCAACCCCGCGGAGGTGGGGCTCGTGGTCGGCTCGGGGACGGGCCGCGGCTGCGTCGAGCCGCCCACCAGGACGGCGACGACAGCCAGCCCGGCTGCGGCGGCCAGCGCGGCCAGCGACCCCCGCCACACCCGGCGCCGACGGCGTTGCCCCGCCACGGCTGCGCTCCACGCCTCCTCGGCGAAGTCGAGCTCGGGCACGTGCCTGCTGGCCCGTTCCAGCAGGCTCACGACGTCACCCTCGGTGATGGCGGCCCCGGGTCGGAGCGTCGCCAGCGCGGTCCGGGTCTGGCTCGCGACAGATCCGGCCGAGCTGCCCAGCACCTCGGCAGTCTCCTGCGCGCTGCGATCCTCGAAGAACTGCACGACGAGCACGGCACGCTGCGTGGCGGTCAGCGCGCCGAAGGACCCGCCCACGTCGAGCGAGACGGACTCGCGCCGGGTTGCCCGCCCGGCCGACAGGGCGTCGCGGTAGAGGATCCGACGAACGAACGCCTCGGGGCCGTCAGCGCGCACCTTCTCCCAGCGCAGCGCCAGCCGGGTGAAGGTCGCCAGGACGAGGTCCTCGGCGACCCGGGTGTCGTCGCAGACCAACCACGCGGCGCGCAGGAGACGGTGCTGGCGGGCGCGGACGTACCGGACGTACTCGTCGTCCGCGTCACGCTGCATAACCCCTAGTAACGCACGCCCGCCCCGCGGGGGTCAGCAGCCGACCAGGCGCCCGGCGAGGTACTCCTCGACCTTGTCGAGCGAGACCCGCTCCTGAGCCATCGTGTCGCGCTCGCGGATCGTGACCGCGTGGTCCTCGAGGGTGTCGAAGTCGACAGTGAGGCAGTAGGGCGTGCCGATCTCGTCCTGGCGACGGTAGCGACGCCCGATCGCGCCAGCGTCGTCGAAGTCGATGTTCCAGTGCTTGCGCAGGGTTGCCGCGAGGTCCCGGGCCTTGGGCGAGAGGTCGGCGTTGCGCGACAGCGGCAGCACGGCGGCCTTGACCGGCGCGAGCCGCCGGTCGAGGCGCAGCACGACCCGCTTGTCGACCCCACCCTTGGTGTTGGGCGCCTCGTCCTCGGTGTAGGCGTCGACGAGGAAGGTCATGAGCGAGCGGGACAGTCCGGCTGCGGGCTCGATGACGTAGGGGGTGTACTTCTCGCCGCTGGCCTGGTCGAAGTAGACGAGGTCCGTGCCCGAGTGCTTCGAGTGGGTGGTGAGGTCGAAGTCGGTGCGGTTGGCGATGCCCTCGAGCTCGCCCCACTCACTGCCCGCGAAGTCGAAGCGGTACTCGATGTCGACGGTGCGCTTGGAGTAGTGGCTCAGCTTGTCGGCCGGGTGCTCGTAGTGGCGCAGGTTGTCGGGGTTGATCCCGAGGTCGGTGTACCAGCGGGTGCGCTCGTCGATCCAGTACTGGTGCCACTGCTCGTCCTCGCCCGGCTTGACGAAGAACTCCATCTCCATCTGCTCGAACTCGCGGGTGCGGAAGATGAAGTTGCCCGGCGTGATCTCGTTGCGGAAGCTCTTCCCGGTCTGGCCGATGCCGAACGGCGGCTTCTTGCGCGAGGCGTTCATGACGTTGAGGAAGTTGATGAAGATGCCCTGCGCCGTCTCGGGCCGCAGGTAGTGCAGGCCGGACTCGTCCTCGATGACGCCGAGGTAGGTCTTGAGCATCATGTTGAACTCGCGCGGCTCGGTCCAGGCGCCGCGGGTGCCACAGTTCGGGCAGCCGATCTCGGCCAGCGGGATCGAGTCGGGGTCGACCTGCTTGCCCTTCTTGGCCTCCTTCTCGGCCAGCGCCTCCTGCATGTGGTCGAGGCGGAAGCGCTTGTGGCACGACTGGCACTCGGTCAGGGGGTCGGTGAACTCGCCGACGTGGCCCGAGGCGACCCAGGTCTGGCGCGGCAGGATGATCGACGAGTCGAGCCCGACGACGTCGTCGCGGCCGGTGACCATCGTCTTCCACCACTGCCGCTTGATGTTCTCCTTGAGCTCCACCCCGAGCGGCCCGTAGTCCCACGCGGACCTCGTGCCGCCGTAGATCTCACCGCAGGGGAACACGAACCCGCGGCGCTTGCAGAGGGAGACGACGGTGTCGACGGTGGAGGGTGCAGCCATGCGCAGAAGGGTACTGTGCGGCCCCTCCCGGCTCGACGGGGTATGCCGCGTGGCCGGCCGCAGGGGGCACGTACCATCTCCTGCGTGTCGACCCCTCGCGAACGCATCGAGAACCTCAGCCTCCCCGCCATCACCTGGCTCAACCGCCTGCCGAGGGCGGTGCCGTTCCTCGCGGTCCTCGCCCTCATGGTCGCCGGCGTGGTCATCCCTGGCTGGGGCTGGCTGCTCGTGCTGGTCGTCGTCGCGTTCCTCGGGTGGACGTTCTACCTGTCCTGGCCCGGGCTCGACCACACGAACCGCCTGATGCGCGGCACGGTGATCCTCCTGGCCCTCGCCATCACCGTGACGCAGGCGGTCCCGCGCCGCTGAGGCGCTCGGGCGCTCGCGGCGAAGAGGCGGAGAGGCGCTGACCGGCCTCACCGAGATTGACAATCATTCTCAGATCAAGTGAGAATGATTGTCATGAAGCGACTTCTCGGCTGGCTGGTGGCCGCCCTCGCCCTGGCCGCACTGGGCGGCTGCGGCATCCCCAGCAGCTGGGCCGCGTCGCACGGGCGCCTGCGGGTCGTCGCGGCGTTCTACCCCCTCGAGTACGCCGTCCGCCAGATCGGCGGCTCCCACGTCGAGGTGGCCAGCCTCACCAAGCCGGGCGGCGAGCCGCACGACGTCGAGCTGACCCCCCGCCAGGTGGGTCGAGTCGCGACGGCCGACCTCGTCGTCTACGAGGCCGGGTTCCAACCCGCTGTCGATGCGGCCGTGGACACCGAGGCCAGGCGCACGGGCTTCGACGTCTCCCCCCGCGGCACACCTCGACCTGAAGGCGGTCGGGGCGGAGACCACGGGCCCCGACCCGCACTTCTGGCTCGACCCGCCGCGCTACGCCGATGTCGGCGACGCCGTGGCCCAGCGGCTGGCCCGGCTCGACCCCGCGCACCGCGCGGCATACGAAGCCAACGCCCGCACGTTCCGCGCGACGATGACCACCCTCGACGCGCAGTTCCGCACCGGCCTGGCGCACTGCACGACGAGCGAGCTGGTGACCTCGCACGCCGCGTTCGGCTACCTCGGGCGACGCTACGGGCTGCACCAGGACAGCATCACCGGCCTCGACCCCGAGGCCGAGCCCGACCCGGCCACGCTGGCCCGGATCTCGCAGCACGTGCGCGCGGCCGGGGCCACCACGGTCTACGCCGAGACCCTCGTCAGCCCCGCGGTCGCCCAGACCGTGGCCCGTGAGACCGGCGCCCGGCTGGCCGTGCTCGACCCCATCGAGGGCATCACCGGCGTCTCGGCGGGGCGCGACTACCCCGCCGTGATGCGAGCCAACCTCGCCACCCTCCGCATCGGACAGGACTGCCAGTGACCACCGCCACGACACCCACCAGGCCCAGCCAGCCCGGCGCGCCCGGCGCGCCCATCGTCGAGCTCACCCACGCGTCGTTCGGGTATGCCGAGCGCGCCGTGGTCCAGCAGGCCACCCTCACCGTGCGACCCGGTGAGGTCGTGGCCGTACTCGGGCCGAACGGGTCCGGGAAGTCGACCCTGGTCCGCGGGCTGCTCGGGCTCAACGACCAGCTTGGCGGCGAGGTCCGCCTCTTCGGCCAGGACCGCGCGGACTTCCACGACCACGCGCGCCTCGGGTACGTCCCGCAGCGGCACACCCTGTCGGCCTCGGTGCGGGCGACGGTGACCGAGATCGTCGCGGTGGGCCGGCTGCCCCGGCGACGCTGGTGGAAGCCGGTCGTGCGGTCCGCGGCCGACGACGCCATGATCGCCAGGGCCCTCGACGTCGTGGGCCTCGCCGACCGCGCGGATGCCGACGTCTCGACCCTCTCCGGCGGCCAGCAGCGGCGGGTGCTCATCGCCCGGGCGCTCGCGGCCGACCCGGACGTGCTCCTCATGGACGAACCCACGGCGGGCGTCGACACGGCCAACCAACAGGTCCTCGCGCAGGTGCTGGCCCGCCTGGCCCAGCGCGGCACCACCATGCTCATCGTCACCCACGAGCTCGAGGCACTCGACGACATCGTGACCCGGATCATCCTGGTGCAGGGCGGCCGGATCGCCTTCGACGGCAGCCGAGCCGAGTTCGAAGCGCGGACTTCCGAGGTCGGTCGCGCCGGCTACTCCCATGACGGCTACCAGCGTGACGGCCTCCACCATGACGGTCACCACCATGACGACGAGCTCGCCGTGGACCGGCACCGACTTCCCGGGGCCCCGTCCGCGGGCCCCCTCGACCCGCGCGGAGGCACCCACCATGGCTGAGCTGCTCTCACTGGACTTCATGCGCCAGGCCCTCGTCGCCGCGCTGCTCGTCGGGATCGCCGCTCCGCTCGTCGGCGTCTTCCTCGTCCAGCGTCGGCTGTCCCTGATCGGCGATGGAATGGGCCACGTCGCCCTCGCCGGTGTCGCGGTCGGCGTGCTCACCGGGCACGCGCCGGTCCTCACCGCCCTGCTCGCCGCGGTCGGCGCCGCGATCGCCATCGAGGTCATCCGGGGCCGGGGTCGCACGAGTGGTGACATCGCCCTCGCGGTGATGTTCTACGGAGGCATCGCCGCCGGCGTCGTGATCATCGCCAAGTCGCCGAGCAGCAGCCCAGCCAACCTCACGGCATACCTCTTCGGGGCGATCACCACCGCGAACCAGAACGACCTGTGGGTGTTCGCCGCGCTGACGGTGGTCGTCCTTGGCACGACGTGGCTGCTGCGGCCATGGTTGTTCGCCGTCGCCAACGACGAGGAGTACGCCCGGGCCAGTGGGCTGCCCGTGACCGGGCTCAACATCGCCCTCGCGATCCTCACGGCAGTCACGGTGGTCGTCTCGATGCGCGTCGTCGGCCTGCTCCTGATCAGCGCGCTGATGATCATCCCCAATGCTGCGGCCCAGCTGCTCGGCCGCAGCTTCCGCGCGTCCGTGCGGTGGGCGGTGCTCGTCGGGGTGGCGTGCAGTGTCGGCGGCGTCGTCACGTCGTACTACGCAGAGACGCCGTCGGGCGGGACCATCGTGCTGCTCGCGATCGGGGTCTTCGTCCTCGCGGCTTCCCTCACCGCGGCCGTCGCCCGCCTTCGCGCACACCAGCACCGTCGGGCGGAGCGGCACGACCACGAACACGGGCCGGACTGCGGTCACCCGGTGGTGGTCCACGGCGGCCACGTCGACTACGTCCACGACGGGCACCTCCACGCGGCGCACGAGGGCCACTACGACGAGCACGACCCGGCCCGTCACGAGGCCAACCGCCACGACGGCACCCACCAGGAGAGCACCTTCCACGAGACCACGCAGGAGGCGGGCCGATGACCACCACCGGGGGCGAGCGAGCGGCCGAGAGCGTCCGTCGGCCCACCCGCCAGCGCTCAGCCGTGGCCGCCGTGCTCGCGGGGATCGACGGGTTCCGGTCTGCGCAGGAGCTGCACGCGCTGTTGCGCGAGGGCGGTGACAAGGTCGGCCTGGCGACCGTCTACCGCAACCTGCAGGCCATGGCCGCCGACGGCGAGATCGACATGATCCGCACCGACGAGGGCGAGGCGGTCTACCGGGCCTGCTCGACCGGCCACCACCACCACCTCGTGTGTCGGCAGTGTGGGCGCACCGTCGAGGTGGAGGGCGTCGCAGTCGAGGCGTGGGCGCGCAGCGTGAGCACCGAGCACGGCTTCACCGACGTCGACCACACGGTCGAGATCGTCGGCCTCTGCACGACCTGCTCCAGCGCGGGCCGGTCTTAACCTCTGCGAGCAGAGACTCCTGCCGGGAGCACAGGTTGCAACCCGTCCTGCGTGCAGCAAGGTCTGCTAGCAGAGGTTGCTGCAGGTCAGGGGGTGGCGCGGTCGACGGCACCGCCGTAGCGGCGGTCGCGCTCGGCATAGGTCTGGATGGCCTGCCACAGGTGCCGGCGGTCGTAGTCGGGCCACAGCGTGTCCTGGAAGACCATCTCGGCGTACGCGCTCTGCCACAGCAGGAAGTTGCTGGTCCGCTGTTCCCCCGAGCTGCGCACGAACAGGTCGACGTCAGGCATGTCGGGCTCGGGCAGGTGGCGGGCAATCGTCCGCTCGTCGATCGACGATGGCTTGAGCTGGCCGCGCTGCACCTGCTCGGCGATCCGCTGGACGGCGTCGGCGATCTCGGCCCGGCCGCCATAGTTGACGCAGAAGTACAGCGTCAGCCCGGTGTTGTCCTTGGTGAGCTCCTGCGCGGTCTCGAGCTCCTTGATCACCGATCCCCACAGGCGCGGCCGGCGACCGACCCAGCGCATCCGCACCCCCCACTCGTGCAGCTGGTCGCGCCGCCGCCGGATGACGTCGCGGTTGAAGCCCATGAGGAAGCGCACCTCGTCGGGGCTGCGCTTCCAGTTCTCGGTCGAGAACGCGTAGGCCGACAGGTGCGTCACCCCGGCCTCGATCGCGCCGGCCGTCACGTCGAGCAGCGCCGCCTCGCCGGCCTCGTGGCCCTTGGTGCGCGGCAGGCCGCGCTGGTTGGCCCAGCGCCCGTTGCCGTCCATGACGATGGCGACGTGCCGGGGCACGAGCTCCTTCGGGAGGACCGGCGGCTGGGCTCCGCTCGGGTGGGCGAACGGCCTCGGGTATGCCGCGCTCACGCCTGTGCTGCCTGGGCGGCGGTCTGGGCGGCCCGTGCCGCCTGGGCGGCGGTCTGGGCATCGGGGTCACGTCGGTCCACGAGGCGCAAGGATCGCACACCCCGTTCGAGGTGCCACTGGAGGAACGCGCTGGCCAGCGTGCTGCCCTCGCGGCGGTGCCTGCCCTGCGACGCGTCGGCGACGACCCAGTCGCCGGCGAGCAGCGCAGCCAGCAGCGACAAGGTCTCGGGCGCCGGCGCGGCCGAGCCTGGCGGACGGCATGCCGGGCACACGGTGCCGCCCGCGGCGAGGTTGAACGCCCGGTGCGGGCCCACCGCGCCGCACCGCGCGCAGTCGTGGAAGCTCGGGGCCCACCCCGCCACCGCGAGCGCTCGCAGGAGGTAGGCGTCGAGCACCAGGCCGGGGTCGTGGGCGCCCTCGGCCATCGAGCGCAGTGCGCCCTGGAGCAGCAGGTACTGCTGGAGGTTGGGCTCACGCTCCTCGGTGAGCCGGTCGGCCGTCTCGAGCATCGCGGCGGCCGCCGTGTAGGTCGTGTAGTCGCGGGCCAGCACGTCGCCCCACGAGGCGAGCGTCTCGGCCTGGGTGACGGTGTCGAGCGAGCGCCCCTCGTAGCACTGGACGTCGACCATCATCGCCGGCTCGAGCCGAGCCCCGAACCGGCTCTTGGTGCGCCGCACGCCCTTGCCGACGACACGCACCTTGCCGAGCCCCCGGGTGAGCAGCGTGACGATGCGGTCGGCCTCGCCCAGCTTCTGGGTGCGCAGGACGATGCCTTCGTCGCGGTAGAGGGGCATGGGTCCATTCTCTCCCGGCCGCGCCGAATTCCCGGTATGCCGCGTCGGCCATCAGACTAGAACATATGTTCGACGATGCGTTACCGTGGGGCATGGCCACGGAACTGGCACTTCAGGGCTCCCTGCTCGACACGGCGGACGAGATCTCGCTCCGCCCGCTGGCATCCGGGTTGCAGCGCACGATGCTCGCCCGGGGTGCGTGGGTCGACTACCGCCCCGGCTGGCTGGCCGGTGCCGATCCCCTGTTCGACGTCCTGCTCCATGGCGTGCCCTGGCAGGCCGAGCGGCGCGAGATGTACGAGCGGGTCGTCGACGTCCCCCGCCTGCTGCGGTTCTACTCCGAGGGCGAGCCGCTCCCCCACCCGGTGCTCACCCAGGCCCGTGAGCAGCTCAGCGCGGCGTATGCCGCCGAGCTCGGCGAGCCCTTCGTCACCGCTGGCATGTGCCTCTACCGCGACGGCCGGGACTCGGTCGCGTGGCACGGCGACCGGATCGGCCGCGCCATGGACCTCGACACCATGGTGGCGATCGTGTCGGTCGGCTCGGCGCGCTCGCTCATGCTCCGCCCGCGCGGCGGCGGTCAGTCGATCGGGTTCTCGCTCGGCCACGGCGACCTCGTGGTCATGGGCGGGTCCTGCCAGCGCACCTGGGACCACTGCATCCCCAAGACAGCCAAGCCCGTCGGCCCACGGATCTCGATCCAGTTCCGCCCCCGCGGCGTCCGCTGACCCACGGCCCGAGCACGTCCGCTCGCCGACAGCTGGCCCGCGCGGGTCCGGCGGCCATCAGCGGCTGAGGTTCTCCAGGACGACCGCGAGCCCTTGGCCGACGCCGATGCAGATCGCCGCGACGCCCCACCGGCCGCCACTGGCCTGCAGCGAGCGCGCCAGCGTCCCGAGCACCCGGGTGCCCGAAGCCCCCAGCGGATGGCCGATCGCGATCGCACCGCCGTGCTGGTTGACGATCGCCGGGTCGACCCCCCACGCGTCGATGCACGCGAGGGACTGGGCCGCAAAGGCCTCGTTCAGCTCGACGGCGGCGACCTGCGACCACGAGATGCCGGCTCGCTCCAGCGCGAGGTTGGCCGCCTCGACCGGGGCGAAGCCGAAGTACTGCGGGTCGAGTGCCGCCGCACCCCGGCCGGCGATCCTCGCCAACGGGTCGCGCCCCAGCAGGCCTGCCGCGGCCTGCGAACCCAGCAGGGCCGCCGACGCCCCGTCGTTGAGGGGCGAGGCGTTCCCGGCGGTCACGGTGCCGTCGGGCCGAAAGACCGGCTTCAGCGCGCCGAGCGCCTCGAGGTTGGCGTCGGGGCGGATGGACTCGTCGCGAGTCAGGCTCACCCCCGGCACCGCGACGACCTGGTCGTCGTAGAAGCCCGAGTCCCACGCCGCGAGCGCCGCCTGGTGCGATCGCAAGGCGAACGCGTCCTGCCGCTCCCGGGTCACCCCCTCACGCTCGCGGAGCTGCTCGGTAGCCTCGCCGAGCGAGACGGTCCACTCCGCCGGCATGGCGGGGTTGACCAGCCGCCAGCCCAAGGTGGTCGACACCATGCTGCGGTCGCCCGCGGCATACGGCCGGTCGGGCTTCTGGACCACCCACGGGGCGCGGCTCATCGACTCCACACCACCCACCACCACGACCTCGGCCTCGCCGAGGGCGATCTGTCGCGACCCCATGATCGTCGCGTCGAGGCTCGACCCGCACAGCCGGTTCACCGTGGTGCCCGGCACGCTGGTGGGGAGCCCGGCCAGCAGCGTCGCCATGCGTGCGACGTTGCGGTTCTCCTCGCCCGCGCCGTTGGCATTGCCGAGGACGACCTCGTCGACCACGGCCGGGTCGAGGTCGGGCGAGCGCTCGACGATGGTGCGGACCACGAGCGCGGCCAGGTCGTCAGGGCGGGTGCCGGCCAGGGCACCTCCGAACCTGCCGAAGGGGGTACGCACGGCGTCGTAGAGGTACACGTCGCGAACGAGGTCGGTCATGGCGCTCACCCTAGCCACGGCCCTCCTCCGGGCACGGTCCGGCTCAGCACGCGTCCGGCTCAGCCGGCTGCGTGCTCGGCGCGCTCGGCGTGCTCGGCGCGTTCGGCGCGGTTGGCAGCCGACAGCACCGCGGTGAGCGAGGCCTTGACGATCGAGCTGTGCAGCCCCACGCCCCAGAACACCCGGTCACCCACGGCGCACTCGACGTAGGCCGCGGCGCGGGCGTCGCCGCCGGCGGACAGGGCGTGCTCGTGGTAGTCGAGCACGCGCACGTCGACACCGACCGTCGACAGGGCGTCGATGAACGCCGCGATCGGGCCGTTGCCGGTGCCCTCGAGGGTGACCTCCTGGCCGCGGTCGAGCATGGTCACGCTGATGCGGTCGACCCCACCCTGCTCGCTGATGAGCGAGTGGCTGACCGGGGTGAACCGACCCCAGGTGTTGACCGCTCCCTCGACCGCAGGCAGGTACTCGTCCTGGAAGACCTTCCACAGCTCGGCCGCACTGATCTCGCCGCCCTCGGTGTCGGTCTTGGCCTGCACGACGCCGCTGAACTCGATCTGGAGCCGGCGCGGCAGGTCGAGCTGGTGCTCGGTCTTGAGCAGGTAGGCGACTCCACCCTTGCCGGACTGGCTGTTGACGCGCACGACCGCCTCGTAGGACCGGCCCACGTCGTGCGGGTCGATGGGCAGGTATGGCACTCCCCAGACGAGCTCGTCGACGGACTTGCCGGACGCGGCCGCCTGCCGGTCCATGTCCTCGAAGCCCTTCTTGATGGCGTCCTGGTGCGAGCCGGAGAACGCGGTGAAGACGAGGTCGCCGCCCCACGGGTGGCGCTCGCCGACGGGCAGCTGGTTGCAGTGCTCGACCGTGCGGCGGATCTCGTCGAGGTCGGAGAAGTCGATCTGGGGGTCGATGCCCTGGCTGAAGAGGTTCATGCCGAGGGTGACGAGGTCGACGTTGCCGGTGCGCTCACCGTTGCCGAACAGGCAGCCCTCGATGCGGTCGGCTCCCGCGAGGTAGCCGAGCTCGGCGGCGGCGACGCCGGTGCCCCGGTCGTTGTGGGGGTGCAGGCTGACCACGATCGAATCGCGGCGCTCGAGGTGGCGGATCATCCACTCGATCGAGTCGGCGTAGACGTTCGGGGTCGCCATCTCGACGGTGGCCGGCAGGTTGATGATCATCTTGTGGTCGACCGTCGGGTCGATGACCTCGGCGACCTCGTTGCAGATCCGCACCGCGAACTCGAGCTCGGTGCCCGTGTAGGACTCGGGGCTGTACTCGTAGTAGACGACCGTGTCGGGGACCGTCTCCTCGAGCTTGCGGCAGAGCCGCGCAGCCTGAAGGGCGATGTCGACGATGCCGTCCTGGTCCAGGCCGAAGACCACGCGCCGCTGGAGCACCGACGTCGAGTTGTAGAAATGCACGATCGCCTGCTTGGCCCCGCGGATCGCGTCGAAGGTGCGCTCGACGAGGTGGTCGCGGCACTGGGTCAGGACCTGGATCGTCACGTCGCCCGGGATCAGGTCGTCCTCGATGAGCATCCGCACGAAGTCGAAGTCGGTCTGGCTCGCGCTCGGGAACCCGACCTCGATCTCCTTGTAGCCCATCCGGACGAGGAGCTCGAACATCCGCTTCTTGCGGTCCGGGCTCATCGGGTCGATCAGGGCCTGGTTGCCGTCCCGCAGGTCGACCGCGCACCACCGTGGGGCCCGCTCGATGGTGCGGGTCGGCCAGGTCCGGTCAGGCAGGTCGACCGCGATCTGGTCCTGGAACGGGACGTACTTGGCCACCGGCATTCCGGAGGGCTGCTGGGGGTGGATCATGTTCTCTCGCCTCACGACTCGTTGCTGCTGATGTCAGCCCGGGCAACGCCACTCCGCGACGAGGGGCGGCTGATCGGTCAGGCCCCGCCGCGGCGGCGAAGGAGGAGGCGCAGAGAACGCACGCGTCGAGCGTATGCCGCCGTGGCGGCATACGTCCATGCGGCCCACCATCCGGACGGATCACGATCGGGACCGCCCACGGGTCGCGAGGTTCTCTGCGTCGAAGATGCCGGAGTAGGCGTTGAGCGCGGGCTGGCCGCCGAGGTGGGCGAACAGGACGGTGGAGTCCTTGCCGATCTCCCCTGAGGTCACGAGGTCGACGAGCCCGGCCATGGACTTCCCCTCGTAGACGGGGTCGATGATCATCCCCTCGAGCCGGCCGCTGAGCCTGATCGCCTCGACGGTCGACTCCACGGGGATCCCGTAGAGGTCGCCCGCCCAACCCTCGAGCAGGGTGAGCTCGTCGTCGCGCAGGGCACGCTCCACGCCGATGAGGCTGGCCGTGTGCTGCGCGATCCGGGCCACCTGGTCGCGGGTCTTGTCGAGGGTCGCGGAGGCGTCGATGCCGATCACCCGTCGCGTTCGCCCGCCCGCGTCCTCGAGCGCGGCGAAGCCCGCGACCATCCCGGCGTGGGTCGACCCGGTCACCGTGCAGACCACGATGGTGTCGAAGAAGATGCCGAGCTCACGCTCCTGATCGGCCACCTCGTAGGCCCAGTTCGCGAACCCCAGCCCGCCCAAGTGGTGTTCGGAGGCCCCGGCCGGGATGCCGTAGGGCTTGCCGCCAGACTCCTCGACCTCACGCAGGGCGTCCGCCCACGAGCTGCGGAGGCCGATGTCGAAACCGTGCGGGTCGAGGTGGACGTCGGCGCCCATGATCCGTGACAGCAGAATGTTGCCGACCTTGGCGTTGACAGGGTCGTCCCAGTCCACCCACTTCTCCTGCACCAGACGGCACTTGAGCCCGAGCTTGGCGGCCACGGCGGCCACCTGGCGCGTGTGGTTGGACTGGTAGCCGCCGATGGACACCAGCGTGTCCGCACCCTGCGCGAGGATATCGGGGACGAGGTACTCGAGCTTGCGAGTCTTGTTGCCACCAAAGGCCAAGCCACTGTTGCAGTCCTCCCGCTTGGCCCAGACCTGGGCGCCGCCGAGGTGCGCCGTCAGCCGGTCGAGCGGGTGCACCGGGCTCGGCCCGAATGTCAGCGGGTAGCGCGCGAAGTCGTGGATGCTCATGGGTGCCACGATGGCACGGAGTGCACCGGTCGACCTGTAGAGCAGACCATCGGGCCCTTCCCTTTCGGGCTACCAGCGAGTACGACTGAGGGAGCCGCGAGGAGGCCCCTATGACCCACGTCACCGACAGCCATCCCGACCAGGGCACCCCCGTCCGGGCCACCGAACGTGAGTCGCGGGCCGTGGCGGAGGCCGCCCGAGAGGCGGACTGGGACCGGCCGAGCTTCGCCAAGGGGCTGTACCTCGGACGGTTCGACCTCGACCTCGTCCACCCGCACCCCCGCGCCCGACCCGATGACGAGGCCCGCGGCGCGGAGTTCCTGACGCGGCTGCGGGCTGTCTGCGAAGGCTTCGACGGGACGCGCATCGAGCGCGACGACCGCATTCCCGACGAGTACCTCGCGGCGCTCAATGACATCGGCGCGTTCGGCATGAAGATCCCCCGGGAGTACGGCGGCCTCGGCCTCACCATGTCGTCGTACGGCAAGGCGCTCGTCCTGGCCGGCTCCGCCCACCCGAGCCTGGGCGCCCTGCTCTCGGCCCATCAGTCGATCGGCGTTCCCGAGCCGGTCAAGCTGGTCGGGACCCCGGAGCAGAAGCAGGCGTTCCTCCCCCGCTGCGCAGCCGGTGCGATCTCCGCGTTCCTGCTCACCGAGCCGGACGTGGGCTCCGACCCCGCCCGGATGGCCAGCACGGCCACCCCGACAGTCGACGGCACGGCATACCTGCTCGACGGGGTGAAGCTGTGGACCACCAACGGTGTCGTCGCCGAGCTCCTCGTGGTGATGGCCCGGGTACCTGAGCACGAGGGCCACCGCGGAGGCATCACCGCCTTCGTCGTCGAGGGCACCTCGGAGGGCATCACGGTGGAGCGCCGCAACTCCTTTATGGGGCTCAAGGGACTCGAGAACGGCCTGACCCGGTTCCACCAGGTGCGCGTGCCCGTCGAGAACCGGCTGGGCAAGGAGGGCGAGGGGCTCAAGATCGCGCTCACCACGCTCAACGCCGGGCGCCTCTCGATCCCCGCGATGTGCGCCGCGGCGGGCAAGTGGTCGCTCAAGATCGCCCGCGAGTGGTCGGCCACGCGGGTGCAATGGGGCCGACCGGTCGGCGAGCACGGGGCGGTGGCGCAGAAGCTCGCCTTCATTGCGGCCACGACCTACGGGCTCGAGTCGGTGCTGGAGCTGTCGGCCCAGCTCGCCGACGCCGGTAGCAAGGACATCCGCATCGAGGCCGCACTGGCCAAGCTGTGGTCGAGCGAGATGGCCTGGCGCATCGCCGACGAGCTCGTGCAGATTCGCGGGGGCCGGGGATACGAGACGGCGGCGTCCCTGGCGGCCCGGGGTGAGCGAGCGGTGCCCGCCGAGCAGGTGCTGCGCGACCTGCGGATCAACCGGATCTTCGAGGGGTCCACCGAGATCATGCACCTGCTCATCGCCCGCGAAGCCGTCGACGCCCACCTCAAGGCCGCCGGCGACCTCGCCTCACCCGCCGCGACGCCGCAGCAGAAGGCACGCGCGGCGGTGGATGCGAGCGGCTTCTACGGCAGGTGGCTGCCCCATCTCGTGGCCGGCAAGGGCACCGTGCCCACCTCGTATGCCGAGTTCGGGCCGCTCGCGGAGCACCTGCGGTATGTGGAGCGTGCGTCACGCAAGCTGGCGCGACAGACGTTCTACGCGATGTCGCGGTGGCAGGCGAAGCTGGAGTACCGCCAGGCGTTCCTGGGCCGGATCGTCGACATCGGCGCCGAGCTGTTCGCGATGTCCGCCGCCTGCTCGCGGGCTGCCATGCTGCGCGCTGACGACGCCGGGACGGGACGCTCTGCGCAGCAGCTGGCCGACGTCTTCTGCCGCCAGAGCCGGTTGCGGACCGAGGCGCTGTTCGCGGCCCTGTGGACCAACACCGACGACGCCGACGGGCGGGTGGCGCACGGCGTGCTGGCCGGCGACTACACCTGGCTGGAGGAGGGCGTGCTCGACGTCTCGGAGGGCACCGGCCCATGGATCGCACCGTGGTCGCCCGGGCCCAGCGAGAGCGAGTCGGTCTGGCGCGCCGTCCGCTGAAAGCCGCGCGCGACCCGCTCAGCGGCGCTTGAGGAGCTCTTCGGCGATCTGCACGGCGTTGAGCGCCGCGCCCTTGCGCAGGTTGTCGCCCACGACGAAGAGCACCAGGCCCTTGCCCGCAGGCGCGCCCTGGTCGGCGCGCACCCGGCCCACGAAGACCTCGTCGCGGCCGGCCGCCTCGAGCGGGTTCGGGACGTCCGTGACCACGACACCCGGGGCCTTGGCCAGCAGCTCCAGCGCCTCCTCGGGCGACAGGTCTGCGGAGAACTCGGCGTGGATGGCGAGGGAGTGCCCGGTGAAGACGGGCACGCGAACGCAGGTGCCCGACACCAGCAGGTCGGGGATGTGCAGGATCTTGCGCGACTCGTTGCGGAGCTTCTGCTCCTCGTCCGTCTCCAGCGAACCGTCGTCGACGATCGACCCCGCGAGCGGGATGACGTTGAACCCGACCGGCACGGCGTACACGTTCGGCGAGGGCACGGCCACCGCGCGCCCGTCCAGGGCGAGCCCGCGCACGTCGCCCGCGGCATACGCACCGCGCAGCTGGCCGTCGAGCTCCTGGACGCCCTTGCCGCCGGAGCCGGAGACCGCCTGGTAGGACGCCACCGTCAGTCGGACGAGCCCAGCGGCCGCATGCAGCGGGGCCAGCACCGGCATGGCCGCCATCGTCGTGCAGTTGGGGTTGGCGACGATGCCCTTGGGGAGGTCGTCGAGGTCGTCGGCGTTGACCTCGCTGACCACCAGCGGCACCTCGGGGTCCCTGCGCCACGCCGAGGAGTTGTCGACGACGACGGCGCCGGCCTCGGCCACCCGCGGCGCCCACTCCTTGGAGGTCGCCCCGCCGTTGGAGAACAGCGCGATGTCGAGCCCGGCGAAGTCCGCCGTGGCGGTGTCCTCGACGGTCACCTCACCGCCGGCCCACGGCAGGGTCGACCCCGCCGAGCGCGCCGAGGCGAAGTACCGCATCTCGTCGACGGGAAAGCCCCGCTCGGCCAGCAGCGTGCGCATGACCGAGCCGACCTGTCCGGTGGCCCCAAAGACTCCAACTCGCATGGGAGGAGTCTACGGTGCGCTCAGAACGGTCCTGTCAGAACCCGAGCCGCTGGAGCTGCTTGGGGTCGCGCTGCCAGTCCTTGGCGATCTTCACGTGCAGGTCGAGGTAGACCCGCTGGCCGAGCAGGGCCTCGATGGACTGCCGCGCCGTCGTGCCGACCTCGCGCAGCCGTGACCCGCCCCGGCCGATGATGATGGCCTTCTGCGACGAGCGCTCGACGAACACGTTGACCCGCACGTCGAGCAGGGGGTTGTCCTCGGACCGCCCCGCCCGCGGGACCATCTCCTCGACGACGACGGCCAGCGAGTGCGGCAGCTCGTCGCGCACTCCCTCGAGCGCCGCCTCGCGCACGAGCTCGGCGATCATCACCGCCTCGGGCTCGTCGGTGAGGACGCCTGCGGGGTACAGCGGGCCGGGTGAGCTCGGCAGGTACGAGCAGAGCACCTGGGCGACCTCCTGGACCTGCGACCCGTCCACGGCCGAGCAGGGCACGATCGCGTCCCACGAACCGAGCTGGTCGATGGCGATGAGGTGCTCGGCCAGCCGCTGACGGTCGACCCGGTCCGTCTTCGTGGCGATCGCCACGACGGGGCGGCGCTTCGACTGCTGGATCTCGACCAGCTCGCGGGCGATGTACGCGTCACCAGGCCCGATGCGCTGGTCGGACGGCAGGCAGAAGCCGATGACGTCGACCTCGAGCAGGGTCGCCCGCACCACGTCGTTGAGCCGCTCGCCCAGCAGCGTGCGGGGCTTGTGCAGACCCGGCGTGTCGACCAGCACCAGCTGGGACGCTTCCGTCGTGACGATCCCGCGGATCGTGTGCCGGGTGGTCTGCGGCTTCGAGGACGTGATCGCGACCTTCTGGCCCACCAGGGCGTTGGTCAGGGTCGACTTGCCCGCGTTCGGCCGCCCGACCAGGCACGCGAAGCCCGCGGCATACGTGCTCTGGTTCACGACGGTCATGACACTCCCTCTCGCTGGTGCTCCACCGTAGTCCGCTCGGGGACGGCGGCGGCATCGCCCTCGGCCGGAGTGGGGCTGACGCGCTCGACGATCACCGAGGCGATGCGGTGGCGACGACCGGCCATCCGTTCGGCGGTGAGCGACAGCCCGGACACCTCGCAGCGTGAGCCCACGATGGGGACCCGGCCGATGTGCTTGCCGATGAGGCCGCCGACGGTGTCGACCTCGTCCTCCTCGATCTCGACGTCGAACAGGTCGGCGAGGTCGTCGATGTCCATCGCCGCCGGCACCCGGAACCGGCCATCGCCGAGGTCCTCGATGCCCGGCGCCTCGCGGTCGTACTCGTCGGCGATCTCTCCGACGATCTCCTCGATGATGTCCTCGATCGTGATCAGGCCCGCCGTCCCGCCGTACTCGTCGACGACCACGGCGAAGTGGCTCTGGTCACGCTGCATCTCGCGGAGCAGGTCGTCGACGGGCTTGCTCTCGGGCACGAAGTGCATCGGGCGCATCTGGGCGGTGACCGGCAGGCCTGCCGCGTCGGGGTCGGCGTTGACCCGACGCGCCACGTCCTTGAAGTAGAGCAGCCCGAGGACGTCGTCGGACCCGTCGCCCACCACCGGGATGCGTGAGAAGCCGGACCGCAGGAACAACGACATGGCCGAGCGCAGGGACTTCGTGCCGTCGATCGTCACCATGTCGGTGCGCGGGACCATCACCTCACGGGCCACGGTGTCGCCGAGCTCGAAGACGGAGTGGATCATCTCGCGCTCGCCGGCCTCGATGACCGCGCTCTCGCCGGCGAGGTCGACGAGGTCGCGCAGCTCGGACTCGGTCTGGAACGGGCCGTCGCGGTAGCCGCGGCCGGGGGGTGACGGCGTTCCCGAGCGCCACGAGCACGCGCGCCAGCGGACCGAGCACGCGGCGCAGCCAGACGATGAACGGCGAGGCGACGAGCGCCACCTGGTCGGAGTGCTGTCGGCCCAGGGTGCGCGGCGAGACCCCGACGACCACGAACGACACCAGCGCCATGACGCCGATCGCGATCAGCACCTGCTTCCAGAACCCGTCGACGAGGTCGACGACCCCGAGGGTGATCAGGACCGCCGTGGTGGCCTCGGCGACGATGCGCAGGAACGCCGTGACCGACAGGTATGCCGCGCTGTCGGCGACGATGCGCGCCAGCGCCTCGGCCCCGGGTCGCCGCTCCTCGAGCAGCTCGTGGGCGCGCACCCGCGACATCCGCCAGATCGCGGCCTCGGCAGCGGCCAGGAGGAACGCGATGAAGATGCTCAGCAGGGCGGCGAGGACGAGCGTGGTCACGAGACGGTCACCAGACCCCTCACGCGCCGGGCCGCCCGCGGCCGGCGAGGAAGGTGAGCAGCAGCTGCCGCTGGAGCTCGAACATCTCGCGCTCCTCCTCGGGCTCCGCGTGGTCGTACCCCAGCAGGTGCAGGATGCCGTGCGTCGTGAGCAGGAGGAGCTCCTCCTCAACCGCATGACCCGCCTCGGCGGCCTGGCGAGCGGCGACGGACGGGCAGAGCACGATGTCGCCGAGGACGCCCTCCTCGGGGTCCTCCCCGTCGCGGCCGGGGCGCAGCTCGTCCATGGGGAAGCTCATGACGTCCGTCGGCCCCGGAAGGTCCATCCACTGGACGTGGAGCACCTCCATGGCCGCCTCGTCGACGAGGCGCAGACACAGGTCCGCCCCGGGGTGGACGCGCATCTGCTGCATGACGTACTTGCTCAGGGCCACCAGCTCGAGCTCGTCGAGCTGGTGGTCGGTCTCATTGAGAACGTCGACGCTCACGCTGTCCTCGCCCTCCCTGCCGAGCATCACGCTGGCCGTGCTGGTTCTCGTCCCACCGGCCGTAGGCGTCGACGATGGCCCCGACGAGGCGATGCCGGACGACGTCCTGCGGGGTCAGGAGGGAGAAGTGGATGTCCTCGACGCCGTCGAGGATCTCCCGGACGACGCGGAGGCCCGACTTGGTGCCGTCAGGCAGGTCGACCTGGGTGACGTCCCCGGTCACGACCATCCGGGAGCCGAAGCCCAGGCGGGTGAGGAACATCTTCATCTGCTCGGGCGAGGTGTTCTGGGCCTCGTCCAGGATGATGAACGCGTCGTTGAGGGTGCGTCCGCGCATGTAGGCCAGCGGTGCGACCTCGATCGTGCCGGCCGCCATGAGCCGGGGGATCGACTCGGGGTCGACCATGTCGTGGAGCGCGTCGTAGAGCGGGCGCAGGTACGGGTCGATCTTGTCGTTGAGAGTGCCCGGCAGGAAGCCCAGCCGCTCGCCCGCCTCGACCGCGGGGCGGGTCAGGATGATCCGGTTGACCTGCTTGGCCTGCAGCGCCGCGACCGCCTTCGCCATGGCGAGGTAGGTCTTGCCCGTGCCCGCGGGCCCGATCCCGAAGACGACGGTGTGCTCGTCGATGGCGTCGACGTAGTGCTTCTGGTTCAGCGTCTTGGGGCGGATGGTGCGACCGCGCGACGACACGATGTTCATCGTCAGCACGTCGGCCGGGCGCTCGGACGTCTGGGCCCGCAGCATGCTGATCGAGCGTTCGACGGCGTCGCGGTTGAGCGGCTGGCCGCCGTCGATCACCAGGAGGAGCTCGTCGATGGTCCGCTCGGCCAGGGCCACCTCGGGGCTCGGGCCGGCCAGGTGGAACTCGTTGCCGCGCACGTGGATCTGCAGCTGCGGAAAGGCGCGTTCCATGGTGCGCAGGAGCTCGTCGCGGGGGCCGAGGAGCGTCACCATCTGCACCTGCGGTGGGATCACGACGGTGTGCGTGGGCGCCGGACGGGCGCCGTCGGGCGCGCCATCCAGCGTGGTCTGATGATCGGCGTCAGGCATGGTCCGTCCAGTCTACGGTGCCGCTCAGCCGGGCGGCCACGCCATGGGTCGGCCGCCGAGCACGTGGGCATGGGCGTGGAACACGGTCTGGTGGGCCTGGGCCCCCGTGTTGAAGACCAGCCGGTAGCCGCCCTCGTCGACCCCCTCCGCGCGGGCGACCGCGGCGACGGCGTCCACGAGCGCGACCACCTCGTCGGGGGCCTCCTCGGCGAGTGCCGCCACGTTCGGCACGTGGCGCCGGGGAATGACGAGCACGTGGGTCGGGGCCTGGGGCTCCAGGTCACGGAAGGCCACCGTGTGCTCGTCCTCACGCACGACCGTCGCGGGGATCTCGCCAGCGACGATGCGGCAGAACAAGCAGTGTGGATCGGTGGGGACGGCGGCCGCAGCTGACATGAAACGAGCGTATCGGCGCGTCAACCGCAGCGGGCACCTGCGCGTCCATGGGTCGTGAGACCGTTGAGCGTGGCAGAACGCAACCGCCCGGGGGGCGCCGTGACGTCGGCGGCCGACGCGGCGGTCGCCGACCTGTATGCCGCGCACTGGACCGGTCTCGTGCGACTCGCCTGGCTCCTGCTGCGCGACGACCAGCTGGCCGAGGAGGTCGTGCAGGACGCGTTCATCGCCGTGCACCGCCGGTGGGACTCGCTGCGCAGCCAGGAGAACGCGGCCGCCTACCTGCGCCGGTCGGTCGTCAACGGCGCCCGGTCGGGCCTGCGCCACCGCGGCGTCGAGCAGCGGTACCTCACCCGCGAGCAGGGCGAACCCACGGCATACGCACGACGCACCGAGGCCAGCGCGGAGGAACGCGCCCTCGCCGGCGAGGCGACCCACTCGATGATCACGGCCCTGGGGCGGCTGCCCCAGCGCCAGAGAGAGGTCCTGACGATGCGGTACTACCTCGAGCTCAGCGAGGCCGAGATCGCCGACGCGCTCGGCATCTCGCCCGGCTCGGTGAAGGCTCACGCCCACCGCGGCCTGGCGTCGCTGCGCGACCGGATGGAGGCGTCATCATGAACGACCGCACCGACTTCCTGCACCCCGACTTCGAGCCGGGCGAGTTCGACCGCACCGAGCGCGAGCTGCGCCAGGCACTGACCATGGAGGCCCACCGCATGAACCCGACCGACCGTCTCGACGAGGTCCTGCGCACCGCACGCGAGGCCGGCCCGGCGACGGCGGGCGGCTCGTCGCGACGGTGGCTGGTCCCGGTCGCCGCAGCGGCATCCGTCGCGCTCATCGCCGGGGGCGCGTGGGTCGCGACCCACCGCGGCACCGACCAGCTGGTGCCCACGCCCCCGGCCAGCAGCGGGCCGGTGGCCACGTCGGCAACGAGCCCGGCGACCTCGGGAACGACCGCGCCGACCACCCAGCCCCCGTCCGCGCCACCGGTTGCGGGTGCCGGCACGAGCCTGCCCGTCTACTTCGTCGGGCCCATCGGCGACAGCAAGCCGACGTACAAGCTGTTCCGCGAGTTCGTCCGGGCCAACCTGCCCCAGGGCGCAACGGATGCCGCACGCGCCAAGGCGGCGCTCGTCCGCGCCATCAACGCCCAGCCCTACAGCAACACCGACGGCTACCTCCAGCCGTGGTCCGGCCAGACCATCGGTGACGTCACGGTGTCCGGCCAGAGGATCACCATCGCCCTGGCGAACGCCGGCGCCTCAGGCTTCGACGCCGAGACCCAGCGGCTGGCCGTGCAGGAGCTCGTCTGGACGGCCCAGGCCGCGGTCGGCAAGGGCGCCATCCCGGTGCAGTTCACCGTGTCCGACGGCTCGAGCGCCTTGTTCGGCCGGTTCCCCACCGCACAGACGTACACCCGCCCCGGCAAGGACCAGCTGTGGAAGGACCTCGCGCCGATCTGGGTCACCGCACCCGGCCGCGACCAGGTCCTGCCGGCAGCCAAGCCGGTGGTCGTCCAGGGCCAGGCCATCGTGTTCGAGGCCACCGTGAGCTGGGACCTCAAGCGTGGGTCGACCACTGTCAAGACCGGCCACACCATGGCGAGCGTGGGTGCACCGTCGCAGGGCGGCTACTCGGTCAACCTGGGCGTGCTGGCCCCCGGCGACTACACGATCCGGGCCTACGAGGTGAGCATGGCCGACGGCTCGGTCGCAGCCGAGAAGTCGGTGACCTTCACCGTCAGGTAGGACTGCCGGTTCTCACGGCGACCTCAGCGCCACCGGCTGGTCGCGCTCAGCACGGCGAGCGCGGCCGGGCCGGCACTCGAGGACCGCAGGACACTGCGGCCCAGGCGCACGGCGATGGCCCCGGCCGCCTCGAGCTGGGCGACCTCCTCGGGCGTGATGCCCCCCTCGGGGCCGACCACGACGACGACGTCGCCATGCTCGGGCAGCGCGTGACCGGCCAGCGCCATCGTGGCGTCCTCGTGGAGCACGTATGCCGCGGCTGCCGCCTCGATGCGTTCGGCCAGGGTGCGGGTGGTGACCAGCTCGGCGACGACCGGGACCCGCGCCCGGCGGGACTGCTTGCTCGCCGCGGCCACCGTGGTCTCCCACTTGCGCCGGGCCTTCTCGCCGCGCTCGCCCCGCCACTGGACGATGCACCGGGCGGCCTGCCAGGGCACGACCTCGTCCACGCCGAGCTCGGTCGCCGACTCGACCGCCTGGTCGTCGCGGTCACCCTTGGCGAGCGCCTGGACGAGCACGAACCTGGGTTGTGGCGGTGGTTCGTGGTCGACGCCGACGACCGCCAGGTCGAGCTGGGCGGGGTGGACCCCGACGACGTCGCAGGTGACCCGCAGGCCCTCGCCGTCGGCGAGCATGACCCGCTGCCCCACGCCGATCCGGCGCACGGTGGCCGCGTGCCGGCCCTCCGCGCCGTCGAGCCCTACGAGGTCCCCGACCGTGACGTCGGCCACCAGGGCAGGCGGCACGAGGAACAGCGGCAGGGTCACGACGCCCGGCCTACTTCGCCTTGAGGGCGTCGCGGAGCTTCCCGAACAGGCCACCCTGGTTGGCCGGCGCGAAGCGACCGTCGGGCCGCTCCTCCCCGCGCAGCGCCGCGAGCTGGCGCAGGAGCTCCTCCTGCTGCTCGTCGAGCCGGGTCGGGGTCTGCACCGTCGCGTGGATGATGAGGTCGCCGCGGCCGGTGCCGCGCAGGTGGGTCACCCCCAGCCCGCGAAGGGTCATGGCGTCGCCGGCCTGGGTGCCGGCCTTGACCTCGAGCTCGTTGATGCCGTCGAAGGTGTCCAGCTTGAGGGTCGTGCCCAGGGCGGCGGCCGTCATCGGCAGCTCGACGTGGCAGTGCAGGTCGTCACCGCGTCGCTGGAAGCTCTGGTGTGCCCGGACGTTGATCTCGACGTAGAGGTCGCCAGCCGGTCCGCCGCCCTGACCCACCTCGCCCTCGCCACCCAGCTGGATGCGGGTGCCGGTGTCGACTCCAGCCGGAACCTTGATCTTCAAGGTGCGGCGAGTGCGGACCCGCCCGTCGCCCGAGCACTCGAAGCACGGGCTGACCAGGACCTCGCCATAGCCCTGGCAGGTCATGCACGGTCGGGTCGTCATGACCTGGCCGAGGAACGAGCGCTGGACCTGCTGGATCTCGCCCCGACCGCCGCACACGTCACAGGTGCGCCGCGCGGTGCCCGGCTGGGCGCCGTCGCCGTGGCAGGTCGAGCACACCACCGCCGTCTCGATCGCGAGGTCCTTCTCGGCGCCGAAGACGGCGTCGGCCAGGTCGATGTCGAGCCGGACCAGCGCGTCCTGGCCCCGCCGCTGCCGCGACCGGGGCCCGCGCTGGTTCGTGCCGGCCCCCGCACCGAAGAACGCGTCCATGATGTCGCTGAACGAGAACCCCTGCCCGAAGCCCGCCGCACCCGCGGCATACGGGTCGGCACCCATGTCGTAGGACCGGCGCTTGTCGGCGTCGGCGAGCACGTCGTAGGCCTGCGAGACCTTCTTGAACTGCTCCTCGGCCTCGGGGCTGGGGTTGACGTCCGGGTGCAGGGCGCGGGCCTTCTTGCGGTAGGCGCGCTTGATGTCCTCGGGTGAGGCGTCTCGCGAAACGCCGAGGTCCTGGTAGTAGTCGTTCAACAGAAGTCCTTGTCGGTGGTACGGGTCACTGCGCGAGGATTCGGGAGACGTAGGTGGCGACTGCCCGCACCGACGCCATCGTCGTGGGGTAGTCCATGCGGGTGGGGCCGAGCACCCCGAGGCCGGCGACGAGGTCCGAACCCGTGCCGTACTCGGTCGAGACGACCGAGGTCGTCTGGAGCCCGGCATACGGGTTCTCGTGGCCGATCCGCACCGACACGGTGTCGGAGGTCTCACGAGCGGTCCCGAGCAGCTTGAGCAGCACGACGTGCTCCTCGAGGGCCTCGAGCACGGGGCCGATGGTGAGCGGGAAGTCGGTGCCGACGCGGGCGAGGTTGGCCGTGCCGGCCAGGACCAGGCGCTCCTCGCGTTCCTCGACCAGGGCGTCGTCGAGCGACCCGACGATCGCGCGCACGAGGTCACGGGCGGCGGGCTCGAACTGCTCGGGGAGCGCCTCGAGCATTGCCGCGGCGTCGATGAGGCGCTGCCCGACGGCGACGGCGTTGACCTTGGCCCGGATCTGGCCGAGCGTGCGCTCGCCCTCGGGGCTGGTGAGGTCGTGGGCGGTGTCGATGACCCGCTGCTCGACCCGGCCGGTGTTGACGATGAGCACGAGCATCAGCCGTCGGGCACCCATGGGCACGAACTCGACGTGGCGCACCGACGAGCGGGTGAGCGACGGGTACTGCATCACGGCGACCTGGCGGGTGAGGGAGGCGAGCAGCCGCACCGTGCGCTCGACGACGTCGTCGAGGTCGACAGCACCCTGGAGGAACTGCGCGATGGCGGAGCGCTCCGCCACCGACATCGGCTTGACCGAGCTCAGCCGGTCGACGAACAGGCGGTAGCCGGCATCGGTGGGCACGCGCCCGGCGGAGGTGTGCGGGGCGGCGATGAGCCCCTCCTCCTCGAGGGCGGCCATGTCGTTGCGCACCGTCGCGGCCGAGACACCGAGCTGGTGGCGCTCGAGCAGGGACTTGGAGCCCACGGGCTCGGAGGTCTGCACGTAGTCCTGCACGATCGCGCGGAGGACGGCGAGTCGACGTTCCTCACTCATGGCCTCTCCTCCTCTGCGCTGTCGGCGGGTGTTCCTGACCGGCCCGCCGGCTGGCACTCAGACTCTACGAGTGCCAAGTCTATGTCGTTCCCCTGCCGACGAGCGCCCCACCCGGCGCGCCACCGGCTGGGACGCCGCCCGGCGGCATACGGTCTGGGGCGTGAAAGACCGCTATGGCGCCGACGTGCTCTCCGGCGACTGGCGTGCCCCCGCGCGGGGTCGATCGCGCGAGGTCGAGGCCGAGAACGGTCTGGTCGTCGAGGACGTCGAGACGGGCTGGTGCGGTGCGGTGGTGCGGGTCGAGAAGGCCGGCGGCATGTACGTCGTGCACCTCGAGGACCGTCGCGGGCGGTCCAAGGGATTCCCGCTCGGCCCGGGCTTCCTGCTCGACGGCGGCCCGGTGGTCCTGACGCCGCCGAAGGCCGGGGCCCGCGCCGAGCTCGCCGCGGCGCGGCAGGTGGCGTCGCGCACCGCCTCCGGCTCCCGGGCCGTGGCCGGGGTGCGCGCGCGGGTGGCCAGCGGTTCGCGCATCTTCGTCGAGGGCCGCCACGACGCCGAGCTCGTGGAGAAGGTGTGGGGAGACGACCTGCGCATCGAGGGGGTCGTCGTCGAGATGCTCGACGGCGTCGACGACCTCGCCGGCGCCATCGCCGAGTTCCAGCCCGGTCCGGGACGCCGGATGGCGGTGCTCGTCGACCACCTCGTGCCGGGCACCAAGGAGCACCGGATCGTCCAGGGGGCGTCGTCGGGTCCGTATGCCGCGCACGTCCGCGTCCTCGGCCACCCCTACGTCGACGTGTGGCAGTCAGTCCGTCCTGAACGGCTCGGCCTCTCGGTCTGGCCGGTCATCCCCCGCGGCACCTCGTGGAAGGACGGGATCTGCGCGCACCTGGGCTGGCCGCACCGGACCCAGGCCGACATCGCCATGGCCTGGAAACGGATCCTGGGGACCGTGCGCAGCTACGCCGACCTCGAGCCGACCCTGCTCGCCAGCGTCGAGGAGCTCATCGACTTCGTCACCGAACCCACGCACCCTGGTCAGGGTCGGCCCTGACCAGGCCCTGAACGCACCCCGAAACCAGTGTCCAGAGGGCGTGCGATGCGTTTGACTGGGTGAGCAGCACACCCGAGTCCGGAGGACCCCCATGACCGACCAGCCAGCCCCCACCGAGCCGCCCGAGGGCGGCCAGAACTATGGCAGTGCGCCGAACTACGACAGTGCGCCGTCGGCGAACCCCATGTCGCAGTCGGACGAGCGACTGTGGTCCACGCTGGTCCACCTGTCGCCGTTCCTCGCGGCCCTCGTCGGGCTGCCGTTCCTCGGCCCTCTCGTGATCTACCTCGTGCTGCGCGACCGCGGCCCGTTCATCCGGTTCCACGCTGCGCAGGCCCTGAACTTCCAGCTCGTGCTGCTCATCGCGTACCTCGTGTTCGGTTTGCTGTCGATTGTTCTCATCGGCATCCCGTTCCTCGTCGCCACGGCGGTCGCCTCGGTGGTCTTCCAGATCATCGCCGCGGTCAAGGCGAACAACGGCGAGTGGTACCGCTACCCCCTGACGCCGGACTGGGTGCGCTGAGCCCGTCCGGCCGGGGCGCCCCGCCCGGACCCGCTAGCCCGGACCGACAAGGCGACGCACGACGGTGTCGGTGAGCAGGCGGCCCTGCCTCGTCAGCACGACCCGTCGGCGGCGCAGGGCCGCGCTGCCGTCGACCAGACCCTCGGCGATCAGCCCGGCCACGGCGGTGCGGCCGTGCGGCGCCAGGGTCTCGAGCGGCAAGCCGTCGGCCAGCCTCACCTGGAGGAGGACCCGCTCGTCGTAGCGCTGCTCGTCCGTGAGGGTCTCGCGCCCGTGAGCCGGGCTGAGACCGCCGCCCACGCGGGCGGCATACGCGTTGGGGTGCTTGACGTTCCACCACCGGACGCCGCCGACGTGGCTGTGCGCGCCCGGGCCGATCCCCCACCAGTTGGCGTCGCTCCAGTACCCCTCGTTGTGGCGGCACCGGGCATCGGACCGACGCGCCCAGTTGCTCACCTCGTACCACCCGTAGCCGGCGCCGGCGAGGTGGTCGTCGGCGAGCTCGTACTTGGCCGCCTCGTCGTCGTCCTCGGGCGCCGGCACCTGTCCGCGACGCACCTGGGCCGCCAGCTTGGTGCCGTCCTCGACGACCAGGGCATACGCCGAGACGTGGTCGGGTTGGAGGTCGGTCGCCGCGTCGAGGCTGGCGCGCCAGTCCTCCAGGCTCTCGCCGGGCGTGCCGTAGATGAGGTCCAGGCTGACCTGGAGACCTGCGGCCCGGGCCGCGCTCACCGCGCGCACCACGTTGGCCGGGTCGTGGGTGCGCTCGAGGGTGCGCAGGACGTGGGGCACCGCGGACTGCATACCGATGGACACCCGGGTGAAGCCGGCCCCGGCCAGCAGCTCGAGGCCCTCGGCGGTGACCGAGTCGGGGTTGGCCTCGGTGGTCACCTCGGCGTCCGCCGCCAGCCCGAAGGTGTCGCGTATGCCGCCGAGCATCCGCGCGAGGTCGGCCGCCGCGAGCATCGTGGGAGTGCCACCGCCTACGAACACCGTGTCGACTCGGGGCGGGTCGCCGAGCACGTTCGCCGCGAAGTCGACCTCGCGCAGGGCTGCATCGGCGAAGGTGGCGACGCTGGCGCCGTCCGCCCCGAGCTCGGTCAGGGTGTAGGTGTTGAAGTCGCAGTACCCGCAGCGCACCGAGCAGAACGGCACGTGGAGGTAGACGCCGAACGGGCGCTCGCCCAGGGTCTGCAGCGCACGCGCCGGCAGCCGACCGTCAGGCGGTGCGGGGTCGCCGTCCGGCAGGGCGCTGGGCATGACGCCATTGTCTCAGCCGGCGACCCGGCCCCCGACACGGCGTGTCTCGCCGACACGCCGTGTGCGCTCGAAACTGGGCGGCGCACGCGCGGGAATTTTCGCGAAACCCCTTGTCCCGACTGCGCTTGCGGACTACACCTATCCCTACGCACTCGCTTCGGCGGGGGCGTCGGGCAGGGCCTCGGTCCTGACCGTCGAGAGCCTCGGAAACTCATACTTTCCGAGGCTCTCACCTTTGTCAGGGTTGCCGCGTGGGGGCCAGCGACGACTGGACGTAGGGTCGAGCGGTGACCACTCCCCACTGGATCGACCTCGACGGCGTCGTGAACATGCGCGATGTCGGCGGACTGCCGACGACCGACGGCGGCCGGATCGCTCCGGGTCGGCTGCTGCGCTCGGACAACCTCCAGGACCTCTCCGACGCCGACGTCGAACGCCTCGTGGGTGAGCTCGGGGTGAGCGACATCGTCGACCTGCGCAGCACCGTCGAGGTGCACCTCGAGGGTCCCGGGCCGCTGCGCACCCGCGAGCTCGTGCCGCACCACCACCACTCGCTGGTCGCCGACGACGCGATCGACGCCGACGCCGCCGCGGCGGCCGCGCTCGTGCTGCCCTGGTCGAAGCGCAGCGGCCGGCCGAAGCCGCCACGCCGGGACGACGACTACTGGGCCAGCCACTACCTGGGTTACCTCGTCGACCGCCCCGACTCGGTCAGTGCGGCCCTGCACGTGATCGCGAGGAGCACTGGCGCGACGGTCGTCCACTGCGCCGCGGGCAAGGACCGCACCGGCACCGTCGTCGGCCTGACCCTTTCGGTCGCCGGCGTGGCCGACGAGGACGTGGTCGCGGACTACGTCGCGAGCGCCGAGCGCATCGAACAGATCGTCGCCCGGCTGCTGCCCCGGCCGGCATACGGCGAGGCCCTGCGCGACCAGCCCCTGGCGCACCACACCCCGCGAGCCGAGACGATGGAGCGGATCCTCACGGTGCTGGCGCAGCGGCACGGCGGCGCCGCCGGCTGGCTAGGTGAGCAGGGGTGGAGCCAGGCGGAGGTCGACGCCCTGCGCGCGCGGTTGCGGGCATGACCGCCCCCGTCGGCCCCGTGCCGCCGCCGGCGCAGCGGCCACACGTCGAGCGACGCGCGATGCGGGTGCTGCTCGTGGACGACCGCGACCGCATCCTGTTGTTTCGCGACGCCGACCTGGGCCTGTCCCCCGTGCCGCACTGGTGGATCACCCCGGGTGGTGGGGTCGACCCGGGCGAGGGCGACCGCGAGGCAGCCGTCCGCGAGGTGGCCGAGGAGACCGGGCTGTCCGTTGCCGAGGCCGACCTCCTCGGTCCGCTCGCCACCCGCACCGTCGTGCACGGCTACAGCGACGTCGTCACGACCCAGCGGGAGGTGTTCTGGCTGCTGCGCTGCCACGCCTTCGAGGTGAGCACCGACGGCCACACCGAGCTCGAGCGGCTGACGATGACCGAGCACCGCTGGTGGTCGCGC
The DNA here is from genome assembly GCF_009707485.1 of Nostocoides sp. HKS02. NCBI lineage: Bacteria > Bacillati > Actinomycetota > Actinomycetes > Micrococcales > Intrasporangiaceae > Nostocoides > Nostocoides sp. HKS02. The sequence continues at coordinate 555,241 of NZ_CP046121.1, read as the reverse complement.
GCCGAGCTGGAGTCGACCGAGCAGGAGGTCTGGCCGCGCGACCTCGCCACGCTCTGGACGGCCGCCGACCGCGCGCGCGACGGCGAGAGCGGCGTGCTCGAGCTCGGCACCGTCGAGGAGTCGACGGTGCCGGTCTGAGGCTCAGCGTGCCGGCTTGCCCGCCGGCTTGTCGGTGACCCAGAGGCGGATGGTGCCCTGCACGACCGGCGTGCCGTCGTCGCGGACCGCGGTGACGCGTACGGGGATCTCGACGTCGCCGGGTCGGGCCCAGTCGGCCGGGTCGGTCTGCGCGAGGCACCGGATGTCGGTCGTCGCCTTGGCGGTGTAGTCGACCTCCATGCCCCGCGGGATCCACCGGCGGGTCGGCGGGATGGTCGCCTCGGCGAGCGCACCCATGGCCGCCTCGAGACCGTTGCAGATGGCGATCACGTGGACGGTGCCGAGGTGGTTCTGCACGCGGCGACGCTTGCGGATCGTCAGCTCGGCGCGGTTGGGACCGAGCTGGACGAACCGCGGCCGCGCCGTGCGGAAGTACGGTGCGGCCTGCTCGAACACGAGGGAGAACAGCCGGTGCCCCTGCGGGTATGCCGCGAGGCGTCGGTACAGCGCGTAGGTGTCGACCATGCCCCGAGGTTACCGGACAGTAACCACAGCGGGCTGTGACCGACGTCGCTACTTCTTGGTCTTGTCGCCCGCGTCGGAGGACAGGGCCGCGATGAACGCCTCAGGTGGCACCTCGACCGTGCCGATGTTCTTCATCCGCTTCTTGCCGGCCTTCTGCTTCTCGAGCAGCTTGCGCTTGCGGCTGATGTCGCCGCCGTAGCACTTGGCCAGCACGTCCTTGCGGATCGCCCGGATGTTCTCGCGGGCGATGATCCGCGACCCGATGGCCGCCTGGATCGGCACCTCGAACTGCTGGCGCGGGATGAGGTCCTTGAGCTTGCCCGCCATCATCACGCCGTACGCGTAGGCCTTGTCCTTGTGGACGATCGAGGAGAACGCATCGACGGTCTCACCCTGGAGCATGATGTCGACCTTGACGAGGTCGGCCACCTGGTCGCCGTCGGGCTCGTAGTCCAGGGAGGCGTAGCCGCGGGTGCGCGACTTCAGCTGGTCGAAGAAGTCGAAGACGATCTCGGCCAGCGGCAGGGTGTAGCGCATCTCGACGCGCTCCTCCGAGAGGTAGTCCATACCCCGCAGCGAGCCGCGCTTCTGCTGGCACAGCTCCATGATCGCGCCGATGAACTCACTCGGGGCCAGGACGGTCGCCCGCACCACCGGCTCGGTCACCGAGGTCACCTTGCCGTACGGGAACTCGCTCGGGTTCGTGACCGTGAGCACCGTGCCGTCGTCCATGGTGACGTCGTAGACGACGTTGGGCAGAGTCGAGATGAGGTCGAGGTCGAACTCGCGTTCCAGCCGCTCGCGCACGATCTCGAGGTGGAGCATGCCGAGGAAGCCGATCCGGAAACCGAATCCCAGCGCCGCGGACGTCTCCGGCTCGTAGACCAGGGCGGCGTCGTTGAGCTTGAGCTTGTCGAGCGCATCACGCAGGTCGGGGTAGTCCGAGCCGTCGATCGGGTAGAGGCCGGAGAAGACCATCGGCTTGGGGTCGCGGTAGCCACCGAGGGCCGTGGTGGCGGGCTTGGCGGCATTGGTCACCGTGTCGCCGACGCGGGACTGGCGCACGTCCTTCACGCCGGTGATGAGGTAGCCGACCTCGCCGACCCCGAGGCCCTTGGCCGGGGTGGGCTCGGGCGAGCTGACCCCGATCTCGAGCAGCTCGTGCGTCGCCCGGGTGGACATCATCGCGATCTTCTCGCGCGGGTTGAGGTTGCCGTCGATGACCCTGACGTACGTGACGACCCCGCGGTAGGTGTCGTAGACCGAGTCGAAGATCATCGCGCGGGCCGGCGCATCCGGATCTCCGACCGGCGGCGGCAGCTGGCGGACGATCTGGTCGAGCAGGGGCTCGACGCCGGCGCCGGTCTTGCCGGACACCCGCAGGCAGTCCTCGGGCTCGCAGCCGATCAGCCCGGCGAGCTCCTCGGCGAACTTCTCGGGCTGGGCCGCGGGCAGGTCGATCTTGTTGAGCACCGGGATGATGGTGAGGTCGTTCTCCATGGCGAGGTAGAGGTTCGCCAGGGTCTGCGCCTCGATGCCCTGGGCGGCGTCGACGATCAGCACGGCACCCTCGCAGGCGGCCAGCGACCGGGACACCTCGTAGGTGAAGTCGACGTGACCGGGGGTGTCGATCATGTTGAGGCAGTACGTCACCCCGTCGAGCTCCCACGGCATACGCACCGCTTGGCTCTTGATGGTGATGCCGCGCTCACGCTCGATGTCCATGCGGTCGAGGTACTGCGCGCGCATGGCGCGATCGTCGACGATGCCCGTGACCTGGAGCATCCGGTCGGCCAGCGTGGACTTGCCGTGGTCGATGTGGGCGATGATGCTGAAGTTCCGGATCAGGTCCGGCGGCGTCGCGTGGGGCTGCAGCGCGGTGCGGGCCATGGGTGACACGGGTGTTCAGAACCTCACGGACGTCGGGACAGCGATCAGCACAGTCTCCCATGCGCGCCGGTATGCCGGTGACGTACCACCCGCACCCGTCCCACCTCGGTCTTTGATGGATTCGGGCTGTCCTGGCCGCCCGGATCGATCAAAGACTCGTGCGCCGCTGGAGCGCGGCCGACCAGGCGGCGATCCCGAGCCCGAGCACGGCCAGGATGCCGCCGACCCGTGAGGGCCAGTCGTACCCGAGACCAGCCGCCAGCACGAGCGAGCCAATCCAGGCGCCGAGCGCGTTGGCGATGTTGAGGGTGGAGTGGTTGAGCGCGGCGGCCAGCGCCTGACCGTCGTGCGCGACATCCATCAGCCGGGTCTGGAGCATCGGCACCATGACGCTGGGCAGCAGGCCCAGCAGGAAGACCACGACGAGGGCGAGGGCCTGGGATGCCTGGACCGCCGGCCCGAACGCGAAGAGCAGGGCCGCGATGGCGAGCAGGGCGACCATGATTCCCCGGAGCAGCCCGATCCGGGACACCGGGCCGGCGAGCATGGCACCGGCTGTCATCCCCACGCCGTAGAGCGCGAGGATCAGCGGCACCGTGGACCTGGCGAAGCCGCCGAGGTCGGTCATCGTGGGTGAGATGTAGGAGAACGTCGCGAACATGCCACCGAACCCGACCGTGCCGATTCCGAGCGCCAGCCACACCTGCGGCCGCTTGAGCGCCGAGAGCTCCGAGCGCATCGACCGTCCCCCGTCGGGCGGGCAGAACGGCACCCAGCGCCAGATCGCGAGCACGGTGACGAGCGCGATGACCGCCACGGCGGCATACGGCCACTGCCACCCGTAGGTCTGGCCGAGCCGCGTCGTGAGGGGGACGCCGACGATGTTGGCCACGGTGAGCCCGGTGAGCATCATCGACACGGCCCAGGTGCGGCGGTGGGCGGGCACGAGCGAGGCGGCCACGAGCGAGCCGACGCCGAAGTACGCGCCGTGCGGCACGCCGGACAGGAACCGCGCGAGCATGAGCAGGCCGTAGCTGCCGGCGAGCGCCGACAGACCGTTGGCCACGGCGAGCGCGCCCATGAGCCAGAGCAGCAGTCGCTTGCGCGGCATCCGCGAACCGAGGGTGGCCAGCACCGGGGCCCCGACGACCACGCCCGCGGCGTACGCCGACACGATGTGGCCCGCGGTGGGGATGTCGACGTGGACGCCCTGGGCGACCTCGGGGAGCAGGCCCATCGTCACGAACTCGGTGGTGCCGATCGCGAAGCCACCGGCAGCGAGGGCGAGCAGCGCCAGCGTGCTGTGGCGAGAGCGAATCTGTGGCTCGACGTCGAGCTCGGGGGCTGGGGCTGCGGCGAGGGCGTCGGTCACGACGGGTGCAACCCCGAGGCGACGCCCAGGCATTCCCTGGACGCTAGCGTGACGCCCATGCCGAACGTCCGCGCGTTGCTCTCCCGGCTGGTCCGTCGGACCAGCCGTGCCCCCGCTGCCGAGAGGCCGGCCCCGCCCGCCGGCCACGCGGGATACCCGGGCGACTTCACCGGGGTGCCCACCATGACGTACTCCCCCGTGCCCGACGGACGACCCGACCCCGGCGAGATCGTCTGGACCTGGGTGCCGTTCGAGGAGGACCACCGCCAGGGCAAGGACCGCCCCGTCCTGATCATCGGCCGTGACGGCGGCTGGCTGCTGGGACTCATGCTCACCAGCAAGGACCACGACCGCGACACAGCCCGGGAGGCCCGGTTCGGGCGGATCTGGGAAGACATCGGGTCGGGTCCGTGGGACCGTCAGGGGCGCGCGAGCGAGGTGCGCGTCGACCGGATCCTGCGCATCGACGCGGCGTCAGTGCGCCGCGAGGGGGCCGTTCTCGACGAGCAGCGGTTCAGGGACGTGGCCCGGGCCGTCCGCGCCGCACGATAGCCCCGGCGACGCGCGAGGGCCGGTCACCCGCAGGTGACCGACCCTCGTGAAACCTCAGCGCAGTGGCTGCGTCAGAGCGACGCGGCCTTCTTCGCCATGGCGGACTTCTTGTTGGCCGCCTGGTTGGCGTGGATGACGCCCTTGCTCACGGCCTTGTCGAGCTTGGTGGAGGCAGCCTTGAGCGCCTCCTGGGCGGCCGCGGCATCGCCGGTGTCGGCAGCCTTCTGGAACTTGCGGATCCAGGTCTTGAGCTCGCTCTTGACGGCCTTGTTGCGCTCGGTCGCGACAGCGTTCGTCTTGATCCGCTTGAGCTGGGACTTGATGTTTGCCACAGGTGTGTCTCTCTTGGTTGGTCGGTGGTTTGCCGTTAGAGGGCGGCAGAAGCCTCTCGGGACCAGGCGTGGGGCACCTGTGGTTGAGGGACTCTGGGTGGATCAGCATGCGCGCACGACCATGCGCGCACGCGAAGGGCAAATCTACCAGCGACCAGCCCCCACCCCCAAAACGCGGGTATGCCGCGTGCTCGGCTTCCTCGCGGCCCGCCCTGGTGGGCGGGCGGGCGTGTCAGCCCTCGTGGGCAGCATCCTCCGGGTCCTGGCCCTGAGGATGCTGCCCGCGAGCCGTTCAACCAGCGCGAAGGGCCGCGCTCAGCGGCCGGTGCGGGCCTCGGTGATGGTCAAGATCGCGCGCTCGACCGCGTAGACCGGGTCCCGCCCGCCACCCTTGACCTCGAAGTCGGCCAGCGCCACCGCCTGGATCGAGTCCGCGAGCCCCTCAGGGCCCCACCCCGACAGGCCCCGCCGGGCCTTGTCGACCTGCCACGGCGCCATCCCGAGGTCCCGGGCGATGTCGGCGGACCGGCCTCGACCCGCCGACCCCACCTTGACGAGCTGGCGCAGCTGCTGGGCGAGCACGGCCACGATCGGCACCGGGTCGACCCCGGTGGCGATGGCGTGGCGGAGCAGCCGCAGCGCCTCGCCGGGATTGCCCGCCACGGCGGCGTCGGCGACCCGGAACCCGGTCGCCTCGACCTTGCCCCCGTGATATCTCGCGACGAGCTGCTCGTCGATGACTCCGGTCGTGTCGGCCACGAGCTGGCTGCAGGCCGCCGCCAGCTCGCGAACGTCCTTGCCGACGGCCTCGATCAGGGCTCGCACGGCGTCGGGGGTCGCCTTGCGGCGGGCCCGGCGGAACTCGTGCATCGCGAAGTCGGTCTTGTCGCGGTCGGTCTTGATGGCCGGGGCCTCGAGCACCCGCGCGCCTTGCTTCTTGAGGGTGTCCAGCACCTTCTTGCCGCGCTGGCCGGCCTTGTGCGTGACGACCAGGGTCACGTCGGGCTCGGGTGCGGCGAGGAACGCCAGGAGGTCGTCCTGGAGCTCGTCGGAGGCCTCGTCGAGGTCCTCCACCACGAGGCACTTCTCGCCACCGAAGAGGGAGGGACTGGCGTGCATGGTGAGCGAGCCCGCGTCGTAGGTGGCCGCGGTCAGTCGCACGACGTCGAGGTCGGGGGCAGCGTGGCGCAGCTCGTCAACCGTAGCCGTCAGGGCTCGCTCGACCAGGACGACCTCCGGTCCGCTGATGAGGACCAGCGGAGGCATCGAACGGGGCGGCGTCTCGGTCACGGCCCCAGCCTGCCACGGCCCGCCGACGCGTCGGGCCCGGCCTCCCGGTGGCCCGCACCGTCCGAGCTCACATCAGTCGTGGGGCTCCGGGCACGACCTCGAGGCGCAGGCTCGCCAGGCGGGCGGCCACGACGTCCTCCGTCAGCTCGAGGCTCTCGGCGAGCTCCTCGAGCGAGAGCCCGAGCTCGACGCCGTCCCGCAGCTCCTCGTCGGCTTCAGCGGTCCACGCGGAACCGGCTGCAACGGGCGCCGACACGGGCTCCTCCGCGGGCACGTCCTGAGCCGGCGGGTCCAGGGCCGGCACGTCCGGAGCCGGCGGGTCCACGGCCGGCACGTCCGGAGCCGGCGGGTCCAGGGCCACGGGGCGGGGGTGCTCGGCGGCGTCCTCGCCGACCCGTCCCCCGGTGCTGCCCGCCACGGCACCAGCGACGCCGCGCAGCGCTGGTTCGTGGACCGTCAGTGGCGGGGCGGCGGTCTCGTCGAGGCGCCGCAGCGCCGCCAGCACGCGCTCGCGGTCGGTCGTGGGCCAGAACGGGGGCAGCGAGCGCTGGAGGAAGCCGGCATACCGCGCGGTCATCATGCGCGAGTCGAGGAACGCCACGACCCCACGGTCGTCCGCACGCCGGATCAGCCGGCCCGCTCCTTGGGCGAGCCGCAGGGCTGCATGGGTGGCCGACACCGCCATGAACCCGTTGCCACCCATGCGAGCGATGGCCTGCGAGCGGGCCGAGGACAGCGGGTCGTCGGGCCTGGGGAACGGGATCCGGTCGATGATGACGAGCTGACAGGCCGATCCCGGCACGTCGACGCCCTGCCACAGCGTCAGGGTGCCGAACAGGCAGGTTGCCGGGTCGCGGGCGAACTGCCTGACCAGCGTCGTGATCTGGTCGTCGCCCTGGCAGAGGAAGCCGAGGTCTCCGTCGAACCGCTCGCGCATCGCCTCGGTCGCCTCGCGCGCCGCCCGCATCGACGAGAACAGGCCCAGCGTGCGGCCGCCGGCGGCGCGCACCAGTGCCTCGATCTCGTCGAGGGTCTGCGTGCTGAGGCCGTCGCGGCCGGGCGACGGCAGGTGCTGGGCGACGTAGGCGATGGCCTGCTGGGGGTAGTCGAAGGGGCTGCCCACGTCGAGCCCGCGCCAGGTCGGGGCGCCCTCGCCACGCAGTCCCATCGTCCCGGCGAGCGCGTCGAAGGTGCCGCCCAGCTCGAGGGTGGCGGACGTCATCACCACGGTGCGATCGCCAAAGACCTTGTCTCGCAACAACATCGCGACACTCATGGGCGCTACTCTCAGCACCGACCCACGCCGTGGGTCACGGTTGACCCAGACCACGTCGAGCTCGCGCTGCTCGAGGATGCGTGAGGAGTTCTCGAAGACCTCCTCGATCGCCGCCTGGGCGACCTTGCGACCGCCGTCGGGCTCGACCCCCCGTTCGGGCTTGAGCTCGCTCTGCACCTGGCGCGCGGTGTCGCGGACCCGGGCGAGGGCGAGGGACAACGCGTCCGGGATGCCGGTGAGCCTGCCCTCGGGGAGCTCGTCGAGCACGCCCTGGAGGAACACCGACGCGTCGTCGACGGCCTCGGTGGACTCGGCGAGCCGTCCGGCGCGCTTGGCGGCCGCAGCCACCATGGGCGCCGTGAGCTCGTCGGTGATGGTCGAGGTGACGCGGTCGACCAGCTCGTGGGCCTCGTCGACGACGAGCAGGTCGTGCTCGGGCAGCATCTGGCGCCCCTCGAACGAGTCGATCGCCATGAACGAGTGGTTGGTGACGATGACGTCGCAGTCCTTGGCTGCCTCGCGGCTGCGCTCGACGAAGCAGTCGGCGATCATCGGGCAGGTGCCGCCGAGGCACTCGTGGGCGCTGACCGACACCTGACGCCAGGCCCGCTCGCTCACGCCGGGTACGAGCTCGTCGCGGTCGCCCGACTGGGTCTCGTCGGCCCACTCGCGCAGCCGCACGACCTCCTGCCCGAGCCTGGATGCGGCGCGGTCCACCTCGGCGACCTCGAACAGGCCCTCGTCGTCGGGGAAGCCACCCTCGAGCTTGTGGGCACACAGGTAGTTGCGGCGCCCCTTGACCAGTCCGTAGGTGGGCCGACGCCCGAGCAGCGGGGTGACCGCCTCGGCCAGCCGCGGGAGGTCGCGGTCGACCAGCTGTGCCTGCAGTGCGAGGGTCGCCGTCGCGACGACAGCGGGCTTGCCGGTCTTCTGGGCGTGCATGACGGCCGGCAGGAGGTAGGCGAGCGACTTCCCCGTGCCGGTGCCGGCCTGCACGAGCAGGTGCTCCTCGGCCACGATGGCGTCCTGGACCGCGTGGGCCATCTCGACCTGACCTGGACGCTCGACTCCCCCGACACCGAGGACGGCAGCGTGCAACAGCTCGTCGAGGGTGGCCATCGGCCCAGCCTAAGGCGTGCTGCCGCCGCCTCACGATCCGATCCCCAGCCGCACGGGCTGCGAGGATGGACCCGATGAGCGCCGACGCCGAGCAGTCCTCCCCCCTGCCCACCACTCTCCTTCCCGACCTCCTGCCCACCGACCGTTCGCGCCGAGACGCGACGCCCGACGAGGTGTATGCCGCGTTCGAGGGGTGGGCGAGCGCGCGCGGGACCCCGATGTACCCCCACCAGGACGAGGCGCTCCTCGCGGTGCTGGCTGGGGAGAACGTCGTGCTGTCGACTCCGACCGGCTCGGGCAAGTCGCTGGTCGCCACCGGAGCCCACCTGGCGGCGCTCGCCACCGACCGGGTCAGCTTCTACACCGCCCCGATCAAGGCGCTGGTGAGCGAGAAGTTCTTCGCCCTCTGCGAGCTCTTCGGCGCCTCGGAGGTCGGGATGCTCACGGGCGACGCCTCGGTGAACCCCGACGCCCCCATCATCTGCTGCACGGCGGAGATCCTCGCCAACATCGCCCTGCGCGAGGGGCGCGACGCTGACGTGGGGCTCGTCGTCATGGACGAGTTCCACTTCTACGCGGACCCCGACCGCGGGTGGGCCTGGCAGGTCCCCCTCCTCGAGCTGCCGCAGGCCCAGTTCGTGCTCATGTCCGCCACTCTGGGCGACGTCAGCGGAATCGCAGCCGACCTCTCGCGCCGGAACGGCCGTCCGACCGCCCTGGTCACCGGGACGGAACGCCCTGTGCCGCTGAGCTTCTCGTGGGCGCTCACCCCCTTGCCCGAGACCATCGAGGAGCTCCTGACCACGCGCCAGTCGCCGGTGTACGTCGTCCACTTCACCCAGGCCGCGGCGCTCGAGCAGGCCCAGGCGCTCTTCGCCCTCAAGGGCTCCATCAAGGTCGACAAGGCGGCGATCGCCGAGCGAATCGGGGGCTTCCGGTTCCAGGCGGGGTTCGGCCGGACCCTCTCGACACTGGTTCGCGCGGGGATCGGCGTCCACCACGCCGGGATGCTTCCCCGCTACCGCAGGCTGGTCGAGCAGCTGGCCCAGGACGGCCTGCTCAAGGTCATCTGCGGCACGGACACCTTGGGCGTGGGCATCAACGTCCCGATCCGGACCGTCCTCTTCACGGGTCTGGTGAAGTTCGACGGGTCCCGCCAACGCGTGCTCAAGGCGCGCGAGTTCCACCAGATCGCGGGCCGGGCCGGTCGGGCCGGCTACGACACCAGCGGGTCGGTCGTCGTGCAGGCGCCCGAGCACGTCATCGAGAACGCCCGGCTCGTCGCCAAGGCCGGGGACGACCCCAAGAAGCTCAAGAAGGTCCAGCGGCGCAAGCCCGCCGACGGCGAGGTCTCGTGGACCGAGCAGACCTACGACAAGCTCGTGGCGGCCGAGCCCGAGCCCCTGGTCTCCCGGATGCGCGTCGACCACGCCATGATCCTCAACCTGGTGCAACGTCCAGGCGACCCGGTGCGTGCGCTCAGCCAGCTGCTTCGCGACAACCACGAGGCTCCCCGCGCCCAGGCCAGACTGTCGCGGCGCGCGATCACGTTGGGCCGCAGTCTCCTCGACACCGGTGTGGTGCAACGGGTCTCGCCCCCCGAGCCTGACGGCCGCACCGTGCGGCTGAGTCCAGACGTGTCCGACGACTTCGCCCTCAACCAGCCCCTCGCCCCCCTCGCGCTGGCCGCCCTCGACGTGCTGGACCCCGACTCCCCCGGCTACGCGCTCGACGTGGTCTCGATCATCGAGGCCGTGCTCGACGACCCGCGCCAGGTGCTGATGGCCCAGCAGTTCAAGGCCAAGGGCGACGCCGTGGCCGAGATGAAGGCCGACGGGATCGAGTACGACGAGCGCATGACCCTGCTCGAGGACGTCACCTGGCCGATGCCCTTGCGGGACCTCCTCGAGGCGACCTTCGAGATCTTCCGGCAGAGCCATCCGTGGGTCTCGGAGTCCGCGCTGTCCCCCAAGTCGGTGGTGCGCGACATGTACGAGCGCGCCATGACGTTCTCCGAGTTCGTCGCGTTCTACGGCCTGTCCCGGTCCGAGGGACTGGTGCTGCGCTACCTCACCGACGCCTACCGCACCCTTCGCCAGACGGTGCCCGCCGCGCACCACAGCGAGGCCTTCGACGACCTGTTCGAGTGGCTGGGTGAGATGATCCGCCAGACCGACTCGTCACTGCTGGATGAGTGGGAGGCCCTCGCGGACCCCGACGCCCAGGAGCGGCTCGAGGAGCTCGAGGGCCTGCATGCCCATGGTGGCACCCGTCCGACGCGCCCGATCACGTTCAACGAGAGAGCATTTCGCGTCATGGTCCGCAACGCGATGTTCCGTCGCGTCGAGCTGGCCAGCCGGGACCAGTTCGGCACGTTGGCCGCCCTCGACGACGGCCCGCTGGACGAGGCCGCCTGGGACACCGCGTTGGGCGCGTACTTCGCCGACCACGACACCATCGGCACCGACGCCGAGGCCCGCGGACCTCACCTGCTGACGATCACGCCCGTGCCCGGTGCGCGCCGCTGGGAGGCCCGGCAGACGATCCACGATCCCGAGGGCGACCACGACTGGGTCATCGAGGCGGTCGTGGACCTCGACGCCTCGGACGAGGCGGGCGAGCCGGTCGTCCTCACGACTGCGCTGCGCCGCCTCTGACCCGCAGCAGCAGCTCGCGCAGGCTGGTGGCGGGCCGACCGGTGAGCCGTGGCACCGCGTCGGAGACCGTCGCGACCTCACCCGCCGCGATCGCCGTGTAGGTCGAGACCCAGGCGTCCACCAGCCAGTCCGGGGCGCCGTAGGACGCCCGGGAGGCATACGCCTCCGGGATGGTCTCATCGAGGTAGCGGGTCGGTGTCCCGGTCACCTCGGTGACCAGCGCAGCGACCTCGGCCAGGCTGAGCGCCTCGGGGCCGGTGAGGTCGTATGCCGCGCCCGCGTGCTGGTCGGGCGCGGCCAGGATCACGGCCGCCACCGCGGCCACGTCGTCGCGGGCGACGGCTGCGACCCGGCCGTCACCGGCCGGCCCCCGCAGCACGCCGTCCTGGGCCATGAACGGCAGGAAGTCGGCGTAGAAGCTGTCCCGGAGGAAGGTGTGGGCCATCCCTGACTCCCGGAGCGCCTCCTCGGTGGCCCAGTGGTCCCGCCCCAGGGTGAAGGTGCAGTCGGGGGCCGCGCCCTGGAACGACGTGTAGACGACGTGCCGGACCCCCGCTGCGGCCGCCGCCGCGACGAACGCGCGGTGCTGGTCGACGCGGTCAGCGGCCTCCGCTGCCGAGACCATGAGCAGGATCTCCACCCCGTCCAGGGCAGCGGTGGCCCCGTCCGGGTCGGCGAAGTCGCAGGGACGCACCTCGTCGCGCGGTCCCGCGGTCACCGTGCTCGGGGTACGGGCCAACAGGACGAGCGGCTGTCCGGTGTCGGGCAGCAGCTCGCGCACCCGGCCACCGACGTGTCCCGTCACTCCGGTGAGTCCGATGGTCATGGCTCGAGCGTAGCCGCGAGGTCGAGGGTCATGAACACGCTGAACTCGTCGACGGCATACGGGCCGAAGGGTCCGCACGGCGAGAAGCCGTACCCGGCATACAGCGCCCGGGCCGGGGCGAACTCCTCCGTCGGGCCGGTCTCGAGGCTGAGTCGCGAGTAGCCGTGGTTCCGGGCCACAGCCACCACGTGGTCGAGCAGCGCACCGGCGACACCGCGCCGTCGGTGAGCGGGCGCGGTGCGCATCGACTTCAGCTCGGCATGGCTCGGGTCCAGCTCGCGCAGGGCCGCGCACCCCAGCACCGCCTCGCCATCCCACAGGCTCCAGAAGGTCAGGCCAGGCTGGCGCAGCCGGTCGAGGTCGAGGGCGTGCACGCTCTCCGGCGGCGAGAACCGGTACATGTCGTCGAGGTGCTCGGCGAGCAGTGCTGCCACCTGGGGCGTGTCGAGGCCACCCGGTCGGATCTGCATGGCGCGCGTGCTGGGGTCCGACGGCACAGGCGGGTCAGGCGGCGTAGGCCGCGAGCTCGCTGGCGAGCTCGGGGTGCACGCGAGCCTTGAGCAGGGTGCCGGTGCCGGTGTGCTCGCTGGACAGCACCTCGGCCTCCTCGTGCAGGCGGCTGACGAGGTCGCCGCGGTCGTAGGGAACCAGCACCTCGACGTCGATCGTGGGGCGCGGGAGCTCCTCGGCGATGAGCGCGCGCAGCTCGTCGAGACCGGCGCCGGTGCGGGCCGACACGACGATCGAGTGCTTCTCGTGACGCCGGATCCGGTCGAGGACCTCGGGGTCGGCGGCATCCGCCTTGTTGACGACGATGACCTCGCGGACGTTGGCGGCCTCGACGTCAGCCAGGACGGCCCGGACCGCGCTGATCTGGCCCTCGGGGTCGGGGTGCGAGCCGTCGACGACGTGCAGCAGCAGGTCGGCGTCGGCGACCTCCTCGAGGGTCGAGCGGAAGGCCTCGACCAGCTGCGTCGGCAGCTGGCGGACGAAGCCGACCGTGTCGGCGAGGGTGTAGAGCCGGCCGTCCTCGGTCTCGGCGCGGCGCACGGTCGGGTCGAGGGTGGCGAACAGCTGGTTCTCGACCAGGACCCCGGCGCCGGTGAGCCGGTTGAGCAGCGAGGACTTGCCGGCATTGGTGTAGCCCGCGATCGCGACGCTCGGCACCTCGTGGGCCTTGCGGCTCAGTCGGCGGGTGTCGCGGCTGGTCTTCATGTCCTTGATCTCACGGCGCAGCTTGGCCATGCGGGTGTTGATCCGGCGGCGGTCGAGCTCGATCTTCGTCTCACCGGGGCCGCGCGAACCCATGCCCTGACCCCCGGCTGCCTGGCCACCGGCCTGGCGGGACATCGACTCGCCCCAGCCGCGAAGTCGCGGCAGGAGGTACTGGAGCTGGGCCAGCTCGACCTGGGCCTTGCCCTCCTTGGACTTCGCGTGCTGGGCGAAGATGTCGAGGATCAGGGCGGTGCGGTCGATCACCTTGACCTTGACGACGTCCTCGAGCGCACGCCGCTGGCTGGGGGTCAGCTCGGTGTCGCAGATGACCGTGTCGGCGCCTTCGGCGATGACGATGTCGCGCAGCTCGATGGCCTTGCCCGAGCCGAGGTAGGTGCCGGTGTCGGGTTTGGCGCGGCGCTGGACCAGGCCGGCGAGCACCGTGGACCCGGCCGTCTCGGCCAGTGCGGCGAGCTCGCGCATCGAGTTGTCGGCGTCCTCGGCGGTGCCCTCGGTCCAGACGGCCGCGAGGACCACCCGCTCGAGCCGCAGCTGGCGGTACTCGACCTCGGTGACGTCCTCGAGCTCGGTGGACAACCCGGCGACCCGGCGCAGGGCAGCGCGGTCCTCGCGGTCGTACTGGTCGCCGTCGTAACCGCCCCCGTCGCTGTCGAGGAACTCGTCCTCGGTTGCCAGCGCGGTCGCCTTCAGGTCAAAGATGTCTGATCGCTTCAGTGTCATATCCCCTCAAGAATCTCATCCTTTCAACCGGGGTGGCGACGGGTTTATGCCGAGCCGTCTACCGTTACCCCCGATGAGCACGCACGAGCACTACTTCACCGCCGAGCCCGCGAGTGCTGCCCAGCAGCGCAGCCTCACCATCCGGCTCGCCGGCCAGACCGTCAGCGTGCGCACCGCCAGCGGGGTGTTCAGCCCGCACGGCCTCGACAAGGGCACCGCCGTCCTCCTGCGCGAGGCGCCCGCTCCGCCACCCACCGGGGCCCTCCTCGACCTCGGCTGCGGCTGGGGTCCGATCGCGCTCACGCTGGCGCTGCGCTCCCCCGGGGCCACCGTGTATGCCGTGGACGTCAACGAGCGGTCGCTGGACCTCGTGCGCACGAACGCGGCCGCGCTGGGACTCACCGGCGTGGTCGCCAGCCGGCCCGACGGCATACCGGAGGACGTCGCGTTCGACGCGATCTGGTCGAACCCCCGATCCGCGTGGGCAAGGCGGCGCTGCACGAGCTCCTGCTCACCTGGCTGCCCCGGCTCGCACCGGGGGGCGCGGCCTACCTCGTCGTGCAGAAGAACCTCGGCTCGGACTCGCTGCAGGCGTGGCTCACCGAGCAGCTGGACCCCGAACGGTATGCCGTGTCGCGGTATGCCACGGACAAGGGCTTCCGGGTCCTCGAGGTGCGTCGGGGCGGGTGACTAGCGGGGGTTGACCACCATCGCGGACCCGCCGCCGCGACGCACGGTCTCGGCCGCCGCCTCGAAGTCGTTCGGGCCGACCACCCTGATCGCCGTGGCCGCGCCGATCTCGGGCGTTGACATCAGGACGTGGCCCTTGGCCGTGAGGGCGGCCGCGTCGGGCGAGGACAACAGCGCGGGCTCGGCCTGCTCGACGCCGTTGCGCGAGGACAACCGAGCTGCGGCGATGGCGTCCACGAGCGACATGCCCCGATCGAGGTACTCGGTCAGCACCTGGGCCACGGTGGTGATGATCGTGGCGCCGCCCGGGCTTCCGGCCACCAGGCGCAGCTGGCCGTGGTCGAGGATCACCGTGGGGCTCATCGACGAGCGAGGCCGCTTGCCCGGGCCGGGCAGGTTGGGATCGGGCACATCGGCCGACAGCGGCACGAAGTCGAAGTCGGTCAGCTCGTTGTTGAGCAGGAAGCCCCATCCGGGAACGGTGATGGCCGACCCGCCGGTCTGCTCGATGGTGAGCGTGTAGGACACCGCGTTGCCCCACTTGTCGGTGACGACGAGGTGGCTCGTCGACTGCCCGTCGTTGGGCAGCCGGGACGTCGTCGCCGTCGGGCCGCACGAGCTGTAGCTGCCGTCCGGGCTCCCGAACGGCACCGGCCGCTTGAGCGCCGCGTCAGGGCTGAAGAGGCAGGCGCGCTCGTCGGCGAAGCCCTGCGAGACGAGCTCGCTGGTCGGCACGCCCGGCACGTCACCGACGTAGCGGTTGCGGTCGGCGAAGGCAAGGGCCGATGCCTCGCTGAAGCGGTGCAGGTAGTCGGCGTTGCTCACAGCGCTCAGCGGCGTGCCGGTGCGCTGGTCGATGGCCTCGAGCAGGTTGAGGATCTCGGCCACCGCGATGCCGCCGGAGCTGGGAACGGGCATGCCGTAGACGTCCAGGCCGCGGTACTGGGAGTGGACCGGTGCCTTCGGCAGGGCCCGGTACGCGCGGAGGTCGGCGGTGGTGATCTGACCGTGTGGCACCCTCAGCCCGGGTTTGGTGTGGGGGTTCTCCGCCTCGGCGACGACCGCCTGGCCGAGCCGGCCGGCATACAGCGAGGCCACGCCGTGGGTGCGCAGCTCACGGTAGGCGGCCGCCATGTCGGGGTTGCGGAACACCGAACCGACGGCGGGGGCGCTGCCGCCCGGCAGGAAGACCTTGGCGGTCGCGGGGAAGTTCGAGAACCGCTTGGCGTTCGCCGCGGTCTGGTCGTGGAAGGTCTGGTCGACGACGAAGCCGCGTCGGGCGATGGTCTCGGCGGGCTTGAGCAGGGCGCCCAACGGCTGCGTGCCGAACGTGCGGGCGGCGAGGTCCCACGTGGCTGGTGAGCCGGGAACCCCGACGGAGAGCCCGGAGTTCACGGCCTTGTCGAACGCCATGGGCGTGCCGTCGGGCTCGAGGAAGGCGTTCTGGGTGAAGGTGCGCGGGGCCGTCTCACGGCCGTCGATGGTCTTCACCTGCCCGGTCTTGGCGTCGTAGAACACGAAGAAGCCGCCACCGCCGATGCCGGTCGAGTACGGCTCGGTGACACCCAACGCGGCCGCCGTGGCCACCGCGGCGTCCGCGGCGTTGCCCCCGGCTTTGAGCACGTCGATCCCGACCTGGCTGGCGACGGCGTCGACCGACGACACCGCTCCGCCGCCGCCGCGCATCACGGGGACCTTGGGCAGGGAGTTCGAGACGGGCTTGGGTCCGGGAGCTGCAGTGCCCGCGCGTGCTGTGGCGGTCGCCGAGGCGGGGACCGTCAGCCCGACAGCGAGGGAGCCGGCTACCCCGGCGGCGAGGACGAGGGGGACGCGAGGTCTGCGCATTCCCCGACGTTATGACCGTTTTAGGACGATCGCACCTCGAGGGCGACGCTGCCGTCGGCCACGAGAACGGCCGGTCCGGCGAGCTCGACCTCCTGCCCTGGCAGCGCGCGCACCCGCAGTCGGCCGCCGGGGACGTCGACGATCCAGGTGTCACCGCGACCCTCGGCCCAGAACCGGGTGGCCAGCGCCGCTGCGGCCGCCCCGGTGCCACAGGACCGCGTCTCACCGACCCCCCGCTCGTGCACGCGCATCCGGACGTGACCCGAGCCGAGGGGACGCACGAGCTCGACGTTCGTGCCGTGCGGTGGTGCGGGGTTGACGACCGGTGCGCGGTGCAGGTCGAGCGCGTCGAGGTCGATGCCCTCGGGCAGCGCGACGACCGTGTGGGGGTTGCCGAGGTCGAGGCTGAGCGCCGACAGCGGCGCGTGGCCGTCGAGGTGGACGAGGGCGTCGAACCCCTCACTCTCGGCGATGACGGGCTGGGCGAGCCGCCATGGGCCGAGGTTGACCGCGATGAGGTCAGGGCCCTCGAACCGGACGATCTTGACCCCGGCCCGCGTCGCGATGGCGAACTCGTCGGCGGTCTCCAGGCCCTCGCGGCGCAGGTAGGCGGCGAACACCCGGGTGCCGTTGCCGCACATCTCCGCGAGGCTGCCGTCGGCGTTGCGGTAGTCCATGAACCAGCGGGCCTGGGTTGCCTGAGCCAGCACGTCGGGGTCGCTGGCTGCGGCGGTCGGCACGACCCGGATCACCCCGTCACCGCCGACCCCGGCCCGGCGGTCGGCGAGCCAGCTGACCTGAGCGGCCGTCAGCTCCTGGGCGCCCTCGAGGTCCGGCACGAGCACGAAGTCGTTCTCGGTGCCGTGGCCCTTGGTGAAGGCGGTCTGGTCAGCCATGGACACCATTGTCACTGATGGCGGGCCCTGATGGCCGCACCGACCAGGGCGAGGGCATGGTCGAGCAGGCGCTGGTGGTCGGTCGTCGTGGCGTCGAGCCAGTGGATGCGGGGGTCGGCACCGAACCACGACTCCTGTCGCCGGGCGAACCGGCGGGTCAGCAGCGCGGTCTGCTCCATGGCCTGCGCCTGGGTCGTCGTGCCGTCGAGCTGGGCCAGGGCCTGCGCATAACCGAGCGCCCGAGCGGCGGTGCGTCCCTCGCGCAGACCGTTCGCCTCGAGACCCCGCACCTCGTCGAGCAAGCCGGCGGCCCACATCCGCGTCACCCGGGCGTCGATGCGCCGGTCGAGCTCGTCCCGCGCGACGCGCAGGCCCACCAGCACCGTCGGCTGGACGAGCTCGCGAGTCGGCATCGAGGCCGAGAACGGCCGGCCGGTGAGCTCGATGACCTCCAGGGCCCGCACGATCCGGCGGGTGTTGCGCGGCTCGATCACCGCCGCGGCACGCGGGTCGAGGGTGGTGAGCCGCTCGAGCATCCGAGCCGTGCCGACCTCGGCGGCCTCGCGCTCCAGGCGCGCGCGCACCACCGCATCCGTCGGCGGGATGTCGAGCACGTCGAGGGCTGCCCGGACGTAGAGCCCCGAGCCACCGACCAGGACGGGGTGAGCCCCCCGGCCCTGGATCGCGGCGAGGTCGGCCCGCGCGGCGGCCTGGTAGGCAGCCACACTCGCCTCCTGCGTCACCCCCAGCACGTCGAGCTGGTGGTGCGGTATGCCGCGTCGCTCGGCTGGTGGCACCTTGGCCGTGCCGATGTCCATGCCGCGGTACAGCTGGCTGGCGTCGGCATTGACCACCTCACCGCCGAGGTGCTCGGCGAGGTCCAGCGCAAGGTCGGACTTGCCGGTCGCGGTGGCCCCGACGACGGCGACGACGAGCGGGCCCGTCATCTCGGTGGTGGAGTCATCGTCAGAGGTCGTGCTGGTTCTCGTCGTGCTGGTGCTCGACGTCGTCGTGCCCGAACGGGTCGGGGTCCACTCCGGGCAGCCAGCTGAACCCCGGGGCGCCCCAGCCTTGACGCTTCACGGCCTTGCGCGCCTTGCGGGCCCATCGGTCGCTGAGCCGGTCGACGTAGAGGAAGCCGTTGAGGTGGTCGTACTCATGCTGCATGCACCGGGCGAACCACCCCGTCGCCTCGAACGAGACCTCGTTGCCCGCGAGGTCGAAGCCGCTGACCGTGGCTCGCTCCCCTCGCTTGAGGGGGAAGCTCTCGCCGGGCACGGACAAGCAGCCCTCGGTCTCGTCGTGCGGGTCCGGCTCCTCGACGCTGGGCTTGGCCGCACTGACGAACGGGTTGACGATGATGCCGCGAGCCGGCACCCCGTCGTCGTTGTCCATCGCCCAGGTGAACACCCGCAGGCCCACCCCGATCTGGGGCGCGGCGAGGCCCACGCCGTGGGCGGCATCCATGGTCTCGAACAGGTCGGTGGCCAGCTGTTCGAGCGTTCCGTCGAAGGTCGGCACCGGCTCGGCGCGCTGGTGCAGGACGGGCTCGCCGGTGATGACGATGGGCCGGATGGTCATGGGTCGGCAGTCTTCCAGATTCGCGCAGCCAGATCGTCAGCCGCAGGTGGGCGCGGCCGTGGGTGCGGGCCGACCCACACCGGGCATGCCCAGCGAGACCCCGGGCTTGCCCGGGACCGGAGCGTCCTGGAGCGCCGCCCATGCATCGCCGCCGGCCGAACGGCGCACGGCATACGCGCCACCCGCGAGGGAGGCGTCGGCGACCAGGTGGTGAGGCGCGCCGTAGGTGACCCCGACCGTGACCAGGTCACCCGGACGCGGTCGCTCGCCGCCCTCGGGCACGGCGAAGTGCACCAGCCGGTTGTCCCGGGCTCGACCTGAGAGTCGGTGGGTCGCGGTGTCCTTGCGTCCCTCGCCGGTGGCGACGAGCACCTCGACCTCGCGCCCCTCGAGGCGGCGGTTCTCCGCCCAGGAGACCTCCTCCTGGACCTCGATCAGCCGCTCGTAACGCTCCTGGACGACCGCCTTGGGCAGCTGGTCGGGCATCGTCGCGGCCGGGGTGCCCGGGCGGATGGAGTACTGGAAGGTGAAGGCGCTCGCGAACCGGGACTCGCGCACGACGCGCAGCGTCTCGGCGAAGTCGGCCTCGGTCTCGCCGGGGAAGCCGACGATGATGTCGGTGGTGATCGCCGCGTCAGGGATCTGGGCGCGGACCTTGTCGAGGATGCCGAGGAACTTCGCACTGCGGTAGGACCGGCGCATGTCCTTGAGCACCTTGTCGGAGCCCGACTGCAGCGGCATGTGCAGGCTGGGCATGACGTTCGGGGTCTGCGCCATCGCGGTGATGACGTCGTCGGTGAATGCCGCGGGGTGGGGGCTGGTGAACCGGACCCGCTCCAGACCGTCGATCTCGCCGCAGGCCCGCAACAGCTTGCCGAACGCGAGTCGGTCGCCGAACTCGACGCCATAGGTGTTGACGTTCTGTCCGAGCAGGGTCACCTCGACGACCCCCTGCTCGACGAGCGCCCGGATCTCGGCCAGGACGTCACCAGGGCGCCGGTCGGCCTCACGACCACGCAGGCTCGGGACGATGCAGAACGTGCAGGTGTTGTTGCACCCCACCGAGATCGAGACCCAGCCGGCATAGGCCGAGTCACGTCGCGTCGGCAGCGTGCTCGGGAACACCTCGAGGCTCTCGAGGATCTCGACCTCCGCGCGCTTGTTGTGGCGCGCCCGGTCGAGCAGGGCCGGGAGGCTGCCGATGTTGTTGGTGCCGAACACGACATCGACCCAGGGCGCACGCGCGACGATGGTCTCGCGGTCCTTCTGGGCCATGCAGCCGCCGACGGCGATCTGCATGTCGGGGTTGCGGGTCTTGGCCGGACGCAGCTGACCGAGGTTGCCGTAGAGCTTGTTGTCGGCGTTCTCGCGCACCGCACACGTGTTGAAGACGACCACGTCGGCAGCCTCAGGGCGCTGGTCTGCCGGGAGGCTGTTGACGTCGACGTAGCCCGCCGTCTCGAGCAGCCCGGCCAGCCGCTCGGAGTCGTGGACGTTCATCTGGCACCCATGGGTGCGGACGTCGTAGGTGGGGTGGGCCACGAGGGCTGTGGTGGTACTCATCGCACGGACAAGGGTACGTGCTGCGCACCGCCGGGTATGCCGTGCTCAGTCACGCCGGTGCTCCGGCGCGTTCGCGACGGCCTCGCGAACCACGCTCATCACCAGGTCGGAGGGGTACCCCTTGCGGGCCAGCATGGCGGCGAGCCGACGGGTCTGCACAGCGGGCTCGAGCCCGTGCAGAGCCTTCAGGCGCTTGGCCACGAGCCGCTCCGCGCGGGCCCGCTCGTCGTCGGAGCTGACCGCCTCCAGCGCGGCCTGCGCCGTCTCGTCGTCGACGCCCTTGGTGCGCAGCTCGCGCGCGAGGGCTCGCTTGGCCAGGCCGCGGCCGGCCTGCTGGGACCGGACGAGCATCCCGGCAAACGCCTCGTCGTCGATGAGCCCGACCTCGGTGAGGCGGTCGAGCACCGCCTCGGCGACGTCGTCGGGGCAGTTGCGCTGGCGCAGCTTGTCGAGGAGCTGCTTGCGGCTCTTCGGTGACAGCGCGAGCTGGCGCAAGGCGATCTGGCGGGCGACGTCATAGGGGTTCGGTTCACCGGACTGTTCGGCCGGTTCGGGTCGGTCGGGCCGCTCGGGCCGGGCCTCGGCTCGGTCGGACGCGGTCGCGGCCAGGGCCGCCTCGAGGGCAGCCCTGGCCGTGTCGTGTCGCGCAGTCATGCGGATCAGAACTCGACGGAGACCTCAGGGACGACAGCTATGGCCGGCTTGTCGACCTGCGGACCGATGCCGAGCTTCTCCTTGATCTTCTTCTCGATCTCGTCGGCCAGGTCGGGGTTGTCCTTGAGGAACTGCCGGGCGTTCTCCTTGCCCTGGCCCAGCTGGTCGCCGTCGTAGGTGTACCAGGCACCGGCCTTGCGGACGAAGCCCTGGTCGACGCCCATGTCGATGAGGCCACCCTCGCGAGAGATGCCGAAGCCGTAGAGGATGTCGAACTCGGCCTGCTTGAACGGGGGCGAGACCTTGTTCTTGACGACCTTGACGCGGGTGCGGTTGCCGACGGGTTCGGTGCCGTCCTTGAGCGTCTCGATGCGGCGGACGTCGAGTCGGACCGAGGCGTAGAACTTCAGCGCCTTGCCACCGGTCGTCGTCTCGGGCGAGCCGAACATGACGCCGATCTTCTCGCGGAGCTGGTTGATGAAGATGGCGGTGGTGCCCGTGTTGTTGATGGCGCCGGTGAGCTTGCGCAGGGCCTGGGACATGAGCCTGGCCTGCAGGCCCACGTGGCTGTCGCCCATCTCGCCCTCGATCTCGGCACGGGGAACCAGCGCCGCGACGGAGTCGATGACGATGATGTCGAGGGCGCCCGAGCGGATCAGCATGTCGGCGATCTCGAGTGCCTGCTCACCGGTGTCGGGCTGGCTGACGAGCAGAGCGTCGGTGTCGACCCCCAGCTTCTTGGCGTACTCCGGGTCGAGGGCGTGCTCGGCGTCGATGAACGCGGCGATGCCGCCGGCCTTCTGCGCGTTGGCGATCGCATGCAGGGCGACGGTGGTCTTGCCCGAGGACTCCGGGCCGTAGATCTCCACGACCCGACCGCGCGGAAGGCCACCGATGCCGAGCGCGATGTCGAGCGCGATCGAGCCGGTGGGGATCACTTCGATGGGCGGTCGGATGTCGTCGCCCAGGCGCATCACGGCGCCCTTGCCGAACGACTTCTCGATCTGGCCCATGACGGAGTCCAGGGACTTGGCCTTCTGGTCGATGCCGTTCGAGCTGGTGGTTGCAGCCATCTTCGCCACGGTTCCTTCTTTCACTGGTCGAGTCGGGCGCGCCTGCCTTCGACCCTGGTCAGTCAGAGAACTGGTCAGTCAGAATCTGTGCAGTATCCGCTGTTGGGTCAGACGCTAGGAGTCGCCACCGACAGTCGACCTGAGCCCACACCAGAGCTGTGGACGAAGGCCCGTCGGGGCTCCACCTGTGCATGAGTCTACCGAACGTGTGTTCGAAATGGGCGGTGGTCTAGCGCGACACGCCGACCTACGAAAGCAGCAGTCGTTCGAGCCGACGGGCTGCGCCGATGACGCCCACCCCACCCAGCACGCCCAGGTACAGCACGTGACCCAGCACTCCCCAGCCCACGTCCCCGAGCAGGAGCGCCCGCTCGAGCGCGACGCCGTGGTACAGCGGAGTGCACTCCACCAGCCATCGCAGCGCATCGGGGTAGGTCGACAGCGGGAAGAAGGTCGCCGAGAACAGGAACATCGGCTGGATCGCCAGGGTCACGTAGTCGAAGTCGACCCACGAGCGCATGAAGGTCGTGGCGAACATCCCCGCCGCCGCGAAGGCGAAGCCGATGAACACGGCCGCGGGCAAGGCCAGCACGGCCCACCAGGAGGTGACCGCACCAGCCACCAGGGCCACCGCCAGGAACAGGGCCGAGTACATCCCGCCGCGGATGAGCGACCACGAGATCTCTCCGACGGCGATGTCCCGCGGGCCCATGGGGGTGGCCAGCACGGCGTCGTACAGGCGGGCGTACTTCAGCTTGAAGAACACGTTGAAGGTCGAGTCGAACACGGCGCCGTTCATCGCCGAGGTCGCCAGCAGCGCCGGCGCGACGAACTGCACGTAGCTCACGACGCGGCCCGAGTCGGTGGTGACGGTGTGCACTAGGGCGCCGATCCCGATCCCGAGGGAGAACAGGTAGAACACCGGCTCGGCAAACCCGGTGACGAGCGCGATCCAGCCCCGTCGGAACGCCGTGACGTTGCGCTCGACCATCATCCGGGCGAGGCCGGCCCCCGCAGGCATCGGGACGAGACGAGCCACCCGCGCGGCCGGCGAGGTCGAAGTCGTGGTCGCGCTCACGGAACCAGCCTCCGGGCAAAGGCGCGCTCGGCAAGCCACCAGCCCACCGCGGCATACGCCAGCGGGACGAGCAGGTGACCGGCCAGCGGCCCCCAGGCGATGGTGCCGCTGGCCACCGCGCGACAGGCCTCGACGCCGTGCCACAGGGGCGTCGCCCAGGCGATCGGCTGCATCCAGACGGGCAGCTGCTGGATGGGGAAGAACGTCCCGGAGAAGAGCATCATCGGCGTGATGATCCAGCGGAACAGGATGTTGAACCCGTTGTCACCCTCCTGCACCGCGGTGAACGCGAACATCGGGATGCTGAAGGCCATGCCGGTCAGGACGGCGATCGGCAGGCACAGCAGGGCCCACCAGGAGTGGAAGCCCCCGAACAGCGCGGCGACGACCATGAAGAACGACGTGGACATGACCAGGTGGCAGGCCACCGCCAGGAAGTGCCCTGAGAGCACGTCGCGCACGCCCAGAGGCGAGGCCAGCTGGGCGTGGTAGGTCATGTTCCACTTGATGTACCCGAGCACCTGGTACGTCGACTCGCCGTTGGCCACCCACATGGTCTGCACCGCCAGGATCGCCGGGGCCACGAACGCGAGGTACGGCACGCCGTGGACGCCGCCGGCCCGGTGGTCGACCAGCGACCCGAGCCCGACCCCCATGGACAGCAGGAAGAGCAGGGGCATGAGCGCCCGGGAGATGACCGAGCCACGCCAGGTCCGGCGATAGACCCGCAGGTGGTACTCCCACACTGCCAGCACCCGTTCGTGGGCGCTCAGTGCGGGTCGCGGGCCTGGGGTGGCCCGTTGCTCCCACTGCTCGGTGACGGCTTCGGTGGGCGGCAGGGGTGACATCAGTCCACCAGCGTCCGGCCGGTCAGGTGGAGGAACACGTCTTCCAGGGTCGAGCGGCGCACCAACGAGGACAGCGGCGCGATGCCGCGGGCGTGGACTGCCGCGGCGGCCGCGTCGCCGTCGTCGGTGTAGACCAGCAGGCGGTCGGGCAGGACCTCCACCCGCTCCCCCACCCCGGCGAGCTGTTGGGCGAAGTCGCGCTGGTCCTCGACGTCGAAGCGCAGCTCGAGCACCTCACGGGTCGAGTAGGTGTCGATGAGCTCGCGAGGCGACCCCTCGGCGACGATCCGCCCGTGGTCCATGACCACCAGCCGGTCGCAGAGCTGCTCCGCCTCGTCCATGTAGTGCGTGGTCAGCACCAGCGTCACGCCGGAGCGCTTGAGCCGGAAGAGCCGGTCCCACAGGACGTGGCGCGCTTGCGGGTCCAGGCCCGTGGTGGGCTCGTCGAGCAGCAGGATCTCGGGTGAGTTGATCAGCGAGCGGGCGATCGTCAGCCGCCGCTTCATGCCGCCGGACAGCGGCTCGACCTTGTCACCGGCCCGGTCGGTGAGCTGGGCGAAGTCGAGCAGCTCGGCAGCCCGGGAGCGGACCTCCTTGCGCGAGAGGCCGAAGTAGCGGCCGTAGACCCAGAGGTTCTCCTCGACCGTGAGCTCCTCGTCGAGGGTGTCCTTCTGGGGGCAGCTGCCCAGGCGCGCGCGGATGGCCGGGCCGTGCTGACCGGGGTCGAGCCCGAACAGCCGCAGCTCACCGTCGGAGACCGGGGAGACACACCCCACCATGCGCATCGTCGAGGACTTGCCCGCCCCGTTGGGACCGAGGAACCCGAAGCACTCCCCCTTGCGGACCGCGAAGTCGATGCCGTCGACGGCCGTGAAGTCCCCGAAGGTCTTCGTCAGCCCCGAGGCGCTCAGCAGGATGTCGTCGTCAGGCACGATGCTGCACGCTACCGACAATCGCCGACACGCTCTCACCCATTTCCGGCGTCCAGCTCGGCCCGCAGGGTGCGGGCCAGCTCGGTGGCCGCCATCGGACGGATCCCGGCGTGGCCGGTGCCCGCCCACAGGTGCACCAGCTCGGCCTCGCCGGTCGCCTTGCCGTGGGCCCGCAGGGGCGCGGTCAGGTGGTGCACGTGGGGGTATGCCGCCGGCGCGACGTCGCCGAACCGCTCGGTCCACGTCGTGCTCAGGGCCCGCGCGCTGCGGCCGGTGAACGCCCGCGTGACGCGCGTGCCGCTGCGGTGGGTGAGCGCATACCGGTGGACCCCGGCGGTGCCGGCCTCGACGCAGTCCAGGAAGGCCGTGCCGAACGCGCTGGCCACCGCGCCGACCGCGCGCAGTTGCGCGGCGTCGCCACCGGTCATGAGCCCGCCGGCCGCCATCACCGGCAGCGGACTGCGGTCTCGCAGTGCGCTGACGAGCTCGCGCACCGCCAGCTGTTCTGCGCCGGTGTCGACCGGGCCACCCCGGTGACCGCCGGCCTCCCAGCCCTGGGCCACCAGCCCGTCGACGCCCAGCTCCTGCGCCCAGGCCACCTCGTCGGGATCGTTGAGCGTGACCCAGACCTCGACGCCGGCCGCCTGGAGGCGGGCCACGACCTCGGCGGGTGGCCAGGCGAAGGCGAAGCTCACGAGCGGCGGCGCCAGCTCGACGAGCAGGTCCACCTTGGCGTCGAACGCGTCGTCGTCATAGCGCGGCTCGCCGAGCTCGACGCCCGCGGCGGCCGCCCACGGCGCCAGCAGCTCGGCATACGCGAGGGCGTCGGCGTGCATCGTGGGCAGGTTCGGTGACGGCGCGAAGACGTTGACCCCGAACGGCGCCGCGGTCGCCGCACGCAGGGCTGCGACGTCCTCGCGCAGCCGCGCGGCGGTGAGGTAGGCGCCGGCGAGGAACGGGAACATCCCTCCCCGAGCCGCCGCGGCGGCGAGTGCCACGGTGGTCGGGCCGCCCGCCATGGGTGCGAGGACCAGCGGGTGGGCCGACCAGTCGAGACGGGTCACCGGACGTGCCGGCGCTCGATGCCGAGTCGGCGCGACTCGGGCACGTCCATGTCGTCGCAGAGCGCGAGCCAGACCCGCCGAGGAGACTCGCCGCGGTCCAGCGCCTCGAGCACCGTGACGTCGCCGAGGGCGTGCAGGGTGTGCCCGCGAGCGAGCGAGCCGGCATAGGTCTCGCCGAACTCGTCGTTCATCAGCTCCCAGAACCGGCTCAGACGCACGGCCCGAGTGTAGGCACAGCGTCCGACAGGACCACCGGCCGACCAGCCAGCGTCCTACGGCGGCAGCGAGTGTCGGTCCGGGGTGAGAGGCTGTGGCTCTGATGGCAGGCGACGTGCTCGACCGGTTCTCCCCCGCCACCGCGGCGTGGTTCAGGGGCTCCTTCACCGCGCCCACCGCGGCCCAGGCCGGCGCCTGGTCGGCGATCAGCTCGGGGCACCATGCGCTCGTCGTGGCGCCCACCGGCTCGGGCAAGACGCTGTCCGCGTTCCTCTGGGCGCTCGACCGGTTGTCCAGCGAGCCGGTTCCCGTCGAGCGGCTCAAGCGGTGCCGGGTCCTCTACGTCTCCCCGATGAAGGCCCTGGCCGTCGACGTCGAGCGCAACCTGCGCTCGCCGCTGGTCGGCATCGGCCACGCGGCGACCCGGCTCGGGCTGACCCCACCCGACATCACCGTGGCCGTGCGTTCCGGCGACACGCCGGCGAACGAGCGCCGCGCATTCGCGCGCACTCCCACCGACGTGCTCATCACCACCCCTGAGTCGCTCTTCCTCATCCTCACCTCCCAGGCCCGCGAGGCCCTGGCCGGGGTCGAGACCGTCATCCTCGACGAGGTGCACGCCGTCGCCGGCACCAAGCGCGGCGCCCACCTCGCCCTCTCGCTCGAGCGCCTCGACGCCCTGCTCGACACCCCGGCGCAACGCATCGGCCTGTCCGCCACCGTCGAACCGGTCGACGAGGTGGCTCGCTACCTCGCCGGCGGCCGGCCGGTCGAGGTCGTGCGGCCACCGTCGACCAAGGAGTGGGACCTCGAGGTCGTCGTCCCGATCGCGGACATGTCCGCCCTCGGTGAGGTGATCGAGGGCGACCTGTCGGGTCCGGCCTCGGGCGCCGAGCGGCGTGCCTCGATCTGGCCACACGTCGAGGAGCGCATCGTCGACCTGATCGCCACCCATCGCTCCACCTTGGTCTTCTCCAACTCCCGACGCCTCGCGGAGCGGCTCACCGCCCGGCTCAACGAGATATGGGACGAGCGCCTCGAGACGGCCCGCGAGGCTCGTGGTGACGAGCCTGCCGAGCCCGCCCCGCGGCATACCGCCGGGCGCACGCCTGCCCAGCTCATGGCCCAGTCGGGCGCGTCGTCCGGCGCACCCGCGGTCCTCGCGCGGGCCCACCACGGGTCGGTGAGCAAGGAGCACCGCCAGCTGATCGAGGAGGACCTCAAGGCCGGCCGCCTGCCCGCCGTGGTCGCGACGAGCTCGCTGGAGCTGGGCATCGACATGGGGGCCGTCGACCTGGTGATCCAGGTCGAGTCACCGCCGTCCGTGGCGTCCGGGCTCCAGCGGGTCGGGCGCGCCGGCCACCAGGTCGGGGCAGTGTCCCGCGGGGTCCTCTTCCCGAAGTTCCGGGGCGACCTCGTGCAGACCGCGGTCGTCGTCGAGCGCATGCGGACCGGTGCCATCGAGTCCCTGCGCGTGCCGGCCAACCCGGTCGACGTGCTCGCCCAGCAGATCGTGGCCATGTGCGCGCTCGACGAGTGGACCGTCGACGACCTCGAGCAGGTGGTCCGCCGCGCCACGCCGTTCGCGGCGCTGCCCCGGTCGATCCTCGAGTCCGTGCTCGACATGCTCTCGGGGCGCTACCCCAGCGACGAGTTCGCCGAGCTGCGCCCTCGCATCGTCTGGGACCGGGTCACGGGCACCCTCACCGGGCGTCCGGGGGCTCAGCGGCTCGCCGTCACCTCCGGCGGCACCATCCCCGACCGCGGGTTGTATGCCGTGTTCCTCGCCTCGTCCGAGGGCGCGGGCCGACGGGTCGGTGAGCTCGACGAGGAGATGGTCTACGAGTCCCGGGTCGGCGACGTGTTCACCCTCGGCACCTCGACGTGGCGCATCGAGGACATCACCCACGACCGGGTGCTGGTGACCCCGGCGCCCGGCCTGCCGGGACGGCTGCCGTTCTGGAAGGGCGACCAGCTAGGTCGCCCGGCAGAGCTGGGCCGGGCGGTGGGCGCGTTCGTCCGCGAGGTCGTGGGGCTCTCCCCCGCCAGGGCCCGCGAGCGGGTCACCGCGGCCGGCCTCGACGAGTGGGCCACCGACAACCTGCTCGCCTACCTGTCCGAGCAGCAGCAGGCCACCCGCCACGTTCCCGATGACCGGACCATCGTGGTCGAGCGGTTCCGCGACGAGATCGGCGACTGGCGGGTCGCGGTGCACTCACCGTTCGGTGGTCAGGTGCACGCGCCGTGGGCGCTGTGCGTCTCGGCCCGCATGCGCGAGCGCTACGGCGTCGACGTGCAGGCCATGCACGGCGACGACGGCATCGTCTTCCGCCTGCCCGACCTCGAGTTCGACGACGAGGGGTCCACCGGGTCGTCGGGGCGCGGCATCGGGGCCGAGCTGCTCGAGCTCGTGCGGCTCGAGGCCGACGAGGTGCACGACCTGGTGACCTCGCAGATCGGCGGGTCGGCGCTGTTCGCCGCCCGCTTCAGGGAGTGCGCGTCCCGGGCGCTGCTCCTGCCCCGACGGCGTCCCGACCGCCGCCAGCCGCTGTGGCAGCAGCGCCAGCGGGCCGCCCAGCTGCTCGAGGTGGCCAGCCAGTACGCGTCGTTCCCGATCGTCCTCGAGACGGTGCGCGAGTGCGTCCAGGACGTGTTCGACGTGCCGGGGCTGACCGCCCTGATGCGCTCGATCGAGTCCCGCGAGGTCACCATGGTCGACGTCGAGTCGGCCCAGCCCTCGCCGTTCGCCCGGTCCCTGATGTTCGGGTACGTCGCGCAGTTCCTCTACGAGGGCGACTCGCCCCTGGCCGAGAAGCGCGCCGCCGCCCTCGCCCTCGACCCGACCCTCCTGGCCGAGCTGCTCGGCCGCGGCGAGGGCCTCTCGCTGCGCGACCTGCTCGACCCCGCCGAGGTCACCCGCACCGAGACCGAGCTCCAGCGCCTCACCCCCGAGCGCGCCTGTCGCGACGCCGAGGACGTGGCCGACCTGCTGCGGGCGCTCGGCCCCCTCCCCCTCGACGACATCGTCAGGCGTTGCCAGGACCCGGCGACCGCGGCGACGGTCGGCGGCTGGCTCGTCGAGCTCGAGGGTGCCCGTCGGCTGATCCGGGTCCGGGTGGCCGGCGAGGAGCGCTGGGCCGCGATCGAGGACGCGGGCCGCCTGCGTGACGCCCTGGGGTGCTCGCTGCCGGTCGGCATCCCCCAGGCGTTCCTCGAGTCGGTCCCCGACCCGCTCGGGGACCTGGTTCGACGCTACGCCCGCACGCACGGTCCGTTCCCCGCCGCCGCCGTCGCGGCCTGGTGGGGGTCGGACCGGCCGTCGCCACCGATGCGCTGCGCCGCCTGGTCTCGGCCGGTCGGGTCGTCGAGGGTGAGCTGCTCCCGACCGAGAACGGCGGCGGCCTGCACGGGCTCGACTACTGCGACGCCGAGGTGCTGCGGCTGCTGCGGCGCCGGTCGCTGGCAGCACTGCGCGCCGAGGTCGAGCCGGTGGCTGCGGTCGAGCTGGCCCGCTTCCTGCCAGCCTGGCAGGGCGTGGGCGGCGCCCTGCGCGGTCGCGAGGGGCTGGTCCGGGCCATCGAGCAGCTCGCCGGCGCGGTCGTGCCCGCCAGCGCGCTCGAGACCCTCGTGCTGCCCAGCCGGGTGGTCGGTTACACCCCCGCCCTGCTCGATGACCTCACCAGCAGCGGCGAGGTCGTCTGGCGAGGCCATGGCGCCCTGCCGGGCGACGACGGGTGGGTCTCGCTCCACCTCGCTGACACTGCCCACCTCACCCTGGCCCCGCCGGGAGCCAGCCCCGTGACCGACCTGCAGCAGGCGATCCTCGACGCCCTGTCAGGGGGGCGGCGCGTACTTCTTCCGCACCCTCTCCGACGCGGTCGGCAGCCAGGACGACGAGGGCCTCCTCACGGACCTGTGGTCGCTCGCGTGGGACGGCCTGGTCACCAACGACACCCTCGCACCGCTGCGCGCCCACCTTGCCGGTGGCCGCACCGCCCACAAACGCTCCCGCTCCGGGCCGCGCACCACGAGGTATGCCGGGCGGCGGGGCTCCCTCGGAGCGCTGTCCGGCCAGCGCAGCCTGGGTCGGCCCACCATGCCCGTGCGCGGTGGGCCGCCGGCCGGTGCGGGGCGATGGTCGCTCCTGCCCGAGCCCGAGCCTGACCCGACCGTTCGCGCGTACGCCACGGCCGAGGTCCTGCTCGACCGCTACGGCATCGTGACCCGGGGCAGTGTCGTGGCCGAGGACGTGCCGGGCGGCTTCGCCGGCGTCTACCGGGTGCTCGCGGCGGCCGAGGAGTCGGGTCGGGTGCGGCGGGGGTACTTCGTGGAGTCGCTCGGGGCCTCCCA
The DNA here is from genome assembly GCF_009707485.1 of Nostocoides sp. HKS02. Taxonomy (NCBI): domain Bacteria; kingdom Bacillati; phylum Actinomycetota; class Actinomycetes; order Micrococcales; family Intrasporangiaceae; genus Nostocoides; species Nostocoides sp. HKS02. The sequence continues at coordinate 524,557 of NZ_CP046121.1, read as the reverse complement.
GTTCTCGACCACCGGGGCGGTTGACCGGCTGCGCGCCGGGGTCCGCCCGCTCGGGGCGGCGACCGACCGGGCGACGCCCGCCATGGTGCTCGCGGCGACCGATCCGGCCAACCCGTACGGCGCGGCGCTCCCGTGGCCGCAGCGCGCCGCCGACCGAGGCCCCCACGGCGCCGAGCCGCCCAGCGGTTCCGACGGTGCGAAGGACTCCGCGACGACCACGGTCGGGGCTACGAAGCGCGGTCACCAGCCAGCCCGCAAGGCGGGCGCCCTCGTGGTGCTGGTCGACGGCGAGCTCGTCCTCTACGTCGAGCGCGGAGGCAAGACCCTGTTGTCATGGACCGAGGACGACCAGCCGCTCCAGAGTGCTGCCGACGCGCTCGCCCTCGCCGTGCGCGAGGGTGCGCTCGGACGACTGACCGTGGAGAAGGCCGACGGGGACACCGTCCTCGGTTCCGCACATCCGCTCGCCGCAGCCCTCGCGCGAGCCGGGTTCCATGCCACGCCTCGCGGCCTGAGGCTCCGCCGGTGACCGATGCCCGAGGGTGACACCGTCTGGCGCACGGCCCACCGGCTCGACCAGGCGCTGGCCGGCGCGCCGGTGGTGGTGTGCGACCTGCGCTTTCCTGCGGTCGCCACCATCGACCTGAGAGGCGCCACCACCCTCGAGGTGGTCAGTCGCGGCAAGCATCTGCTGCACCGGCTCGACTCGGGGGTGACGGTGCACTCCCACCTCCGCATGGAGGGTCAGTGGCGCGTCGAGCGGGCCGCCGACACACCCCGCTGGTTACGCCGCAGCGACCTGCGGGCCGCGATCGGCACGAGCACCTGGACCGCGCTCGGGCTCCGTCTCGGTCTGCTGGAGGTCCTGCCCACCGCTGACGAGCCCACCGTCGTGGGCCACCTCGGCCCCGACCTGCTCGGCCCCGACTGGGACGCGGCCGTCGCGGTCGCCAACCTGCGCACCAGCGACGCCACGATCGGGGCTGCGCTGCTCGACCAGCGACACCTCGCCGGCGTGGGCACGCTCTGGGCTGCCGAGAGCCTGTTCCTCGAGCGACTGCACCCGTGGACCATGGCCGCTGAGCTGCCCGAGGCGGTCCTTGCCACGCTGGTGGCCCGGGTGCACCGGCTCATCGACACCGCACGGCACCAGGGGGTGCAGGCCAGCACCGGCGTACGCCGTCACGGCGAGGAGACCTACGTCCATGCCCGGGCAGGACGGCCCTGTCGACGGTGCGCGAGCACGGTCCGCGTCGCCATGGTGGGGCCGCCCGGGCGTGAGCGCACGATGTTCTACTGCCCCACGTGCCAGGGCGGCCTGGGGATGACGGACGACGGCAGGCCACAACGGCCCCTGGGGTCGTCGGGGGGACGGGCGACGCCGTACCGCGCACGCTGAGCAAGCGAGGCGCGGAGACGCTCAGACGGAGACGCTCAGCCAGCGCACGCTCAGGCGGCGGAGGCGGACACCAGCGGAGTCGAGGGAATCGGCAGCGCCACCGGAGCTGTCAGCGCCTCGGTCTCGGCCACCCGCTCGGACACCTGACCAAGCACCTCGGACAGTGGCAGGCGCAGCGCCCCACAGATCGAGGCAAGCAGCTCGGATGATGCTTCCTTCTCGCCGCGCTCGACCTCGCTGAGGTAACCCAGCGACACCGACGCCGCAGCCGACACCTCGCGCAGGGTGCGTCCCTGCGACTGCCGCTGCTCGCGGAGGACGTCACCGAGCTCTCGACGAAGCAGGATCATGACGCCTCCCTCATGGACTCGGCACCTTTCCGGCACCGGGCCTGGTGCACCGCGCACCGGACCGCTGTGACCACGGTACCCCGCGCCCCGGACACCGCGCGCGGAGGATTGGACAAACTCACAGTATGTCGTGATCAACGACTCGGGCGGCCAGAATCTTCCGCAGCGGTCACTCGCGCACGTGAGCCTGCGCCTGGGCCTCCACCACAGCCAGCACGAGGGCCAGTGCGGCCTCGACCGTCTCGTGGCGGATCGAATCCCGGCTTCCGTCGAGCGAGAGTGCCTCGACGCGGACACAGGCAGGGCTCCCGGCCGCTGCGGACGTCGCCACGGCGACGAACACTGTGCCCACCGGCTGACCGTCCTGGGGATCGGGTCCGGCGACGCCGGTCGTCGCGACGCCCACCTCGCAGCCGAGCACGCGGCATACGCCCTGGGCCATCTGGACCGCGACCTCGGCCTGGACAGCGCCCCCGGCTGTCAGCAAGTCGGCGTCGACGCCCAGCATCGCCGCCTTGAGGTCGGTGGCGTAGGCGACCACCCCACCCCGGACGACCGCGGAGGCACCGGGCACCTCCGTCAGGGCGCCGCAGACCAGCCCGCCGGTGAGCGACTCGGCGGTGCCGATCGTCAGCCCAGAGGCCGTCAGGGTGGCCACGACCTCGGCGGCGCTCATCCGCGGCGTGCGGCGCGAGCCTGGCGCTTGCGCTCCGACCGGGGGCTGTCGCGGCGCAGCCGAAACGCCTTGACGGCGATGTCGAGGCCGGTGACGACGGTAACCAGGACGGCCAGCGCCAGGATGATCCGGGCCACCCACGTCCACGCGTCCGCTCCGGGGAAGGACCACAGCGGCAGCGTGTACAACAACAGCCCGAAGAACTGCAGTGCCGTCTTGACCTTGCCCCCGCGGCCAGCGGGCATGACCCCGTGGCGGATCACGTAGAAGCGCAGCACCGTGACCCCCCACTCGCGCACGAGCACGACGACGGTGACCCACCACGGCAGGTCCCCGAGGATCGACAGGCCGACGAACGCCATGCCCATCAGGGTCTTGTCGGCGATCGGGTCGGCGATCTTGCCGAGGTTGGTCACCAGCCCGTGACGGCGCGCGAGGTCGCCGTCCAGCCGGTCGGTCGCGGTCGCCACCACGAGCACCGCGGCAGCCCACCAGCGCTCTCTGGGGCTGGCGCCGCCGTCGCTGAGCAGCAACCAGCCGTAGACGGGGACGAGCAGGATGCGGCACACGGTGAGCGCGTTGGCGACGTTCCACGAGCTGGGCGCCGGGCTGGCCACCGGGGTCGCGGCCGGGTCAGGTGCGGGGGCCGACTCGCTCAGCACGGCTGCCCCACGAGGTCGATGCCGTGGGTGGCGACGATCCTGGCGGGGACGAGGTCACCCACCCGGACGCCGGGGAACTCCGCAGGATCGAGGTAGGTGACTCCGTCGACATCCGGGCCCTGGTGCGCTGCCCGACCCACGACCATCGGCTCGTCGTCATCCGACTCAGACGACCCAGACGACCCGGACGGCACGGACTCCACGAGGACCTCGACGGTCTCGCCGATGCGCTCCTCCGCGCGCTGGAGGTTGAGCTCCTCGATCAGCGCGCTGAACCGGGCGACGCGCTCGGTGACGACGTCGTCGGACAGCTTCTCGCCATAGGTCTGCGCCTCGGTGCCGTCCTCGTCGGAGTACCCGAACACGCCCACGACGTCGAGCCGGGCCGCGACGAGGAACGCCTCGAGCTCGGCGAGGTCGTCCTCGGTCTCACCCGGGAAACCCACGATGACGTTGCTGCGGATGCCGGCGAGCGGGGCCCGCTCACGGACCTGGTCGAGCAGGCCGAGGAACGCCTCGCGACCGCCGAAGCGTCGCATCGAGCGCAGCAGCGGCGCCGAGGCGTGCTGGAACGAGATGTCGAAGTACGGCACCACGCCGGGCACGGTCGCCATGGCGTCGAGCAGGTCGGGTCGGATCTCGGCGGGCTGGAGGTAGGAGACCCGCACGCGCTCGATGCCGGGCACCGCGGTGAGCTCGGGCAGCAGCTTCTCGAGCAGGCCGATATCGCCGAGATCCTTGCCGTAGGACGTGGAGTTCTCGCTGACCAGGAAGAGCTCCTTGACGCCACGCTCGGCCAGCCAGTGGGCCTCGGCGATGATGTCGTGCGGACGACGTGACACGAAGGCGCCGCGGAACATCGGGATCGCGCAGAAGGCGCAGCGGCGGTCGCAGCCGCTGGCGATCTTCAGCGGAGCCCACGGGCGCCCGTCGAGGCGAGCCCGGATCACTCTGGGCCCGGAGGCGGGCACGGGGCCCTCGATGGTCACGTCAGCCGGGACACCGTGACCTGGGATGGCCACCGCAGCGGCGCCGTCCTGACGCTCCACGGGAGACAGCGGCAGGAGCCGGCGGCGGTCCTGGGGCGTGTGGGAGGCCGGTGCGTGGCCGTCGAGGATGGCCTGCAGGTGCGTCGACATGTCGGCGTAGGAGTCGAACCCCAGCACCGCGTCGGCCTCGGGCAGCTCGGCGGCGAGCTGGGATCCGTACCGCTCGGCGAGGCAGCCCACGGCGACGACGGCCTTGGTGCGGCCCTGGCCCTTGCGAGCGGACGCCTCGAGCAGCACGTCGATCGAGTCCTTCTTGGCCTGCTCGACGAACCCGCAGGTGTTGACCACCGCGACGTCGGCATCGTCGGCGCTGTCGACCAGCAGCCAGCCCTCCGCGGCGAGGCGGCCGGCGAGCTCCTCGGAGTCGACGTCGTTGCGGGTGCACCCCAAGGTGACCAGGGCGACACTGCGCTGTGCGGTCGAGCTCATGCGTCCACTCTAGGGGTGGGTACGGTGACGTCATGACGGTCAGCGCCCTCCTGCGAGCCCACCCCGTGATCGACGGGCACAACGACTTGCTCTGGGAGGCTCGCGCCCGCGTGGGCTACGACTTCGACCGGCTCGACGTCGGCGCAGGCGGCACCCCGACCCACACGGACCTGCCACGGCTGCGCCAGGGCGGGGTCGGCGGCCAGTTCTGGTCGGTGTTCGTGCCGGCCTCGCTCACCGGCGACGCGGCGGTGAGCGCGACGTTGGAGCAGATCGATGCCGGTCACCAGCTGGTGGCGAGGTATGCCGACCAGCTGGCGTTCGCGCGGACGGCCGACGAGGTGGAGGCGGCGTGGGCCGGCGGCCGGATCGCGTCGCTGCTGGGCGCCGAGGGCGGTCACTCGATCAACAGCTCGCTCGCGACGTTGCGGATGCTGCACGTCCTCGGGGTGCGCTACCTCACCCTGACGCACAACAGCAACGTCCCCTGGGCGGACTCGGCCACCGACGCCCGGGTCCACGGCGGACTGTCGCCGTTCGGCGTCGAGGTGGTCCGCGAGATGAACCGCATCGGGATGCTCGTCGACCTCTCGCACGTCTCGGCGGAGACCATGCGCCACGCCCTTCGCGTGGCGCAGGTGCCGGCGATCTTCAGCCACTCGTCGGCACAGGCCGTGTGCGACAGCCCGCGCAACGCGCCGGACGACGTGCTCGAGGCGCTGCGCGACAACGGGGGCGTCTGCATGGTCACCTTCGTCCCGAGCTTCGTGAACCCGCAGGCCGCGGCGTGGCGGGCCGAGGGCACGGCACAGGCCGCGTCCGAGGGCATCACCCCGGCCGACGCCGACGAGTTCGCGGCCTTCTTCGCGGCATACCGCGAGCGGGTGCCCGAGCCGCCGGCGACGCTGGCCGATGTCGTCGCCCACGTCGAGCACGTCCGCGAGGTCGCCGGCGTCGACCACGTCGGGCTCGGCGGCGACTACGACGGGGTCGAGGTGCTGCCCGAAGGGCTCGAGGACGTCACCGGCTACCGTCGCCTGCTCGAGGCGCTGGCCGAGCGCGGATGGTCCGACGAGGACCTGGGCAAGCTCGCCAGCGGCAACATCCTGCGCGTCATGCGCGAGGCGGAGTCGGGTGCGAGGGCACTCCAGGAGCAGCGCGGCCCGAGCCTGGCGACGATCAGCGAGCTCGACGGCTGAGCACGCCGGGCTAGGTGCGCCAGCGCGTGATCGTCAGCCCGACCACCCGGGCGATGATCAGCGCGACGTACATGACGCCGGCCACCTGCTCGATGATCACCACCGAGCGCGCGTGGGGCAGCACGGCGGTCACGTCGGACAAGCCGACGCTGGTGAGGTTGGCGAAGGACAGGAAGAGCAGCTCGAGGAAGGTGCGCTGTCCCTCCCCCCTGGTAGGCGATGAACGACCCCGGCCAGACGACCTGGACGGCCGTGAAGAGGTACGCGAACATCCACGAGACGACCGTGAAGTTCGCGCCCACGGCGAAGATCTCGTCGCGGGTGACCCACGAGTCGGCGAACAGGTAACGGATGAGGGCGTAGCTCGTGTAGCCGTAGAACGCGGCACGCACCAGCGCGGCCGACAGGACCACCCCGGGGTTGTCGGGAACGAAACCCTCGGCCACCGTGAGGGCGACCACCGGGACGCCCAGCACCACGGCCACCCAGGTGAGCGCGGGCGTGGCGCGAACGGCATACACGGCCACGGCCAGGATGACCACGCCGAAGATCCCGATGAGGGTCCGCCCGAGCGCCGCGTCGCCCGCGAACGGGTAGGCCAGCACCTCGAGGAGCTGGGCGCCGAGGAGCACCCCGCTCGGGTGCGCCTTGACCGCCGAGAGCTGTGCGCGCATGGCGCCCACCCTAGGGGCGGTCAGTCGGTGATGACGCTGACCCGAAGGGTCCTGGCCGCGACAACCGCGGCGAGGGTGGCGCAGCTGGCCATGACGACCGCCATCGGGACCGCGGAGCCGGAGCCCATCGCACCGATCAGCGGCGCCGCTGCCCCACCGATCGCGAACTGCGAGGCGCCGAGCAGCGCGGCTGCCGTGCCGGCCGCCTCACCGTGCCGGGTGAGCGCGAGCGCGGGGGTGTTCGGGAAGGTCAGGCCGGCGCAGGCCAGCACCACCCAGAGCGGCGCAAGGATCGTGGCGAGCCCACCGATCCCGGTGACGGCAGCGGCGAGCAGCGTCAGCGCGGCCACGGCGGACACGCTTACGGCGGCCCGCAGCACGATGCGCGGGCCGTACCGCCGCACCAGCAGCGGGTTGACCTGCGAAGCCACGATGAGGCCGAGGGAGTTGGCTCCGAACACGAGGGCGAACTGCTGGGCGCTCAGGCCGTAGACGTCCTGCAGGACGAACGACGAGCCGCCGATGTAGGAGAAGAGCGTGGCGAAGCCGAGCCCCGCCACGAGCACCAGCCCGACGAAGGTGCGGTCGCGAAGCAGGCCGCGGTAGGTGCCGAGGACGTCGCGGACATCGGCCGGGCGACGTCGCTCCACCGGCAGCGTCTCGCGCAGCGCGGTCGACGCCAGCGTCACGAGCAGCACCCCGGCCACCGCCAGCACGACGAAGACGCCGCGCCACGTCGTGAACCGCAGGATGGCTCCCCCGAGCGTCGGCGCGAGGATCGGCGCCACGCCGGAGACGAGCATGAGGCGCGACAGCAGGGTCGCCGCGGCCGAGCCCACGAAGACGTCGCGGACCGTGGCCATCGCCACGACCGCCACCGCGGCGTTGCCCAGGCCCTGGAGCACGCGTCCGACGGTCAGCAGCTCCACCGTCGGCGCGAGGGCGCAGAGCACCGACGCGAGGATGTGCAGCGCCACCCCGGCGATCAGCGGCTTGCGCCGGCCGATGGCGTCGGACAGCGGCCCGATGAGCAGCTGCCCGAGGCCCATGCCGAGCAGGATCCCGGTCAGGGTGGCCTGGACCGCCGACTCCGAGGCAGCGAGGTCGTGGGTGATCGACGGCAGGGCGGGCAGGTAGGTGTCGATGGTGAGCGGCCCGATGGCCATCAGCGCGCCGAGGACCAGGACGAACCGCAGGGTGGACCGCGCGCTCGGGGCCGGGCTGGGCGCCAGTCCTGCCGGGCTGGGCGCCGGGCCCGCCGGGACGGGAGCCGTCGCGTGAGCCGCGTGGGGCGTCGTCACGGTGGCGTCGGTCAGCGGCTCGGTGGTTGTGGTCACGTGGGCGCAACGACGACGGGCCCCCAATCCATTCCGCCCATTCCGCCCGGCTCAGTCGCGTCCGGTGAGCTCCCACGCATCGGTCGACTCCGGCGCCTGCTCGTACCCGTCGTACTGCGCCGCGACCGGGTCGCCGTCGTAGCGCGGGTCGCGCCCCGCGGCATACGGCGCCGGGCCAGGCGCGCCGAGGTCGTCAGTGCTGTCGGTGGACCCGTGGCTGACCGGCGCCTGCGCGTCGAACACCGGCTCCGGGTCCGGCACCACGTCACCGCGCATGAGCGCCAGCGTGACCGGGAGGTCGTCGGGCTTCACGAGCACGTCGCGCGCCTTGGAGCCCTCGGAGGGTCCCACCACGCCGCGGGACTCGAGCAGGTCCATGAGGCGGCCGGCCTTGGCGAAGCCGACGCGCAGCTTGCGCTGCAGCATCGACGTCGAGCCGAACTGCGTCGTGACGACGAGCTCGGTGGCCTGCAGCAGCAGGTCGAGGTCGTCACCGATGTCGTCCTCGACCTGCTTCTTCGCCGCGACGACGGTCACGTCGTCGCGGTAGTTCGGCTTGAGCTGCTCGGTGACGTGCTTGACGACGTTCTGGATCTCGGACTCGGTGACCCAGGCGCCCTGCACACGCATCGGCTTGCTCGTGCCCATCGGCAGGAACAAGCGCGTCACCCTGGCCGATGAGCTTCTCGGCGCCCGGCTGGTCGAGGACCACCCGGCTGTCCGCCAGCGAGGAGGTGGCGAAGGCCATCCGGGACGGGATGTTCGCCTTGATCAGGCCGGTGACGACGTCCACGGACGGGCGCTGCGTGGCCAGGACGAGGTGGATGCCGGCGGCCCGCGCGAGCTGGGTGATGCGGACGATGCACTCCTCGACGTCTCGTGGCGCGACCATCATGAGGTCGGCGAGCTCGTCGACGATGACCAGCAGGTAGGGGTACGGGTGGATGACCCGCTCGGACCCGGGCAGCGGCTTGACCTTGCCGGCCCGCACCGCCTTGTTGAAGTCGTCGACGTGCTTGAACCCGAACTGCGCGAGGTCGTCGTAGCGGGTGTCCATCTCGCGCACGACCCACTGCAGCGCTTCGGCGGCCTTCTTGGGGTTCGTGATGATCGGGGTGATGAGGTGCGGGATCCCCTCGTATGCCGTGAGCTCCACCCGCTTGGGGTCGACCAGGACCATGCGGACCTCGTCGGGCGTGGAGCGCATGAGCACCGAGGTGATCATCGAGTTCACGAAGCTCGACTTGCCGGCCCCGGTGGCACCGGCGACGAGCAGGTGGGGCATCTTCGCGAGGTTGGCGATGACGTAGCCGCCCTCCACGTCCTTGCCGACGCCCATGACCATCGGGTGGTCGTTGCCGCGGGCGGCCTGGCTGCGCAGCACGTCGCCGAGGCTGACCTTCTCGCGGTCGGCGTTCGGGATCTCGATGCCGATGGCGGACTTGCCCGGGATCGGGCTGAGGATGCGCACGTCGGCCGAGGCCACGGCATACGCGATGTTCTTGGACAGGGCGGTGACCCGCTCGACCTTCGTGCCGCGACCGAGCTCGACCTCGTAGCGGGTGACGGTCGGCCCGCGGCTGAAGCCGGTGACCTGGGCGTCGATGTCGAACTGCTCGAGGACCTGCGACAGCGACTCGACGACGCGGTCGTTGGCGGCGCTGCGGGTCTTGTGCGGCGAGCCCGGCTCGAGGAGGGCGTTGTCGGGCAGCGTGTAGGTGATGTCGCCGGCGAGGGCGAGCTGCTCGACGCGCTGCGGCAGGGGCGTCGTGGGAGGCGCCTCGAGGGCGGCCTTCACCTCGACGGCGGGGCTTCGGGTGGCGCTGCCCGGCCCGGCGGGCGCGGACGGAGCGAGGACTCCCGGCGCGGTCGGGCGCTTCTCGCCGGGCCGCAGGCGGCGGCCGTCGGGCGCCACGAGGGCCGCCTGCTCGAACGCCTCGTCGCCGTCCAGCGGCCCGTCGGGGTCGATGACGCGGCGGCGACGCCTGGGCTTCTCTTCGGCCGCCGGCTCGGTCTCGTCGGTCGGGACGCCGCGGTGGAGCAGCTGGTCGCGCAGCTCGCGCAGCCGTTCGGGGATCTGGTGGACCGGGGTGGCAGTCATCACGAGCAGGCCGAAGAGCCCCAGCATGAGCAGGATCGGCACGGTGCCGTACGTCGAGACCGCCGCCTGGAGTGGGCTCGAGGCGAGGAAGCCGATGATCCCGCCGCCGTCGCGCATGCCGGCCGCCCCGTGGGGCGGGGTCGGGATGCCTGCGGCGACGTGCGCCAGCCCCGCGGCAGACACCACCATCGCGCCCAGGCCGATGCCGATGCGCGAGTTGGCCGCGCTGTCCTGAGGTGCGCGGAGCAAGCGGGTGCCGAGGAAGAGCAGGGCGAGCGGGACGGCATACGCCACCCGACCGAAGGTGCCGGCCACCACGGCATGGACGACGTCGCCCAGCGCGCCCTCGAACGCCCACCACTCCCGGGCGGCGACGAGGATGGACAGCCCGATGAGGAAGAAGCCGAGCCCGTCGCGCCGGTGCTCGGGCTCGAGGTCGCTCGCGGTGTGGCCGACGCGGCGCACGGCACCGCCGGCGACGTGGGCCATCCCCATCCACGTGCCCTTGACCGCGCGCAGGGGGAAGCGGGAGTCCCCCACCGCTGGTCTTGCCGCGGGCCGGGGACTTGCGGGGCGTGCTGCTCTTGCGGTTCGCGGGCCGCGTTGCTGTGCTGCGGCCAGCCGCGCGCGCGGTGGACGGACGTGTCGCCATGCTCCGCAGGCTACGCGATGGTCACACCCGACACACGTGTCACACGCGTTCCACCCGGGCGAATCTCGGATCCGTGGTCTCAGATGACGGGCAGCGCTGTCCATCCCGTGGCCGGAACGGCTAGGGTCCTCGGTCAAGGTCATGAGTGTCAGCGCGTAGCCCCGGCTTGCTGACCAGCAACCCTCCACCGCGGTGGGGTGCTCCGGGTGACGACCGGGCCGTCTGCACCCGCAGCCGGCAAGCGCGGACCCGCAGCTTCGGGTCCACCGGACCAGGAGTTGTCGCGAATGTCGGTCGCCAGCACCCCACCCCACGCTCGTCGGACCGCTCCCCTGGCAGCGGCCCGAGACCACCTCCGCGCCGTGCCCGCACTCGAACGGGCCGGCGCTGGCTTGCCGCCGGTCGTGTCGGCCGGCCTGGGCGTGCCCACGCTCCACGGAACCGTGGACTACGCCAACTTCGACCACGCCGCCTCCACCCCCGCGCTGGTCAGCGTGAAGCAGGCCGTGGACACCGCCCTGCGCACCTACTCGTCGGTCCACCGCGGCAACGGCTACGCCTCGCGCGTGACGAGCGCGTGGTACGAAGAGGCGCGCGCCGAGGTGGCCGCGTTCGTGGGTGCCCGCGCGGGCGACGAGGTCATCTTCACGCGCAACAGCACGGACTCGTTCAACCTGCTGGCGCGGGCACTCCCCCGCGACACGAGCGTGTTCGTCTTCGAGACCGAGCACCACGCCGCCCTGCTGCCGTGGAAGCCGCGGCAGACCGTGCGGCTGCCCGTGCCCGGCACCCCGGCCGACGCCCAGGCCGTGCTCCGGTCCGCGCTCGCAACCCGGCACGGCCGCCACCGCCTCGTCGTCCTGGCCGGCGCCTCCAACGTCACGGGCGAGGTGTGGCCGGTCCGCGAGCTCGCCGCGATCGCCCGACGAGCAGGTGCCAGGGTCGTCCTCGACGCCGCGCAGCTGGCCCCGCACCGGCACATCGACCTCGACGAGCTCGGCGTCGACTACGTCGTGCTGTCCGGCCACAAGCTCTACGCCCCGTTCGGCGCCGGCGTGCTGGCGGGACGCTCCGACTGGCTCGACGCCGCGCAGCCCTACCTCGCCGGCGGTGGGGCCACCCGCGCCGTCACCGAGGAGGGCGTGCAGTGGCAGACCGGGGCCGCACGCCACGAAGCCGGCAGCCCGAACGTCGTGGGCGCCATCGCGCTCGCTGCGGCCTGCCACACGCTGCGGGCCAATGCTGCGGCGGTCGAGGCACACGAGCGCGCCCTTGGCTCGCGCCTGCTCGAGGGGCTGCGCGCCATCGACGGGGTCGAGACGTACTCGCTGTTCGGCGAGGACCATGACCGGGTCGCGGTCGCCACCTTCACCATCGACGGGCTCGACTCCTCGCTGGTGTCGGCGGCCCTGTCTGCCGAGCACGGGGTCGGGGTGCGGGACGGCAAGTTCTGTGCCCACCTGTGCGTCGACGCCCTGCTCGACGACCCGTATGCCGCGGGGCCGAGCACCGCGGTGCGCGCCAGCGTCGGCCTGGGCACCACGCCCGCCCACGTCGAGCGGCTGCTCGCGGCCGTCGCCGAGCTGGCCGAGCACGGAGCGGGGTTCGACTACACGCCTACGGCCGACGGCTGGGTGCTCGCTGCCGACGCGGACCCGCGCGAGGACCTGCCCACGCGCCCCTGGTAGCGCCGTTCGTGCAGCGAGCCGCCCCGGCATCACGCCTGGATGACCACCGGGATGATCATCGGACGGCGACGGATCTTGCCGCCGACCCAGCTGCCGACCGCGCGACGCATGACCTGCTCGAGCTGGTAGGAGTCGGTGACGCCGTTGCCCGTGGCCTCGGCCAGGGCCTGCTCGATCTTGGGTCGGACCTGGTTGAAGATCTCGTCGTCCTCGGCGAAGCCGCGGGCGGTGATCTCGGGGCCGGCCGCGATCTTGCCGGTCGCGGCATCCATGACGACGATGACCGAGACGAAACCCTCGTCGCGCAGGATGCGGCGGTCCTTGAGCAGGGCCTCGTCGAACTCGCCCACCGAGGACCCGTCGACGTAGATGTAGCCGCAGGGGACGGCGCCGACGATGCTCGCCACACCGTCGACCAGGTCGACCACGACACCGTCCTCGGCCAGGACCACCTGTGCGCGCGGGACGCCGGTCTGCTCCGCGAGCTTGCCGTTGGCCACGAGGTGGCGCCATTCGCCGTGCACCGGCATGACGTTGCGGGGCTTGACGATGTTGTAGCAGTAGAGCAGCTCGCCGGCACTGGCGTGACCCGAGACGTGGACCTTGGCGTTGCCCTTGTGGACGACGTCGGCCCCGAGCCGCATGAGGCCGTTGATGACGCGGTAGACGGCGTTCTCGTTGCCCGGGATCAGGGAGGACGCCATGAGGACGGTGTCACCGTCGCCGACCTCGATGCGGTGGTCGCGGTTGGCCATGCGTGAGAGCGCGGCCATCGGCTCACCCTGGGACCCGGTGCAGATGAGGACGACCTGCCGGTCCGGGAGGTTGCCGAGCTTCTTGACGTCGACGAGCACGCCGTCGGGCACGTGCAGGTAGCCCAGCTCGGCCGCGATCCCCATGTTGCGCACCATCGAGCGGCCCACCATGGCGACCTTGCGACCGGCCTTCTCGGCGGCGTCGAGCACCTGCTGGACGCGGTGCACGTGGCTGGAGAAGCAGGCCACGATGATGCGGCGCTCGGCGTCGCGGAACACCTTGTCGATGGCCGGCGCGATGTCACGCTCGGGAGTGGTGAACCCCGGGACCTCGGCGTTGGTCGAGTCGGTCATGAACAGGTCCACGCCCTCCTCCCCGAGTCGGGCGAAGGCGCGCAGGTCGGTCAGGCGCCCGTCGAGCGGGAGCTGGTCCATCTTGAAGTCGCCGGTGTGCAGGATCGTGCCCCCGGGCGTGCGCACGAAGACGGCGAGCGCGTCGGGAATCGAGTGGTTGACCGCGACGAACTCGCAGTCGAACACCCCGAGCCGCTCCCGCATGCCCTCCTTGACACCCAGCGTGTAGGGCCGGATGCGGTGCTCCTTGAGCTTGGCCTCGATCAGGGCCAGGGTCAGCATCGACCCGACGATGGGGATGTCGGGCTTGAGCTTGAGCAGGTAGGGCACGGCACCGATGTGGTCCTCGTGGCCGTGGGTCAGCACGATGGCCTGGATGTCGTCGAGCCGGTTCTCGATGTACTCGAAGTCCGGCAGGATGAGGTCGACCCCCGGATGGTGGTCCTCAGGGAACAGCACTCCGCAGTCGATGATGAGCAGCTGGCCGGCGTGCTCGATGACCGCCATGTTGCGGCCGACCTCGCCGAGGCCGCCGAGGGCGATGATGCGCACGCCGTGGGGCGCGAGCTTCGGCGGGGCCGTCAGCTCGGGATGGGGATGGCTCACAGCAGTCCTGACTCTTTGAGCCCGGCACGAAGGAGGTCGAGGTGCTCGGGCGGTGACTCGACCAGCGGGAGCCGCACGGTCGGATGCTCGATGATGCCCAGCTCGACCATGGCGGCCTTGGCCATGATCGCGCCCTGCGAGGTGGTCATGAGGGCGTCGACCGCCGGGACCAGCCGGTGGTGGATGGCGCGCGCCTGCGCGAGGTCACCCTGGTCGACGGCCGCGATCATCGCGGCATACTCGCGCCCGGCCACGTGGCCCACCACGCTGACGACCCCGGTCGCGCCCATCGCGAGCCACGGCAGGTTGGTCTCGTCGGCGCCGGAGAAGTACAGGAGATCGGTGGCCGCCAGGACCTTGGTCGTCTCCCAGGGCAACCCCTTGGCGTCCTTGACCGCGACGATGCGGTCGTGCGCGGCCAGCTCGAGGAGCGTGGCGGTGTCGAACGGGATGCCGGTGCGGCCCGGGATGTCGTAGAGCATCACCGGCAGGTCGGTGGCGTCGGCCACCGCGCGGCAGTGCGCGACCAGACCGGGCTGGGTGGGCTTGGTGTAGTAGGGCGAGACCAGCAGCAGGCCGGTGGCGCCGGCGCCGAGCGCACGGTGGGCCATCTCGACGCTGTGCGCCGTGGCGTTCGAGCCGACTCCGGCAACCACCGCGGCGCGGCCGCCGGCCTCCTCGGCGACGAGCTCGACCAGCTGGATGCTCTCGTCGTCGCTGAGCGTGGCGGACTCGCCGGTGGTGCCGTTGACGACGATCCCGTCGTGGCCGGTGTCGAGCAGGTGGGCCACCAGCCGGCGCGCGCCCTCGAGGTCCAGGCTGCCGTCGGGGCGCATGGGGCTGACCATCGCCGTCAGGAGGCGGCCGAACGGTGACGTGGTGCTCATACCAGCAGGCTATCGCCCCCGTCAGGCTGCACCCGCCATGGTCCGTCGGCCATGGTGCGTCGGTATGCCGGACCGCGGTGTTAGCGTGCGAGCGTGCAGCAGTATCTCGACCTCCTCGACCACGTGATGACGACCGGCGTCGACAAGTCCGACCGCACCGGCACCGGGACCCGGTCGGTCTTCGGGTACCAGATGCGGTTCGACCTCTCCGAGGGCTTCCCCGTGCTCACCACGAAGAAGCTGCACCTCAAGTCGATCATCGGCGAGCTGCTGTGGTTCCTGCGCGGGGACTCCAACGTGCGCTGGCTCCAGGAGCGGGGCATCACGATCTGGGACGAGTGGGCCGACGCCAACGGCGATCTCGGCCCGGTCTACGGCTACCAGTGGCGCTCCTGGCCGACCCCCGACGGTCGACACATCGACCAGATCGCCAAGGTCATCGAGTCGATCAGGACCAACCCGGACTCGCGACGCCACATCGTCTCGGCGTGGAACGTCGCCGACGTCGACTCGATGGCGCTCCCGCCGTGCCACACGATGTTCCAGTTCTACGTCGCGGGCGGCAAGCTGTCGTGCCAGCTCTACCAGCGCTCGGCCGACATCTTTCTCGGCGTGCCGTTCAACATCGCCTCCTACGCGCTGCTGACGATGATGGTCGCCCAGGTCTGCGACCTCGAGCCCGGTGACTTCGTGCACACCCTGGGCGATGCCCACCTCTACTCCAACCACGTCGAGCAGGCCACCCTCCAGCTGACCCGCACGCCGCTGCCCCTGCCACAGATGCGGATCACGCCGGGCAAGCAGATCGACGAGTTCGACCTCGCGGACTTCGAGCTCGTGGGCTACGAGGCGTACCCGTCGATCAAGGCGCCCATCGCCGTCTGAGCGGGTCGCCCCCTAGCCTGTCCCTCATGACGAACGTGACGCTCATTGCCGCGGTCGGGCGCAACGGCGTCATCGGTGCCGGCAACGAGATGCCCTGGCGCATCCCCGAGGACTTCGCCTTCTTCAAGCGGACCACGATGGGCCACCCGATGATCATGGGCCGCAAGACCTTCGACTCGATCGGACGGGTCCTGCCCGGGCGGCGCACGATCGTCGTCACCCACCAGCCGAACTGGCACCACCCCGAGGTCGAGACGGCCCACTCCTTGAGCGAGGCGCTGTCGCTGGCCGGTCCAGCGGACGAGGTGTTCGTGTGCGGCGGCGGCCAGATCTATGCCGAGGCGATGGCCTGGGCGCACCGACTGCTCATCACCGAGGTCGACCAGTCGCCGGACGGCGACGTGCGGTTCCCCCGATCAACCCGTCCCGCTGGCACGAGGTGGCGCGCAAGGACCAGGACGGCTTCAGCTGGGTGACGTACGAGCGCGCCTGACCTGCCCTTAGCCGCAGCGTCAGGCGTCGTAGTCGAGGGCGACCTCGTCGGTCACCGGGTGGCTCTGGCAGGCGAGCACCACCCCCGCGGCGACCTCCTCGGGCTCGAGGGCGTAGTTGCGGTCCATCCGCACCTCGCCACTGACGAGCCGAGCACGGCAGGTGCCGCACACACCGCCGGTGCAGGAGTACGGAGCGTCGGGTCGCACCCGCAGCGTGGCGTCGAGGATCGACTCGTCCTTGGTGGGCATCTCGATCCGCGTGGTGCGCCCGTCGAGGTTGACGGTGACGAGGGCAGCGGCGGGCGCGCTGGCGTCCACCACAACCGGCGCCCGAGGCGCCTCCTGCTCGGCCACGTGGAAGATCTCGTGGTGGACGTGGCGCGCGTCGACGCCGGCTTCGGCGAGGAGCGCCTCCGCACCGGTGACCATGCCGTACGGCCCGCAGAGGTACCACTCGTCGACGGTGTCGACCGGCGCGAACACCGCGAGGATGCGGGCGACGCGCTCGGGGTCGAGGCGGCCGGTGAAGAGCTCGACGTCCTGCGGCTCGCGCGACAGGACGTTGATCAGCTGCAACCGCCCGAGGTAGCGGTTCTTGAGGTCCTCGAGCTCCTCGAGGAACATCACCGTCGCCGTGCGACGGTTGCCGAACAGGGAGCGTGACCTGCGACAGCGGCTCCTCCTCGAGCACCGTGCTGACAATCGACAGGACCGGCGTGATGCCTGACCCCGCCGCGACCGCGAGGTGGTGTCGGCTGGCATCGGGCCGGGTGGGGCAGGTGAACGAGCCGAGGGGGCTCATGACGTCGATGACGTCACCGACTGCCGCGATGTCGTTGAGCCAGTTCGACATCCGGCCCCCGGCCACCCGCGCGGAGGCAACCCGCACGGTGCCGGTGCGTTCGGCCTCGCTGCGGGCCAGGCAGATCGAGTACGACTGCCGGACCTCCTCGCCGTCGATGGTGGCGCGCAGCGTGAGGTGCTGACCAGGCTCGAAGCGGTAGTCCTCACGCAGGTCGTCCGGGATGGCGAAGGTGAGCGCGACGGCGTCGTCGGTGAGGCGTTCGAGCGCGACCACCGTGAGCGGATGGAACCTGGCGCGGCGGCGGTGGAGCGTGTCGGTGCGTGGACCGGGAAGCAGGGCCATGGACTTCACAGCGCCTTGAACTCGTCGAACGGCTCGCGGCAGGCCAGGCACCGGCGCAGCGCCTTGCAGGCGGTCGACCCGAACCGCGCGAGCTCCTCGGTGTCGGTGCTGCCGCACTGCGGACACGCGACGAGCCGACGCCGCAGGGCGACGGTCACCGGGCCGTCAGCAGCCCGCCCCGGCGGCGCGATGCCGAACTCGCGGAGCCGCGCGCGACCCCGCTCGCTCATCCAGTCGGTGGTCCACGCCGGGCTGAGCTGGGTGCGGACCTCGCAGGTGAACCCGTTGACCCTCGCCGTATGCCGGATGCGCGCCTCGATCGCCTCCATCGCCGGGCAACCCGAGTAGGTCGGCGTGATGGTCACCGCGACGTGGCGGCGGGCCTCGTCGACCTGGAGGTCTCGCAGGATGCCGAGGTCCTCGATGGACACCACCGGCACCTCGGGGTCGGGGACATCGGCAATCGCCTGTGCCACCGCGGAGCTCACGACGGCGGTCACCACGTCGCACCCGGGTGGGATCGGGCGATGTGCTGCAGCTCGGCAAGGAGGTAACCCATCGGCCGGGAGTGGATGCCGGTCCGTCCGCCGCGCGAGCGCCAGCGCGTCTCGGTGGGCAGCTCGAGCGTCGCCTCGGCGACGACCCCCGCCACCCGGTCGACGACAGCGTCGTGGAGGGTCGACGGCAGCACGCCCAGTCCGGCCTGCGCGGCGGCGACAGAAGCCTCGTCGTCCTCGAACAAGCTCGTCGACATACGGCAGCACGTCGACGAGTCCCTGCTGCATCCGCTCGTGGGACTCACTGGTGCCGTCGCCGAGGCGCAGCACCCACTGGGTCGCGTGGTCGCGGTGGTAGTCGACCTCCTTGAGGGCCTTCTCCGCCACCCCGGCGAGGATGGGGTCCGACGAAGCGCGCAGCGCGGCATACAGCTCGCACTGGTAGCTCGCGAACCACAGCAGCCGCGCCATCTCGAAGCCGAAGCCAGCGCGCTCCTGCTCGACGAGGTGCACGTTGCGGAACTCGCGCTCGTCCCGGAAGTACGCCAGGTCGTCCTCGGACCGGCCGCTCCCGTCCAGCTCACCCACCCGGGTCAGCAGGACCCGCGCCTGGCCGAGCAGGTCGAGGCCGATGTTGGCCAGCGCCAGGTCCTCCTCGATCTGGGGAGCGCGCGAGATCCACTCCCCGAGCCGCTGGGCGTAGACGAGCGCGTCGTCGGCGAGGCCTTGGATGTACGGTGCCGCGAGCTCGCTCACAGGTACTCCACGTCCTCGGGGACGTCGTAGAACGTCGGGTGGCGGTAGACCTTGTCGCCGGCCGGGTCGAAGAACGAGTCGCGCTCGTCGGGCGAGCTCGCCGTGATGTCGGACGCCTGCACGACCCACAACGAGACACCCTCCTGGCGTCTGGTGTAGACGTCACGGGCGTTGCGCAGCGCCATCGTCGCGTCGGGGGCGTGGAGCGATCCGACGTGCACGTGCGAGAGCCCCCGCTTGCCCCGGACGAAGACCTCCCAGAGCGGCCAGGTGGCGCGATCGGTCGAGGGGCTCATGCGACGTCGACCCGGGCACGTCGCGCCTCGGCCTGCTTCGCGGCGTATGCCGTGGCGGCCTCGCGGACCCAGGCCCCCCTCGTCATGGGCGGCCACACGGTGCGCGAGTCGCTCGGCGTTGCACGCCCCGTCACCCTTGAGCACCCGCCAGAACTCGTCCCAGTCGATCGGCCCGAAGTCGTAGTGGCCGCGCTCGGCGTTCCACCGCAGCTCGGGGTCGGGCAGGGTGAGGCCGAGGCGATCGGCCTGCGGCACCATCATGTCGACGAACTTCTGACGCAGGTCGTCGTTGCTGAACCGCTTGATGCCCCACGCCATGGACTGGCTGGTATGGCCGCCGGTCGAGGCGGCGTCCCCGGTGTCGGGCGGCCCGAACATCATCAGGGCCGGCCACCACCACCGGTCAGCGGCATCCTGCGCCATCGCCTGCTGGGCCTGCGTGCCGCGCATGAGGGTCCACAGGATCTCGAACCCCTGCCGTTGGTGGAACGACTCCTCCTTGCACACCCGGATCATGGCGCGGGCGTAGGGGCCGTAAGAGCAGCGGCACAGCGGCACCTGGTTCATGATCGCGGCGCCGTCGACGAGCCAGCCGATCGCCCCGCAGTCGGCCCAGGTCAGCGTGGGGTAGTTGAAGATCGAGGAGTACTTCTGACGACCCGTGTGCAGCCGGTCCAGCAGGTCCTCGCGGTCGACGCCCAGCGTCTCGGCGGCGCTGTAGAGGTACAGCCCGTGACCGGCCTCGTCCTGCACCTTGGCCATGAGGATCGCCTTGCGGCGCAGGCTGGGGGCCCGGCTGATCCAGTTGCCCTCGGGCTGCATGCCGATGATCTCGGAGTGCGCGTGCTGGGCGATCTGACGGATCAGCGTCTGGCGGTAGGCGTCGGGCATCTCGTCGCGCGGCTCGATGCGGCGCTCGGCCTCGATGAGGTCGTCGAACTGCCCGGACTCCGCGGCGTTGAGCGGCTCATCCGGACCGGGCAGGCGGTCGGCGGCGTCCGTGGCGTCCGTGGCGAAGTCGTTGCCGTACATGGCCCCAGTATGCCCGCCTGTTACAGGCTTCTGCAATTCTGCTGGCCCCGTGTTACACGGGGAGTGGGTGACAGGATGGGTGCCATGGCTCCGGACCACCCCCACGACCACTCCCATGAGCACTCCCCTGACCAGCAGCGGGGCCCGCTCGCGGATGCCAGCGTGCGCACCGCTCGCGAGAGCGACGCCCCCGCTGTGGGCCTGGTCCAGGACGCGGTCTGGCGCGAGGCATACGCCGCGGTGCTGCCCGAGGAGGTGCTCGCGGCCTTCGATCCCGCGGCGTTCGCCGGCGCATGGCGACGCTCGCTGGCCGCGCCGCCCGCGGGGGTGCACCGGCTGCTGGTCGCCTGCGCGGGTGACCAGGTCGTCGGTTTCGCCGCCATCGGCCCCAGCCAGGACCCCGATGCCTCTCCCGAGACCGGCGAGCTGACCGCCATCGGGGTCCACCCGCAGGCGCGCCGGGCCGGCCACGGCTCCCGGCTGCTCAACGCCGCCGTCGACACCCTCCGCGGAGCGGGCGCCGCGGCGATGGCGACCTGGGTCCTCGCGACCGACGAGGCAGGTCGGGCCTTCCTCACCCGTGCCGGGCTCACCCCCGACGGCGCCTTCCGTGACCGGGTCGTCTCGCCCGACCGCCTGACCGCGCGTGAGGTCCGGCTGGTGGCCGACATCTCGCGTGCCGCCGACCAGGACACCTGACGACGGGCCATGACCTCTCCGCTGACGACCCCCCTGGCGCGGGAGCGCCGCGCCCAGGTCCTGCGCCAGTCGCTGTCCGTCGCGCTCGCGACGGGTGCGTACGGCATCAGCTTCGGCGCGCTGTCGGTCGCCGCCGGGCTCAACCTGTGGCAGACCCAGGTGCTGTCGCTGCTGTTGTTCTCGGGCGGGTCGCAGTTCGCGTTCGTGGGGATCATGGCCGGTGGACCTGCCGGGGCCGTCGCCGCGATCGCCACCTCCACACTCCTCGGCGTCCGCAACAGCCTCTACGGTCTGCAGGTCTCACGCCTGCTCGACGTCCGCGGGCCACGCCGAGTCGCCGCCGCCCAGCTGACCATCGACGAGTCGACGGCGGTCGGGGTGGCCCAGCCCGAGGCAGCGGCGGGCCGGCTCGGCTTCTGGGCGACCGGCGTCGGGGTCTACGTGCTGTGGAACGCCATGACGCTGGTCGGCGCCCTCGTGGGTGACGCGATCGGTGATCCCAAGCGGTACGGGCTCGACGCCGCTGCTGCCGCCGCGTTCTGCGGGCTGCTCGCCCCTCGGCTGAAGTCCCGCGACGCGTTCGCCATCGCGGCGGTTGCGGCGGTGGTGGCCGTGCTGGTCGCACCCCACGCCCCAGCCGGGGTGCCCGTCCTGGTGGCTGCCCTGTCAGCGCTGCTCGCCGGGTTCTGGCGACGCGCCCACCACGACCCGGCCCCGCCGCACCGCTGGGTCGACGAGCCGACCAGCTCTGAGAGTCCGGAGACCCGATGACCCTGTGGACCGCCGTCATCGCCGCCGGTTCGCTGGCCTTCCTCCTGAAGTACCTCGGCTACGTCGTGCCGACCCGCTGGCTCGAGGGTGAACGCACGAGCCGGGTCACCTCCGCCCTGCCGATCGCCCTGCTCGCCGCCCTGGTCGGGGTCCAGACCCTCACGAGAAGCAGCGGCGCGGTGGTGCTGGACTCCCGTGCAGGGGCCGTGGCCGTCGCCGTCGTGGCGCTGGCGCTGCGGGCCCCGTTCATCGTCGTCGTGGTGCTCGCGGCCCTGGTCGCGGCCGGGCTGCGGATGCTCGGCCTCCCCTAATCCGGCCTCCCCTCCACTTCTTGCCCTGAATCCACCGGTTTCGGCGTCCAGAACCCCCGAGACGGTGGATTCAGGGCAAGAAGTCGGCAGTCAGGCGGGGCGGGAGGTCCGCCAGGCTCGGACCGCGGCGCGGAAGTGGCGTTGCTCGCGAGCCCGGTCGCCGGCCACCCGGCATACCTCCGCCTGCGCCAGCTCCTCGCCCCACTCTCCCTGCGCGCCGTGCTCGCGTGCGTGCGCCATCATCGCCGCGCCGTCCCGAGCCAGCCGGACCAGCGGCACCATCGCGACCAGCGCCAGCACCGGCACGAGGATGACCGCGATCCCCAGCAGGACCGGCACGAGGCGCCCGTCACGGATGAGCTCCACCCCCCGCCAGCCGATGGTCGCGCTGTAGAACCCGAGGACGACCAGCAGGACGACCGCAGTGACCCTCTCGCGCACTCAGGCGTCCAGTCCGAGGTAGTGCTCCAGCCCGACGGTGAGGCCGAGGTGGGCGCCGACCCCGCGGATGCCCTCAAGGACCCCCGGCATGAACGAGGCGCGGTCGAACGAGTCGTGGCGCAGGGTGAGCATCTCGCCCTCCGCGCCGAGCAGGACCTCCTGGTGGGCGACCAGCCCGCGCAGCCGGACCGAGTGCACCGGTATGCCGTCGACGCGGGCCCCCCGCGCGCCATCGGGGTCCTGGGTGGTGGCGTCCGGGACGTCACCGAGACCGGCGTCCGAGCGGGCCTGGGCGATCAGCCGTGCGGTCCGGGCCGCGGTGCCGGACGGCGCGTCGACCTTGCCGGGGTGGTGCAGCTCGACGACCTCGACCGACTCGTAGAAGCGCGCCGCCTGCTGGGCGAAACGCATCATGAGGATCGCGCCGATCGCGAAGTTCGGGGCGATGAGCACGCCGACGGCCTGGTGCTCGGCCAGCTGGCCCCGAAGCGCGTCCAGCCGGTCGTCGTCCCAGCCGGTGGTGCCGACGACGACGTGGACGCCGCGCTCGACGCAGTACGCGACGTTCGCCGGCGACGCGTCGGGCACGGAGAACTCGACGACCACCTGCGCCCCGCCGAGGTCACCGAGGTCGTCCCCGGCGTCGAACCGGCCAGCCAGCTCGAGGCCCTCAGCGGCATCCACGGCCCGGCAGACCTCAGAACCCATTCGGCCGTTGGCTCCGATGACGGCCACCCTGATCGTGTCGCTCACGGTCGCCAGCGTAGCGAGGGCGGCGTCAGGCGAGATCCTCGAGGGGGACGGAGGGATTGGCCAGCCGGGCTGGGTCGATGGCGGCACGCGTCCGGATCAGGGCCTTGATCGGCTCCGTGACATCCCAGATGTTGACGTTCATCCCGGCGATGACGCGGCCGTCCCGGGTCCAGAAGGCGATGAACTCGCGGGAGGCGAGCTCGCCCCTGACCACGACCTCGTCGCTGGGGTCGGCCAGGCCGGTGTACTCCATGCCGAGGTCGTACTGGTCGGTGTAGAAGTACGGCAGCTCCGGCTCGGGCCCGTCCTCGTCGAGCATCGCCGGCGCCACGATCTGCGGCTGGTTGAGCGCATTGGCCCAGTGCTCGACGCGCACCCGGTGGCCGAGGAACGGGTGCTCGACATTGGCCACATCGCCTACGGCGAAGATGTCCCAGTCACTGGTGCGGCCGACGGCGTCGCAGGTGATGCCGTTGTCGACGTCCAGACCTGCGTCCTGCGCCAGCTCGACGTTGGGAGCCGCGCCGATCCCGACGATCACCGTGTCGGCAGGAACCACCTCGCCGCTGGCCAGCCGTACCCCGGTCACCGAACCATCGCCCTCGATCGCCTCGACCGTGACCTCGGTGCGCACGTCGACGTCGTGCTCGCGGTGCAGATCTGCGAAGACCTGGGCGACCGTCGGTCCGAGCACCCGCACCAGCGGGAGCTCCAGGGACTCCAGCACGGTGACCTGAGCGCCCCGTTCGCGCGCTGCGGCGGCCACCTCGAGTCCGATCCACCCTCCCCCGATGAGGACGACCCGGCGCCCGGGCCGAAGGGCCCCGCGGATGGCGTCGCTGTCCTCGATGGTCCGCAGGCTCAGCACGCCGGTGAGCGTCGACCCCGGGAGCGAGAGCGTCCTCGGCGAGCTCCCCGTGGCGAGCAGCAGCCGGTCGTACTCGACCCTGTCCCCCGCCTCGGTGACGACGGCCTTGGCGGCGCGGTCGATCGCGGCCACCCGGGTGCCGGTGCGCAGGTCGACGTCGTGGTCGGCATACCACTGCTGGTCGTGGACGAACGCGTCCTCGAGCTTCTCACCGGTCTTCAGGTAGTCCTTGGACAGCGGCGGCCGCTCGTACGGCAGGTGCTCCTCACCGGCGAACAGGACCAGCTGGCCGTCGAACCCCAGCTCGCGCAGCTGCTCCACCGCCTTGGCTCCCGCAAGCCCGCCGCCGACCACCACGAACGTTCGATCTGCTGCCATGGGCCCAGCCTTGGGCGAATGCGGCGGGCATGCAAGCGGGCCGGCACCCCAAGGGGTACCGGCCCGCTCATGGGTGATGCGGGTGAACTACTCCTGAACGGCCTCGGGGGCGTCGGACGCACCCTCGGCGCGGTCGCCACGGTCGCCGCCGCGACGACGGTTGCGGCTGCGGCTGCGGCCGCCCTCGCGACGCTCGCCACCATCGCGGTCGCCACCATCGCGCTCGCCGTCGGCATCGACGGCCGAGTCGGATGAGTCGGCCGAGTCGGCCTCGCTGCCCGCGGCGGGAACCGTCGCGTCGCCCTCGGCGACAGCGGCGGAGTCGCCACTCTCACCTTCGGGGAGCACGGCGGCCAGGGAGAGCTTGCCGCGCGGGTCGATCTCCTTGAGCTCGACCTGGACCTTCTGGCCGACGGCCAGGACGTCCTCGACGTTGTCGATCCGCTTGCCGCCGACGAGCTTGCGCACCTCGGAGATGTGCAGCAGGCCGTCCTTGCCAGGCAGGAGCGAGATGAACGCACCGAAGGTCGTGGTCTTGACCACGGTGCCCATGAAGCGCTCACCGACCTCAGGCATCTGCGGGTTGGCGATGGCGTTGACCATCGCGCGAGCAGCCTCGGCCGAGGGACCGTCGGTCGCACCGATGTAGACGGTGCCGTCGTCCTCGATGGAGATCTGGGCGCCGGTCTCGTCCTGGATCTGGTTGATCATCTTGCCCTTCGGCCCGATGACCTCACCGATCTTGTCGACGGGGACCTGCACCGAGATCACGCGGGGCGCGAACGGGCTCATCTCGTCGGGGACGTCGATGGCCTCGTTCATGACGTCGAGGATGTGCAGGCGAGCGTCGCGGGCCTGGGTTAGCGCGCCAGCCAGGACCGAGGCGGGGATGCCGTCGAGCTTGGTGTCGAGCTGGATGGCCGTGACGAACTCGCGGGTGCCGGCGACCTTGAAGTCCATGTCACCGAACGCGTCCTCGGCGCCGAGGATGTCGGTGAGCGCGGCGTACTGCGTCTGCCCGTCGACCTCGTCGGAGACCAGGCCCATGGCGATGCCCGCGACCGGGGCGCGCAGCGGCACACCGGCGTTGAGCAGCGACAGGGTCGAGGCGCAGACCGAGCCCATGGACGTCGAGCCGTTGGAGCCGAGGGCCTCGGACACCTGACGGATCGCGTAGGGGAACTCCTCGCGGGTCGGCAGCACGGGCATGAGTGCCCGCTCGGCGAGCGCGCCGTGACCGATCTCGCGACGCTTGGGCGAACCCACGCGGCCGGTCTCACCAGTGGAGAACGGCGGGAAGTTGTAGTTGTGCATGTAGCGCTTGCGCGTCACCGGCGAGAGCGTGTCGAGCTGCTGCTCCATGCGGAGCATGTTGAGCGTGGTGACCCCCATGATCTGGGTCTCGCCGCGCTCGAACAGCGCCGAGCCGTGGACTCGCGGCAGGACCTCGACCTCGGCGCCGAGGGCGCGGATGTCGGCGAGGCCGCGGCCGTCGATGCGGACCTTGTCACGCAGGATGCGCTGACGGATCAGCTTCTTCTGCACGGACCGGTATGCCGCGGACAGCTCCTTCTCGCGACCCTCGAACTTCTCGGCGAGCGAGGCCTTCATCGACGCCTTGATCTCGTCGATGCGGTCCTCGCGCTCCTGCTTGCCGGCGATGGTGAGCGCCTGGGCGAGGTCGCCCGAGGTCGCGGACTCGACCGCGGCGAACGCGTCGTCCTCGTAGTCGAGGAAGATCGGGAACTCCTGGACGGGCTTGGCGGACTTGCTCGCCAGCGCGGCCTGGGCCTCACAGAGCGCCTTGATGAACTTCTTGGATGCCTCGAGGCCCTCAGCGACGACCTCTTCGGTCGGCGCCTGCTTGCCCTCGTTCTTCACGAGGTTCCAGGTCGACTCGGTGGACTCGGCCTCGACCATCATGATCGCCACGTCGTCGCCCGCAATACGGCCGGCGACGACCATGTCGAAGGTCGAGCGCTCGATGTCGGAGAAGTTCGGGAACGCGACCCACTGACCGTCGATCAGGGAGATGCGCACGCCACCGATCGGACCAGAGAACGGCAGACCGGAGATCTGGGTCGATGCGCTCGCGGCGTTGATGGCCAGCACGTCGTACTGGTGGTCGGGGTTGAGTGCCAGGACCGTGATGACGACCTGGACCTCGTTGCGCAGGCCCTTGGTGAAGGTCGGGCGCAGCGGCCGGTCGATCAGGCGGCAGGTGAGGATCGCGTCCGTGGACGGGCGGCCCTCACGACGGAAGAACGAGCCGGGGATCTTGCCCGCGGCATACATGCGCTCTTCGACGTCGACGGTCAGGGGGAAGAAGTCGAATCCCTCGCGCGGGCTCTTGCCGGCGGTGGTGGTGGACAACAGCATCGTGTCGTCGTCCAGGTATGCGGCGACGGCGCCGCCGGCCTGCTTGGCCAGGCGCCCGGTCTCGAACCGGACGGTACGGGTGCCGAACGTGCCGTTGTCGATCACGGCTTCGGCGAACTGAATCTCTGGACCCTCCATGGGCCCTCCTTCTCTATGTCTCTCAAATGACCCTGGTGCATCGTCGTTGTGCACGGGCGTTCTTCTGGGTGGTGCTGGTGGAGATGACTCTCCTCATGCGGCAGGGGCGGCCCTCAGCGTGAGGACCGCCCCTGACGGATGCTTATCGGCGCAGACCGAGGCGCTTGATCAGCGAGCGGTAACGCTCGACGTCGACGCTCTCCAGGTAACGCAGGAGGCGGCGGCGCTGGCCGACCAGGAGCAGGAGGCCGCGGCGGCTGTGGTGGTCGTGCTTGTGCTGCCGCGAGTGCTCCGTGAGGTCGAGGATGCGCTGCGTGAGCATCGCGATCTGGACCTCGGGGGAACCGGTGTCGCCCTCGTGCGTGGCGTACTCGGACATGATCTGCTTCTTGACGTCGGTGCTCAACGGCATAAGGTCGACACTCTCCTTCTCGGGTTGTTGCGCGGTGCGCCAGGGCATGTCCACCTGGGCTCTCTTGAATCCGCGGCCGGTCTACGGCGGTGCCAAGGCTACCAGCGCCCCCAGCGCGCGCCCTAATCGCCGTCGGCACGGGCCAAGGCGACCAGGGTGGCTGCCCGAGCTGGCCACCACCGCGTCCTCCCGTACATCCGCTCCTGGCGGCGGAACTCCAGCTGAGCCGCTGTGGGGTGGTCGGGCCGTTCGCCGCGAATGCGGGACTCGTCGTCGCCGAGACGATCCGACGTCGCGCGCCGGTGGTACCAGGCCACGGGAGGCATGCGGTCGTACCGAGGCGACCTGAGCCGCTCGTGCGGCACCTGGTCGGGAGGCAGCAGGTCGAGGTGGGCCGGGAACCGTCGGCCGGCGTTGTCGCGGACCGCGTCCGCAGGAAACGGACCGACCTCCCGGTCGTCCGCGTCGAGGACTGCGAGTCGCAGTCCAGTCGGCTCGAGAAGCTGGGCGAGGACCTCGACGCTGACCCCCTTCGCCCCCGACTCCACGCCGCCGACCGTCGATGCCGCCACCCCGGCCGCCGCCGCCAGCTCACGCTGGCTCAGCCCAGCCACGCGGCGCGCCTGCGCAAGCAGTGCGCCGACCTCGAATCGACCTCGCAGTTCCGCCACGGTCCGAACTTCCCACGACCCACCGACAGCGAGCCCCTCCCGCAGGGTCGGACCAAGCGTTACGTCACTGCTCACTCACAGCGAGCAGTGGCGTATCAGTCGTGCGCACCCCCATCGAGGGGGCGTGTCAGCCTCCGACGGGGCGGGACGACGCCTGACCGGACGCCCCCCACTCCTCGGCGAGCACCGCGTAGATGGCGAGGTCGGTCCAGCGCTCCTTGAACCACGAGGCCTGGCGGAAGGTCGCCTCGTGCCGCATCCCGAGTCGTTCGCAGATCCGGGACGACGGCGTGTTCTCGGGCTCGAGCTTCGCCCAGACCCGGTGCGCTCCCACCTCGCGAAAGGCAGCGTCGACCAAGGCCCTCGCGGCCTCGGTGGCGTAACCGTGCCCAGCCACGTCGGGTGCGAACACCCAGCCCACCTCGGCCTGCCGGCCGTCATGGCCGTCGAGTCCGTCGAGGTGCAGCAGCACGTCGCCCACGACCCGCCCATCGAGCTCTACCGCGAGGGTCAGGATCGGCGAGGTGGGCTCGAGGCGACCGGCCGTGGCGCGCTCGGCGACCAGGTCGGCCACCTGCTCGCGGGTCTTGGGCGCTCCCGGGATGTAGCGCACGACCTCGGGGATCGAGCGGTAGGCGAACACGTCCGCCTCGTCCCCCGGGCGCAGGCTGCGCAGCACGAGGCGCTCGGTGTGCATGGGCAGCGACACCCGCGACATCGGTCGGCCCTCAGAGGTTGATCATGTGGCCGGCGATGCCCTCGACGGCTTCCTTGACCGCCTCGGACAGGGTGGGGTGCGCGAAGACGTTGCGAGCCACCTCGTCGGCGGTGAGGTCCCACTTCTGCGCCAGGGTCAGTGCGGGCAGCAGCTCGGTGACGTCCGGGCCGATCAGGTGCGCCCCGAGGATCTCGTTGTGCTTCGCGTCAGCGACCACCTTGACGAAGCCGACCGCGTCACCGAGGCCCATCGCCTTGCCGTTGGCGGAGAACGGGAACTTGGCGACCTTGACGTCGTAGCCCTTCTCCTTGGCCTGCTCCTCGGAGTATCCGAACGAGGCGATCTGGGGCTGGCAGTAGGTGGCCCGCGGGATGAAGTCGTACTCGACCGGCATCGTGTCGGCGCCGGCCATGGTCTCGGCAGCCACCACGCCCTGGGCCTCAGCGGTGTGGGCCAGCATGAGCTTGCCGGTGACGTCCCCGATCGCGTAGACGTTGTCGACGTTGGTGCGGCAGTGGTCGTCGATGACGATGGCACCGCGCTCGGTGGCCACGCCCAGCGCTTCGAGACCGAAGCCCTCGAGCCGCGGGGCGAAGCCGATGGCCTGCAGCACCTTGTCGGTCTCGATGACCCGGGAGTCTCCCCCTGCGGCCGGTGAAACCGTGACCCTGACCTTCTCGCCGCTGTCGTCAATGGACTCGACCTTGGTCGACAGCAGCACGGTGATGCCGAGCTTCTTGTAGTGCTTGAGCAGCTCCTTGGAGACCTCGGCATCCTCGGTGGGCACCATGCGGTCGAGGAACTCGACGATGGTCACGTCGACACCGAAGTTCTTCAGGACGTAGGCGAACTCGACCCCGATGGCACCCGACCCGGCGATGACGATCGAGCCGGGCAGCTGGTCGGTGAGGATCTGCTCCTCGTAGGTGACCACGCGGTCGGACAGCGAGGTGCCCGGGATGAGGCGGGTGGTCGCCCCCGTGGCGATGATGAGCTTGTCGAAGGTGACCGTCTGCTTCTCGCCGGAGTTGAGGGCCACGTCCATCGAGGTGGCGCTCGTCAGGGTGCCCCAGCCGTCGATCTCGGTGATCTTGTTCTTCTTCATGAGGAAGTGGACGCCCTTGACGATGCCCGCGGAGACCGACCGCGAGCGCGCGTGGGTCGGCCCGAACGACATCGTGGCGTCGCCCTCGATCCCGAACTTGTCCTTCTCGTGCTGGAGGATGTGGGCGAGCTCGGCGTTGCGCAGCAGCGCCTTCGACGGGATGCACCCGACGTTGAGGCAGACGCCACCCCAGTACTTGCTCTCCACCACCGCGGCCTTGAGTCCGAGCTGCGAGGCGCGGATTGCCGCGACATACCCACCAGGACCAGCACCGAGAACGACAACATCGAAGTCAGCCATGGGGGGCAGCCTACTGACTGCCGCCCGGCCCCTCCCGCGCCGGTGCCCGCCCGTCGCCGACGCTACCGGAGCGTGCGGAGCACGTCGTAGATCTGACGGGCCGCCGGCGCCGCCACCGCTCCCCCGGTCCCGCCCTGGGAGATGACGACGGCGACGGCATACCTGGGGTGGGTGGCGGGGGCGTAGGACACGAACCACGCGGTGTCGCGCGCCCCGAAAGCCTCGGCCGTCCCCGTCTTGCCCGCCACCGGCCACTGCGCCAGGGGGAAGCCGGCGAACGCGGCCTGCGCCGTCCCGCGGGCCACCACCCCCTGCAGGGCCTGGTGGAGGAACGGCAGCGTGCCGGCAGGGAAGGCCACGGTGTCCGCCGGCACGGGTGCGACGCGCTCCAGCACACCCCCGGGAGCCGCGAACCCGCGCGCGAGCTGCGGCGTCCACAGCGTCCCCCCGTTGGCGATCGCGGCATACAGGCGCGCCATCTGCAGCGGGGTGACCCCGATGTCGCCCTGCCCGATCGCGAAGTTGACCGCATCGCCAGCCCGGAACGCGAACCCGCTCGCGCAGTTCTCCACGGCGAGACCCTTGAGGTATGCCGCGCGGCGGGGGTCGGTGCGGGCCACCTCGGGGTAGCCGGCTGCGGCCCGGTGGCAGGTCTGGGCGCGGGTGTCGTTCCACGTCGCCCGCTTCCACACGCGGCCCGGGATGCGTCCCGAGCGCTCGCCGGGCAGGTCGACGCCGGTGGGCGCGCCGAGGCCGAACGCCTTGGCCGTCGTGACGAACGGGTCGCCCGCATCGGAGGTCGCGCTGAGCCCGCCCTGCGCCAGCCACGAGCGGTACGCGAAGTCGTAGAAGATCGTGTCGCACGAGACCTCGATGGCCTTGAGGAGCGAGATCCGCCCGTACGCCCGCGACTCGTAGTTCGCGAACGTGCGGTTCCCGACCCGTGAGCTTGCCGTGCAGTCGTAGCCGCCGCTCAGGGAGTTCCCCGCCCGCACTGCGGCAGGCAGGCTCACGACCTTGAATGTCGACGCGGGTGGGTACACAGCGGCCGTCGCGCGGTCGATCAGGGGCGTGCCGGCGCCGGGGCCGGTCAGCGCGGTGAGGGCCTGCTCGCTGATGCCGCCGGTCCACACATCCGGGTCGTATGCCGGGTAGCTCGCCGCCGCGAGCACCCCACCGGTCGTGGTGTCCAGGACGACGGCCGCGCCGCCGTCCGCGGGGTAGCCGTGGTGGCGGGCGCTCGTGACCGCTCGCCGCAGCGCCGCCTCGGCGGCAGCCTGGACGCGGACGTCGAGGTTGGTGACCAGGTCGCGCCCCCGGACGGGAGGGACCTGCGAGACCTGCCCGGTCACGACACCGCGGGGGTCGACGGCCACCGTGGTGCGACCGGGCGTGCCGCGCAGCTGGGCGTCGTACTGCTCCTCGAGACCAGCCCGGCCCACGAGGTCGAGGTCCCCGATCGCCCCGTGCGATGCGGCGACGTCCTGCGAGGTGGAGCGGGCCAGGTAGCCCAACACCTGCGCGGCGTTGACCGTGGCCTGCTGCGGGTACTCGCGCACGGGAGACGCGAGCACGGAGATCCCCGGGTAGAGGTCGGGACGCTCGGCGAGGCTGAGCGCCCGGGTCGGGTCGGCTCCGGACAGGAGGGGAACTGGCAGGTAGGCCGAACCACCCCAGCAGGCCGGCGCCGGCGCCGCCCCGGCAGTGCCGCACAGGAAGGTGCGTGCCCAGAGGCGCTCGAACGGAACCCCGAGGACCACAGCCACGCGTCGGACGAGCCCACGACCGCCGTCTGCGGAGTCCGCGAGGACCCGGCGGTCGACGGTCACCACGGTCTCGCTGGTGTTGTCGACCAGGGCGACCCCGTTGCGGTCGAGAATCCGACCGCGCAGCGCGGGCGTGACGACGGTGCGGGTGTTCACGGTCTGGGCCGCGCGCAGGTACGCACTGCGGTCACCGACCTGCACCTGCCCCAGACGCCCGACGAGCACGCCCATCAGCGTGAGGACGGCGAAACCCAACACCCACACGCGGGCCGGGTGGGTCCGCCTCACCGGCGTCTCACCGCCGCCTCCGGCCCGCGACCGACTGCTCCACCCAGACCAGCGGCGGGACGGCGATGGCGCACAGCGCTGCCGACCACAGGACCCCCAGCCCCGTGGCAGTGGGGTCGACGGCCGCGCCCGACACGACGGCGACCACCACCCGACCGGTCCCGAGGGCCACCGCGCTGGCCGCGCCGACGAGCGCGACCCAGCCCCAGGGCGTCGGGCCTTCGCGGCGGCCGGTGCCGGCGAGCAGGCCGACCGCGGCATACAGCAGGGCGCTGGTGCCCAGGACGGACGGACCGGGTGGCAGCAGGTCGACGAGCCAGCCGGCGCCGAGCCCCACGAGCCCGCCGCGGGACGGGCCGCCCAGCAACGCACCCGCGACCACGACCGGCAGCACCAGGTCCGGCACGGTGTCGGGGGTGTGGACCGCGATGGTGACGCTCAGCAGGGCAGCGACGAGCAGCATCAGGGCGCGCAGGGCGACGACACGGGGTACGGACACCACGGACACGTTCACCGGCCGGCCGTCAGCGCCGGTCGCGGGGTCCGCGGAGGGGGCGCCGTGAGGACGCCCACCACGTCGAGTGTGGTCACATCCACAGCCGGGCGCACGGCCGCGCCCGGAGCGAGGTCCCCCGGCGAGTCGTCCACCGTCGCGACCGTGCCGACCGGCAGCCCGGGCGGGAACGGCACCCCGCCAACGCTGCCCATGGTCGTCACGACGTCGCCCGGTGCCACGGTGCCCCGTTGCACGAGGGTCAGGCCCAGCTCGCCGGCGGGTCGGGGGTGCGGGCCACGGGCCCCGCTTCCCACCGAGCCGAGGGTGCCGGCGGCACCCACCCGCACGCCGACGACCAGATCCGCACTCCCGACGAGCAGGACGTCGGCGGTCCACGGCGACACGGCCACGACCCGGCCCACGACGCCTGCCGCGCTGACGACACACAGGTCCGGGTGGATGCCGTCACGGGACCCGGCGTCGATGGTGACGCGCTCCGGGCCCGAGGCCCCCTGCCGGCCCACCGCGATGACGCGAGCCGGGACCACCGTTCCACCCGCGATGGCCGGCATTCCGAGGAGCTGACGGAGCTGGGGCCCGGCAACCGACTCCTGCGCGAGCCGCGCGGTGTCGACCACCGACCTCAGGGGCGCGGCATCAGCCGGTCGCCCAGGGGCGAGGACCCGTTCCAGCGGACCGAACACGGCGCCCCCGGCCACGCGCAGCGCCCCGGGCCCGGGACCGCCAGCCAGGTCGACAAGCATGAGCACGAGCGTGGCGGCGAGCAGGGTGCCGAGCAGGTGACGGCGAGACGGTCGGGGCATGCTCAGAACCGGCGGGAGTCGACCAGGACCCGCTCGAGCGTGGCGAACTCCTCGATGCAGCGCCCCGACCCGCGCACCACCGCGCGCAACGGGTCGTCGGCCACGGACACGGGGACGCCCAGCTCGTGGCGCAGCCGCTCGTCCAGGCCACGCAGGAGCGCGCCGCCTCCGGTCAGGGTGATGCCCCGGTCGAGGATGTCGCCCGCGAGCTCGGGTGGACAGACGTCCAGGGTCGCGCGCACCAGGTCGACGATCTGCAGCACCGGACCCTCGATCGCGCGGCGGACCTCCTGGCTCGAGATGGTGACGGTCTTGGGCAACCCGGTGACCAGGTCGCGCCCGCGCACCCTGGTGCTGGTCTCCTCGCGCAGCGGGAAGGCCGAGCCGACGGCGACCTTGATGTCCTCGGCGCTGCGTTCGCCGACGAGCAGGGAGTACTCGGTCTTGACGTGGGCGACCACGGCGTCGTCGATCTCGTCTCCGCCCACGCGCACCGAGCGTGAGGTGACGATGCCGCCCAGGCTGATCACGGCGACGTCGGTCGTGCCCCCACCGATGTCGACCACCATGGACGCCGCGGTCTCGTTCACGGGCAGGTCAGCGCCGATCGCCGCTGCCATGGGCTCCTCGATGACGTAGACCCGCCGCGCGCCGGACCGCACCGCGGCCTCCTCGAGGGCCCGCCGCTCGACGCCGGTCACCTCGCTCGGCACGCAGACGACCATGCGCGGGCGCACCAGCCGCGACGGCCGTACCTGGTCGACGAAGTACCGCAGCATCCGCTCGGTCACGTCGGCATCCGAGATCACGCCGTCCTGCAGGGGCCGGATCGCCCGCACGTGCCCCGGCGTGCGGCCGAGCATCTCCTTGGCGAGGGTGCCCGCCGCGACCAACCGGCCGGTCGCGACATCGACGGCCACCACCGAGGGCTCGTCGAGCACCACCCCGCGGCCGCGCTCGTAGACGAGGGTGTTGGCGGTTCCGAGGTCGATCGCGAGGTCCCTGCCGAGTGACATCCAGCCTCGTCGTGCCCCACCGCCGCTCACGTCGGCGATGCTACGCGCGGGCCGCCCGCTCGCCCGGCTGCCGCGCGGAGTGTCGGTATGCCGGTCCCGCATCCTCGCCTCAGGCGGCGAGGGCGGCGTCGACGGGGCTCGGCACCGAGGACCGGGTGGCCCGCATCGCGACCCGCAGGCGCCAGGCGGCGAGGACGGCCACCAGGCTGATGAGCACGTGCACCCCGATGAACAGGCTCCCGAAACCGGCACCGAGGATCACGCCCGCGACCAGCGGTCCGACCGCGGAGAAGCCCGTCTGCAGGGCGGTGAACAGCCCCAGGGTGGTGCCGACCAGGCCGCTGGGCGCGAGGCTGGCAGTGAGCGGGTTGAGCACGGGGGCGTACATCGTCTCGCCGACCGCGAACACGCCGAAGCTCGTCACGAACAGGACCGCCGCCAGCTCGGGCGCGAACGACGCCGCGGCGAGGACGAGCCAGGACGCGGTCCAGATCACGCCGACCCACATCAGCAGCGTGGCACCGCTGCGGCGGGCGGTGAGCTTCACGACGAGCATCTGCAGGACGATGATGACCACGCAGTTGACCGCCGCCGCGAGCCCGATGGTCGTCTCCTTGACGTCGAGGATCGTCAGCGCGTACGCGGGCAGCCCGGACTCGAACTGGGCGTAGAAGCCGAGCGCCAGCGTGACGGTGATCAGCGCGGTCCAGCGCAGTGCCGGCACGGACCAGATCGCCCGGACCGCGGCCCGTGGGCTCGCGGCCTGGAGCCGACCGGACGGCGCGAGGTCACCGAGGTCGCCGGCCTCCGCGGCGTCGTCCGCCGCCGGCATACCCCACCGACGCAGGCCGGCCACGACGAGCAGGACACCGGAGGCCACGAACCCCACCGCCGCGGCGGCGAATGCGGGCCACATGCCGCTCGGGCGGTGCAGGTTGACGACGTAGCCCGCGACGAACGCGCCGACGGCCATGCCGAGGGCCTGACCGGTGAACTGCCAGGCGAACACCCGCCGCCGGTCGGAGCCGCCCACCCAGCGCAGGACCAGGACGGACTGGGCCGGAGCCGCCGCGGTGATGCCGAGGCCGAAGACGAACATGCCGGCCAGGAACGCCACGGGGCCGTTCGCCCAGATCAGGGATGCCGCGCCCGCGGCAGCGACCGCCTTGGCCACCACCGCGACGACGACCGGCGACACGCGGTCCGCCAGCCGCCCGCCGATCGGGGCCGCCAACAGGGCGCCCACCGAGAACAGGCTGGACGCCGCCGCGGCGACCAGCGAGCCCCAGCCGCGGGTTGAGGCGGCATAGGCGTACTGGTAGGGCAGCACGGTGCCCCAGCCGAGCATGGCCACGGCAGAGGCGAGGATGAGCAGACGGGCACGCATGATCAGATCAACAGTTCTTCGGTTTCGAATATTTCGACTTCGAAATCTTACCATGCGAAGATGACGGCATGTCGGCCGCGAAACGCAAACCCAGTGCGCAGCAGCAGTACCAGGACGCGGTCGCGGCCTACGTCGCCGCAGGTGGCGAGGAGTCGGTGCAGCGGGTCATCACCGCCGTGTTCTCCCTCACGCGCAAGCTCGACCAGTGGTACAACCGGCAGCTGGCCGACCTCGACATCTCCCACGGCGAGTGGTCGGTGCTCGCCCACCTCGCGACGGCCGGGGACCAGCCCGTCACGCCGAGCAAGCTCGCCGACGTGACGAACGTGGCAGCGTCCTCGATGACCCACCGCCTGGACCGCATGGCCGAGCGTGCCCTGGTGCGCCGCGCGCCCGACCCGGGCAACCGCACCCGCGTGCTCGTGGAGCTCACCGACAAGGGCTGGGAGCTGTTCGAGGCGGCCGTGCGCGAGGCGAACGTCGTCGAGTCCGACACGCTGGCCGGCCTGACGACGAAGGAGCGCGGCGACCTCGCCGCGCTCCTCGAAGTGGTGATCAGCGGGCTCGACGACCTCGAGACCGCCTGAGCCTCAGTGCTGGCTCAGGGCCGGCTCACTGCCGGCTCACAGCCCGGGGAACCAGATCGCGATCTCGCGGCTGGCCGAGTCTGGCGAGTCGGAGCCGTGCACGATGTTCTGCTGGACCTTCAGGCCCCAGTCCCGGCCCAGGTCGCCCCGGATGGTGCCGGGCAGGGCAGCCGTCGGGTCGGTGGCGCCGGCGAGGGCGCGGAACCCCTCGATGCAGCGGTGGCCCTCGATGACGACGGCAGCGACCTGGCCGCTCGACATGAACTCGACGAGAGGCTCGTAGAACGGCTTGCCCTCGTGCTCGGCATAGTGCTCGGCCAGCTGCTCGCGGGTCGGCGTGGTCACGGCGAGGGCAACCAGCGAGTACCCCTTCGCCTCGATGCGGCGCAGCACCTCCCCGGTGAGTCCACGGGAGAACCCGTCGGGCTTGACCAGGACCAGGGAACGCTCGATCTGTGTCGTCACGCCGGCCAGCCTACCGAGCGCCCGAGGCCCGCTCACGCGCAGCCACCTGGTCCTCGACGCGTTGGCAGAGCACGAGCGAGCCGACCCACAGGACCAGGAAGATCAGGCCCACCCCGAGCATGGCGGGCACGACGACCGCGCTCGCGAACGTCGCAGCCTGGATCACCCAGCCGAGGGTGACCCCCCAGGGCCGGCGCATCAGCCCGGCCGCGGCGACGCACAGCACCGCCAGCCCGACGCCCACCCACAACCACGCGTTGCCGCGCTGGTCACCGTTGGCGCTGGCCAGACCGCGGGCGACCAGGGCTCCGAGGAACACGACGACCCCTTGTCCGGCGAGCACCGTGGCGAGCATCCGCCAGGTGAACTTGCCGAGCGCGCCGTAGAACACCACGCCCCTCATCGTCCCGAACGCCTCGTCTGCCCAACCATGGAAGCGAGCGTATGCCGTGCCGCAGCAGGAGTACCGTCGGGTACGGAGCCATCCAGGCTTCCGACCAAGGGAATCAGCCATGACGGACAAATCACCCCGGCAACACCTGTCCAAGAAGGCCGGCAAGACCATCAAGGAAAAGCGCGCCGACAAGAACGCCAAGACCGAGGCCAAGAGCAGCCACCTCGACATCGGCCAGATGGGCAAGCGCTAGACCTCGCTGACGCCGAGCAGCATCCTGACCTCGGCGGCGGTGGTGACGGACCCGGTGGCGAGCACGCCCCCGCCGAGGCCGCCCTCGTCGGCGAGCCCGGCGGCCACGTCGAGCGCGTCGGGCAGGTCTGCCACCACGGTGACCCGGTCCTCGCCAAAGATCTCGATGGCCAGGTCGCCCAGCTCCTCGGGTCGCATCGCGCGCGGCGACGTGGTGCGCGACACCACGACGTGGTCGAGGACGGGCTCGAGGATCTCCAGCATCTCCGTGGCGTCCTTGTCCTTGAGGATCGCGATGACGCCGATGATCCGGGCGAAGGTGAAGGAGTCCTCGAGCGCGTCGCGCAGAGCGAGGGCCCCCGCCGGGTTGTGAGCCGCATCGACCAGGACCGTTGGTGAGCGGCGCACGACCTCGAGTCGGCCAGGCGATGCCGCCGTCGCCAGACCCGCCCGCACGAGGTCAGGGTCGAGGCGCTGCTCGCCACCGCCGAGGAATGCCTCCACCGCCGCGAGCGCCAGCACCGTGTTGTGTGCCTGGTGCGCGCCGTGCAGCGGCA
Source organism: Nostocoides sp. HKS02 (assembly GCF_009707485.1). NCBI lineage: Bacteria > Bacillati > Actinomycetota > Actinomycetes > Micrococcales > Intrasporangiaceae > Nostocoides > Nostocoides sp. HKS02. Next base: position 486,656 of record NZ_CP046121.1, on the reverse strand, counting down.
GCATCAGCTCGTCGTACTCCCCCGCCAGCCCCCGGACCGAGAGCTGCTGGCCACCGACCGCCACCTCACGGGTCAGCAGCCCGAACTCGGTGTCCTCAAAGGCGATCCGCGCGCCGACCTCACCGGCCCGCTCAGCGAGGATCTGGGCGACCTCGGGCTCCTGGATGCCCGCCACCACGAGGGAGTCGGGCTTGATGATCCCCGACTTCTCGGTCGCGATCGACTCGACGTCGTGGCCGAGGAAGTGCTGGTGGTCCAGCGCGATCGGGGTTACCACGGCGACCGACCCGTCCGCGACGTTGGTGGCATCCCAGCTGCCACCGAGCCCGACCTCCACCACGGCGACGTCGACCGGGGCGTCCGCGAACGCGGCATACGCGATGGCGACGAGCACCTCGAAGTAGGTCATGAGGGGCCCGCCCTCGGCCACCGACCTGGCATCGACCATCTCCACGAAGGGCAGCACCTCGTCGTAGGCGTCGAGGAACTGCTCGGCACTGATCGACACGCCGGACAGCGCGATCCGCTCGCGCATGCTGTGCAGGTGCGGCGAGGTGAACCGCCCGGTCTTGAGCCCCAGCTCGCGCAGGAGCGAGTCGATGATGCGGGTCGTCGACGTCTTGCCGTTGGTGCCCGTGAGGTGGATGACGGGGAAGGTGCGCTGCGGGTCGCCGAGCAGCTCCATGACGGCCTGGATGCGGTCGAGGCTCGGCTGCAGGTCGTGCTCAGGAGCACGAGCCAGGATGGCTTCCTCGGCCAGGCGCATCCGCTTGAGGACCTCGAGGGTGCGCGCGGCCTCGCGCTGAGCGGCGTCGGGTGCGGGGGGCATGGCGTCCATCATCCACCACGCGACGGCCCTACCCCGTCGGCGGCCTCGTGGGCAGGACCTTCCGTGTGATCACCCGGACGACCCTGCCCACGACCGGTCAACCGGTCGGACAGACAGCGGTCCGGTCAGCGCCGCATCACCTTGATCCGCACCAGTTCGCCATCGCCGACGGTCGCCTCGGCGACATCGGAGCGCTGCGGAAGCGCCTCGAGCTGGGGGGCCGACCCGAACTGGGTCGCCAGCGTCTCCTCGACGATGAGCGCCTGGTGGGCGACCGTCGCCTCCCAGACCGCCTGCGAGCCGGTGACGGTCAGCGAGATCCGGTCGGACACGTCGAGCCCTGCGTCGCGCCTCGCCTGCTGCACGGCCCGGACGATGTCGCGGGCCAGCCCCTCCTGAGCGAGCTCGGGCGTGACCTCGGTGTCGAGCACGACGAACCCGCCGCCGGGGAGCATGGCCGTCGCCCTGGAGCCGCCCTGCTGCTCGGAGTCCACCACCGTCTCGAGGGCGTACTCCCCCGGCACGAGCTCGAGTCCGCCGGAGGTGACGGTGCCGTCCGCCGCCACCGACCAGTCACCGGACTTGCTGCCCTTGATGGCCTGCTGCACGTCGCGGCCCAGGCGCGGACCAGCGACGCGGGCGTTCACGGTGAGGCGCTGGGAGACCCCGAAGTCGGCCTCGCTCGCCTCGGTGATGTCGCGCAGGGTCACGGTGCGCACGTTGACCTCGTCGGCCACGATCGCGCCGAAGTCCTTGAGCGACGCCGCGTCCGCCGTGACGACGGTGAGGTCCTGCAGGGGCAGCCGCACCCGGAGGCCGTTCGCCTTGCGCAGTGAGGATGCCGCCGAGCACACCTCGCGGGCACGGTCCATGCCGGCCACGAGCGCGTCGTCGCTGGGCAGGTCGGAGGCGTCGGGCCAGTCGGCGAGGTGCACCGAGCGGCTGCCGGTCAGCCCGCGCCAGATCTCCTCGGTGACGAGCGGCAGCAGCGGCGCCGTGACCCGGCAGACCACCTCGAGCGCGGTGTACAGGGTGTCGAAGGCCTGCTCCGCGCCCACGCCGTCACCGGTGTCCCAGAACCGCTCGCGCGAGCGGCGCACGTACCAGTTGGTGAGCACATCCAGGAAGCCCCGCGTGGTCTCGCACGCGCTCGCCACCTCGAAGTCGTCGAGCTGGTCCTGCATCGTCGTGATGAACTGGCCCAGCTTGGCCAGCAGGTAGCGGTCGAGCGGGTCCCGGGATGCCGTCGACCATTTCGCCTCGTAGCCAGCGGCGTTGGCGTACAACGAGAAGAAGTACCACGTGTTCCACAGCGGGATGATGACCTGGCGCACGCCGTCGCGGATCCCCCTGCTCGGTGACGACGAGGTTGCCACCGCGCAGGATCGGGCTCGACATGAGGAACCAGCGCATCGCATCGGCCCCGTCGCGGTTGAAGACGTCCCGCACGTCGGGGTAGTTGCGCAGCGACTTGGACATCTTCTGCCCGTCGGAGCCGAGCACGATCCCGTGGGAGACGCACGCCGAGAATGCGGGGCGGTCGAACAGCGCCGTCGCGAGGACGTGCAGGGTGTAGAACCAGCCGCGCGTCTGGCCGATGTACTCGACGATGAAGTCGCCCGGGAAGTGGTGCTCGAACCAGTCGGCGCTCTCGAACGGGTAGTGCACCTGCGCGAACGACATCGAGCCCGAGTCGAACCAGACGTCCATGACGTCCTCGACGCGGCGCATGGTCGACTGGCCGGTCGGGTCGTCGGGGTTGGGCCGCGTCAGCCGGTCGATGAAGGGCCGGTGCAGGTCGTCGACCTGCTGGCCGAAGTCGCGTTCCAGCTCGGCGAACGAGCCGTAGACGTCGATCCGCGGGTACTCCGGGTTGTCCGACTTCCACACCGGGATCGGGCTGCCCCAGAACCGGTTTCGCGAGATCGACCAGTCGCGGGCGTTCTCGAGCCACTTGCCGAACTGGCCGTGCTTGATGTGCTCCGGCACCCACTGGATCTGCTCGTTGAGCTCGACCATGCGGTCCTTGAACTTCGTGACCTCGACGAACCAGCTCGAGACCGCCTTGTAGATCAACGGCTGACGGCAGCGCCAGCAGTGCGGGTAGGAGTGGTCGTAGGTCTCGCGGCGCAGCAGCACCGTGCCCTCGGTGACCGCGCCGTGGGACTGCTCACCACGGGTGGCGGCCTTGAGGTCGTCGATGATCGGCAGGTTGGCGTCGAAGACGAGCAGGCCCTCGTACTCCGTGACCGGGAAGGTGAACTTCCCGTCAGGGCCCACGGGCATGACCGGCTCGATGCCCTCACGGTCGGTGACGATCTTGTCGTCCTCACCGAACGCCCCGGCACTGTGGACGAGCCCGGTGCCGTCGGAGGTCGTGACGAAGTCCGCCTCGACGACGCGGTGGGCGTTCTCGTGGCCCTCGTAGTACCGGAAAGGAGGCGTGTACGAACGCCCGAGCAGGTCGCGGCCCGTGAGCCGCTCCACGACGAACGAGTCGACGTCTGCCTGGGGGTCGCCGAAGAGGTCGCGCGCGTACGACGCCAGCCGCTCGGCCCCGATCACATAGCGTTCCGAGGCCCCGGTGGGCACGGAGGTCTCGACGACGACGTAGTCGATGTCGGGGTGCACCATGACCGCGAGGTTCGACGGCAGGGTCCACGGCGTGGTCGTCCACACCAGGGCCAGCTCACCGGTCGACAGCCGTACGCCCACCGTCACCGCCGGGTCCTGGCGCATCTGGTAGACGTCGTCGTCCATCCGCAGCTCGTGGTTCGACAGCGGCGTCTGGTCGTTCCAGCAGTAGGGCAGCACGCGGAAGCCCTCGTAGACGTACCCCTTGTCGTACAACGACTTGAACGCCCAGATGACGCTCTCCATGTAGTCCGGGTTGAGCGTCTTGTAGTCGTGGTCGAAGTCGACCCACCGCGCCTGCCGCGTGACGTACTCGCGCCACTCGTCGGTGTACTTCAGCACCGACTCGCGGCACTTGGCGTTGAACTCCTCGATGCCGAGCTCGAGGATCTCGTCCTTGGTCTTGATGCCGAGCTGGCTCATCGCCTCGAGCTCGGCGGGCAGCCCGTGGGTGTCCCACCCGAACCGCCGTTCGACCCGGCGTCCGCGCATCGTCTGGTAGCGCGGGATGAGGTCCTTGACGTAGCCGGTGAGCAGGTGGCCGTAGTGCGGCAGGCCGTTGGCGAACGGCGGCCCGTCGTAGAAGACGAACTCGTTCTCGCCGTCCACGCCGCTCGGCCGGTTCTCCACCGACGCGAGGAAGGTGCCGTCCTCGTCCCAGTACCGCAGGATCCGCTCCTCGATCTCGGGGAACCTCGGTGACGCGGGCACGCCGAAGGCAGCGCCCGAAACGTCGCTCGGAGCAGTGTCGCTGGAGACCTTGGGATAGGTCATGGTGTCGGCAGTCCTCACATCACTCGCGTGCACTCACGCGAGGACGACGTCGCCGGGACCTCCCGGCGCCACCGCGGTGCCACCTCGCTTGTCGCAGTCGCGCACCCGGGGGTGCCGCGGCATACGACCGCTCTTGCCCTGGGAGATGACGGACCCACCCGTCCGGTTCTAGTGAGGCCGCGCGAACGTGGCCCGTTCTTCCGGAGGCTCGCCGGTGATGGCCGGGTCGACGCCTGTGGCGCCAGTCTAGCGGCGCCTAGGGTGGGAAGGTGACCACGTTTCCGTCCAGCCTGGCCTCCCGCACGGTCAGCGACCCCGACGTGCTGGCCCGGTATGCCGTGGACGAGTCCCTGGGCGCGACCGCACCCGAGCACTTCGAGGTGGTGCGCGCCCGGGACCTCGACGACGTCGTCGAGGTGCTGCGCTGGGCCCAGGAGACGCGCACCCCGGTGGTGCCCCAGGGCGCCCGCAGCGGCCTCGCGGGCGGCTCGGTCGCGCTCGAGGGAGGGGTCGTGCTCAACCTCGAGGGCCTGGACAGCATCGTCGAGGTCGACCCGCTCGAGTCCCTCGCCGTCTGTGGGCCGGGGCCCGTCACCGCGGACCTCAAGGCCGCTGCCGCCGAGGCCGGGCTGTTCTACCCCCCGGATCCCGCGTCCTCGGGCTTCTGCACGATCGGCGGCAACGTCGCGACCAACGCGGGTGGCCTGTGTTGCGTCAAGTACGGGGTCACCGCCGACTACGTCAAGGCGCTGCAGGTGGTGCTGCCCGGTGGCGAGGTCATCCGCACGGGCCACCGCACGGCCAAGGGCGTCGCCGGGCTCGACCTCACCGGCCTCTTCGTGGGGTCCGAGGGCACGCTCGGGGTCGTCACCGAGGTGACCGTCCGGCTCGTGCCGGCGCCCGACCCCGCGCTCACCGCGCTGGCGACCTTCGACTCCCTCGACGCTGCGAGCCGCGGCATCGTCGCGCTGCGCCTCGAGCGCCACCGCCCGAGCCTGCTCGAGCTCCTCGACGGTCCCACCATCGCGGCGGTCCAGGCGATCGCCGACTTCGGTTTCCCGGTGGACTGCGCGGCGGCCCTGATCGTCCAGTCCGACCGGCCGGGGCACACGGCGCAGGACGCCCACCGGTATGCCGCGCTGCTCACCGAGGCCGGTGCGACCGACGTGGCGGTCGCCGACGACCCCCAGGAGAGCGAGGCGCTGCTCGCCGGGCGCCGGGCGCTGCACCACGCGCTCGTGGCCAAGGGCCCGCACTTCATCGAGGACGTCTGCGTGCCGGTCGGGCAGCTGACCGCGCTCATCGCCGCGGGCGGCGACATCTCGGCCCGGACCGGGGTGGAGATCACCATGTCGGGCCACGGCGGCGACGGGAACCTGCACCCGTCGCTGTTCTTCGACCCGCGCGAACCCGGCAGTCGCGAGCGCGCCGAGGCGGCGTTCGCCGAGCTCGTCGCGGTGGCTCTCGCGATGGGAGGCACGATCACGGGCGAGCACGGCGTCGGCTCGCTCAAGTCACGCTGGCTGCCCGACGAAGTGGGTGCGGCATCCATCGCCCGACAGCGGGCGCTCAAGGCGGTCTTCGACCCGCAGGGCATCCTCAACCCGGGTCGGGTCTACTGGTAGAACGGACGCATGACCCCGCTCGATCTGGAACGCAGTGAGTCCTGGCTGACGCGCGAGGAGCTCGATGCCGCCCGTGAGCGACTCCCGATCCTCTATGTCGACGCCGTCCCCGTCCGGGTCGACGAGCGGGGCGCTGTCACGACCGTCGGGTTGCTCCTGCGGGCGTCCGACGGCGCCATCAACCGCGAGCTCGTGTCGGGCCGGGTGCTCTACCACGAGCGAGTGCGCGACGCCGTGATCCGGCACCTCGAGAAGGACCTCGGGCCGATGTGCCTGCCCCAGGTGCCGGCCAGCCCCCAGCCGTTCACGGTCGCCGAGTACTTCCCCACCCCCGGGGTGACGCCGTACCACGACCCTCGTCAGCACGCCGTCGCGCTGGCCTTCGTGGTGCCCGTCGCGGGTGACTGCCAGCCGCAGCAGGACGCGCTCGACCTGGCCTGGCTGACCCCGCAGGAGGCCAGCGACCCGGCCCTGCTGCGCGAGATGGACGGCGGCCACGGCGCGTTGCTGCGGCAGGCCATGGCCCACCTCGGCCACGCCGTCTGAGCCTCAGGCCTGCGCGCGCCGGCGTCCCTCGGAGGCATCCAGTGCGTCGGCCTCCTCGAGCGTGGGAGCCGAACCGCCGAGCCGGGCGGGCAGCAGGTCGCGCTCGGCGTCCGGCCAGGCCGGGTAGCGCTCCTGGTCGGCGTGCAGCTGGGCCGCCATCGCCGTCCGGATGCGCTCGGTCGCCTCGGTGGGGTCCTCGTCGGGGCCTACGACGATGGGCTCCCCCACGGTGATGAGCAGGGGGATGCCGTGTCGGCCCATGCGGCGCGGGTGGCCCTTGGTCCAGACGCGTTGCGAGCCCCAGATCGTCGTCGGCAGCACGGGGACGCCTGCCTCCTGGGCGAGACGCACCACCCCGGACTTGAACGCCTTGAGCTCGAAGGACCGCGAGATGGTGGCCTCGGGGAAGACGCCGACGATCTCACCTGCGCGCAGCGCGGCGAGCGCCAGCCCGAAGGACTCCAAGCCCGCCCCCCGGTCGACGGGAATGTGATGCATGCCGGTCATCAGCGGTCGGGCCACGGGGTTGGACCAGATCGACTTCTTGGCCATGAACCGCACCAGGCGACCGGCCTTGACCCCGGCCAGCCCGGCATACGTGAAGTCGAAGTAGCCGGTGTGGTTGACCGCCATCACCGCACCCCCGGTGCGCGGCACGTTCTCGAGGCCACTGAGGGTCATCTTCAGGCCCTGGGCGGCGAACAGCAGGCGGGCGAACCCGATGACTGGGGTGTACACGGGTTCCATGACCTCAGCCTAGGGGGCGATCCTGAACGGACGGCCTGAGCAGATCGCCGAACCGACGGGTGGACAACCGGTTGGAGGGCACCGCTCCCGGGATGGGAAGATTCACGGCATGACCGACGCACCCGCTCGCCCGCGCGCCGCCACGATCCCCGAACGGCCCTCGATCGACGGGCTCGAGGACACCTGGTCGCACGCGTGGCGGGAGCAGGGCACCTACACCTTCGACCGCGCAGCGGCCCGTGAGCGCGGCCGGGAGGCCGTGTTCTCGATTGACACTCCCCCGCCCACGGCCTCGGGGTCGCTGCACATGGGGCACGTCTTCTCCTACACGCACACCGACTGCATGGCGCGCTACAAGCGGATGGCCGGCTTCGAGGTGTTCTACCCGATCGGCTGGGACGACAACGGCCTGCCCACCGAGAAGCGCGTCCAGAACTTCTACGGGGTGCGCGGCGACGCGTCGCTCCCCTACGACCCCAGCTTCCAGCCCCCCATCGGGGCGACGTCAAGAGCCTCAAGGCCGCCGACCAGCAGCCGATCTCCCGCGCGAACTTCATCGAGCTGTGCGACGAGCTGACCGTCGAGGACGAGAAGGCGTTCGAGTCGCTGTTCCGCCGGATGGGCTTCTCGTTCGACTGGGGCATCAGCTACCGCACCATCGACGACCACTCCCGGGCCACCGCCCAGCAGGCCTTCCTGCGCAACCTGGCCCGTGGCGAGGCCTACCAGTCCGAGGCCCCGGGCCTGTGGGACGTCACCTTCCAGACCGCCGTCGCGCAGGCCGAGCTCGAGGCGCGCGACTACCCCGGCGCCTACCACCGGGTCGCCTTCCACCGCCCCGATGGCGGTGAGCCGGTGTTCATCGAGACCACCCGCCCCGAGCTCATCCCGGCCGTGGTGGCGCTCATCGCCCACCCCGACGACGAGCGGTATGCCGCCCTGTTCGGCACGACGGTCCGCTCGCCCCTGTTCGGCGTCGAGATCCCCGTCCTCGCGCACCCGGCCGCCGAGCCCGACAAGGGCGCGGGCATCGCGATGTGCTGCACCTTCGGTGACCTCACCGATGTCCTCTGGTGGCGCGAGCTGCAGCTGCCGGTGCGCTCGGTCATCACCCGCAGCGGCCGCATCCAGGCCGAGGTGCCCGCCTGGATCCACTCCGGGGCCGGGCAGCGCCTCTTCGACCAGGAGCTCGCCGGCAAGACGACCTTCAGTGCCCGCGAGGCGGTGGTGGCCGCCCTGCGGGAGTCCGGCGACCTCGACGGCGAGCCGCAGCCGACCCAGCGCAAGGCCAACTTCTACGAGCGTGGCGAGAAGCCCCTCGAGATCGTCACCTCGCGCCAGTGGTACATCCGCAACGGCGGCCGGGACGCCGACCTCAACGCCGAGCTCATCGAGCGCGGCCGCCAGGTCGAGTTCCACCCGGCGTTCATGCGGTCGCGCTACGAGAACTGGGTCAGCGGGCTCAACGGGGACTGGCTGGTCTCGCGCCAGCGCTTCTTCGGCGTGCCGATCCCCGTCTGGTACCCCCTCGACGACCAGGGCGACCCGGTCTACGACAAGCCCCTGGTGCCCACCGAGGACCAGCTGCCGGTCGACCCCGCCGCCCAGGCACCCGACGGCTACGACGAGTCACAGCGAGGTCAGGCCGGTGGCTTCGTCGGCGACCCCGACATCATGGACACCTGGGCCACCTCGTCCCTCTCGCCCGAGATCGCGGGTGGCTGGCGTGGCGACCCCGAGCTGTTCGACGCCGTGTTCCCGATGGACGTGCGCCCTCAGGGCCACGACATCATCCGCACCTGGCTCTTCTCGACGATCGTGCGGGCGCACTTCGAGTTCGACACCGTGCCGTGGCGGCACGCCGCCCTCTCCGGGTGGATCCTCGACCCCGACCGCAAGAAGATGAGCAAGTCCAAGGGCAACGTCGTCACCCCTGAGGACGTCGTCCGCGAGCACTGTGCCGACGCGGTGCGGTACTGGGCCGCCAGCGGACGCCTCGGCGCGGACGCGGCATACGACACCGGGCAGATGAAGGTCGGGCGCCGGCTGGCCATCAAGATCCTCAACGCCTCCAAGTTCGCTCTCTCCAGCGGCGAGGTCGACGGCGACCTGTCCGCGGCGGTGACCAACCCGCTGGACCGCGCGATGCTCGCGTCGCTCGCCGGGGTGGTCGAGGCGGCCACGGCTGGTTTCGAGGGCTGGGACCACACCCGCTGCCTAGAGGTGACCGAGACCTTCTTCTGGACGTTCTGCGACGACTACCTCGAGCTCGTCAAGGACCGCGCCTACGGTGGCCAGGGCGAGGCGCAGGCCCAGTCCGCCCGCGCCGCGCTGCGGCTGGCCCTGGACGTGCTGCTGCGCCTGTTCGCGCCGCTGCTCCCCTATGTCACCGAAGAGGTCTGGTCGTGGTGGCGAGAGGGCTCGGTCCACCACGCGGCGTGGCCGACGGCTGCGGAGCTCGCGGCGGGCGAGGGAGCCGACGCGGCGCTGCTCGGGGCCGTCGGCGAGGCCCTCGCCGGGGTGCGCAAGACCAAGTCCGAGGCCAAGGTCGGCATGCGTGCCGAGGTCGCGGCGGTCGTGTTGGCTGGTCCGGCCGCATGGACCGAACGCGTCCGGGTGGCCGAGGCCGACCTGCGCGCGACCGGCCGCATCACCGGCACGGTGACCTACGCCGAGGCCGAGACCCCCGAGGTGCGTGACGCCGAGCTCATCCCCGTCGAGAAGCCGAAGGCCTGAACCCGGCGGGCCCCGTCGGGCTGCACGGTCAGCCAGGGTACGTCCCAGCCCGCGATCCGCAGCTCCCGGCTGGCGAAGTGGCCCTGGTCCAGCCGGGTGACGTGGCCGGTCGCGGGGTCGTAGACGTCGAGGACACGGTCCCCGTCGCCCGGCAGCACGAGGGTGACGTGGCGCGGCAGCACAGCGTTGCCCAGGTAGAGCAGCGCCGGCTCGCCGTCACCGACGACGTCGAGCAGGTGGGCGTAGGCCGCGCGCAGGCCGCCCTTGGTGAGCTGGCGCACCAGGCGCAGCTCGTACTGCGTGCCCCGGCGGGAGGCCCCGAACTCGAGCTCCTTGCGGGCCCCCACGGTGGCGTGCCCAGGGCGCGTGGCCAGGGCACGTTGAGGCGCCCGCCGCCGGCATACAGCCGGTTCGTCCGACGCATCACGACGCGTTCGTATGCCGCGAACCGCTCCTGCTCGGTCGCCCCCGCAGGAGCGTCGAGGCGCGGCCCCTCGCCCCGGGTGATCCACCGGGCGAAGGCGGGGTTGACGAGCATCCGCGCCACGGTGAGGCAGGCCGAACCGCAGGTCACCGGGCTCTGCTGGACGGGCCCGATGTCGCCATTGGCCAGCCGGAACCCGTACGTCATGCAGCCATCCTGTCCGTTGGCCCGACCAGCGTCCACCGGTCGACCGCACGGACGGGTGTGATCCGGGCGACGGGTCTCAACCGTGCCGTCCGGCGTGGGCCAGCAGGCGGTCGGCCGGGCCGGCGCCCGCCTGCACCGTGAGGGCCGATGCGAAACGGCGTGGGCGGTCGGCCGCGGTGATGTGCCGGCGAGCCACCGGCCAGAGGTCGGCGGCCAACCCCGGGGGAATCGGCCTTCGCGACCCGAGCGCCTGACCGACGTCCCACGCATGGAGGGTGATCTCCAGCGCACCCACGGCGCCGACGACCTCGCGCGGAAGGTGCCGCAGTCCCATGGCGACGCCCCCGCCGCGTGGAGGGTGCCAGTGACCGAGCAGGCCCCGGGTGCGCTGGCCGATGCTCTCGACCAAGTCGAGGCCGGCCACCGGCGCCAGGGTCGGCACGAGCGTGAGGCTCGACGTCTGGGCGGCCTCACCCATCGCGGCCAGCGAGTCGTCGAGGTGCCACAGCAGCTCACCCAGCCGCCATCGGGTGCATGGGGTAGGTCGTTCGAGGTCGTCGGCGGTGACCAGCCGGAGGTTTGACTGGGCATAGGCGACGGCCCGCTCGAGCAGCTCCACCGCGCCCGGCGGCGCGCAGTCCGGCACGGAGGGCACCGGTGGCCTCACGCAGGCACGCGGTGGTCCGCCGGGAGCGCGACGGGAAGGCCGAAGGTGGCGAACAGCGCCGGCTCGAAGAACGCGGCGACGTGACAGACCCGGCCGCCGGCGAGCGTGAGCACCTGGAGCTGGAACGGCGCGAAGCTGCCGTCCGGTTGGCGCAGGTAGAGGCCGAACGCCGGCTGGCCGTTGGCCCCGGTGGCCACCATCGGCATCTCATGGACCCCGCCCGGGCACTGGGTGTCGATGAGGCGACCGATGTCCGCGGCGCCGCGGTACCAGCCGGTGTAGGGCGGCATCTCCCAGACCGCGTCATGGGTGAGCATGCCGACGATGGCGTCGATGTCCTTGTCCCAGAACGCCTGGACGTAGCGGTCGAGCATCGCCTGCTGCTCTGGGTCCAGGGCGGTGTCGACGGTGTCCTGGGTCAGCTCGGCCTTGGCCAGCTGGGCGTGGGCCCGTTGCAGGGCGCTGTTGACCGCCGGCTCGGTGGTCTCGAGGGCGGCCGCCACCTCGGAGGCCCGCCAGCGCAGCACGTCGCGCAGGATCAGCACCGCCCGCTGCCGGGCCGGCAGGTGCTGCAGTGCGGCGACGAAGGCCAGCCGGATGCTGTCTCGCTCGGCGACGATGGTCGCCGGGTCGGACGTCGCGCCGGCGACCAGGGGGTCGGGGGCGGGCTCCAGCCAGGGGACCTCGGTCGACTGCGCCAGGACATCACCCGGGTCCGCGGCAGGCGCGCCGAGACCGGTGGGCAGTGGGCGCCGTGCCTTGCCCTCCAGCGAGGTCAGGCACACGTTGGTGGCGATCCGGTAGAGCCAGGTGCGCACCGACGAACGGCCCTCGAACGCGGCATAACCCCGCCAGGCCCTCAGGTAGGTCTCCTGGACGAGGTCCTCGGCGTCGTGGATCGAACCGGTCATGCGGTAGCAGTGCGCCGTGAGCTCGCGGCGGTAGGTGTCGGTCAGCGCCGGGAACTCAGCCACCTCGGTCATCGCGCCCTCCTTCGGTCCAAGAGTAGGCACAGAGCAGGCACCTCCCCGCCCGATCAGGACAGACTCGGCCCAGCCGCGGAACTCATCGACACGCCATCATCGCGGGCGGGTCACGAAGTTCGCCCGTTTTCTCGGGAGCCGCAGCGGGCTGGGGCCGGCGCGGCATAGGGTCGTGGACCGTGACGGGAGGAAGGGCAGCACCTCGGTCCAGCGGCCGGTCGATGGTGGCCGGGTCTGCGATCGTCCTGCTGCTCGCCGCCTGGGTCTGCGCCGCCGGACCGGTCGGCATCTTCGCCCGACAGGCCCTGAGCCGCCACCCGAGCAGCGCTCCGGGCGAGGTCTACGGCGCGGGGTCGGTGAAGGGCACCCGAAACCTCGGTGGTCAGCCCGTCGAGGCGCGGGTGTCCGATCCCCTGCTGGTGAGCATCATCAATGGCGCGATGGAGGTCCTCCTCGTGCTGGTCGCCCTGGCCGTCCTCGTGGCGGTGGCCCGAGCTGTCGCGAACCGGTGGGGCGGTCGAGCGCAGGCCGTCGGCAGCGACGTGGGCACGGCGATGCTCCCGGACGTGCTGCTCGGCCTCACGCGCGAGAGCGAGGAGCTGCTGGCCCACGGCACCCCCGCGAACGCGGTCGTCGCCGCCTGGGTCTCGCTGGAGGATGCCGTGAAGAGGGCCGGCGTGCACGACGACCGGGCGCGCACGTCCGCCGAGCTGGTCACGGCGGTGCTGCGCAGCTGTGCCGTCGCCGCCGAGCCGCTCGACCGGCTGGCGGCCCTCTACCGCGAGGCGCGGTTCTCCCGGCACGAGATCGGCGAGGATCTGCGCACGGCCGCCCGTGACGCCCTGCAGCAGGTGCAGACGGACCTCGTCCGCGCGGGCGCCGCGCGCGGCGCCGACGTCCGGAGCGCCCGGTGATCGCCCGGCTCCAACGGCTGGCGCCCGGCCAGCAGGTCATGGCGGCCCTGACCGTCGCCGTCGCGGTCGGCGCGGTCGCGGTGACGGTGCCCGCGCTCCACGACGTGGGGCTCCTGTTCGCCAGCGCGGGCCTGGTCGCCGCCGTCGCCGTCCTCGCCGCCTCGCTCTGGCAGCACCAGCACGCCACCGAGTGGTCCGACCCGACTGCCGAACCGCGGACGCCGCGCGGGGCCGATGCCCGGATCGCGGGCCTGGCCCAGCGCATCGACGCCGCTGTCGGCGGCGACGACACGGCGGGCCGACGCGTGCACGAGACGCTCGCAGGCCTGGCCCGCGAACGCCTGCGAGACCGCCGCGGCCTGGTTCTCGGCGACCCCGGCGCCGGAGCGGCCCTCGGTGCCGATCTGGCGGCATACCTCACCGATCCCGCGACGACCCGGCTGACCGCCGACCGGCTCGCGACGTTCATCACCACCCTGGAGGAGCTGTAGTGACCCAGACCAACCTGAGCCTCGACCTCGTCACCGACCGCGCGTCGGCGATCCTGGGCGAGGTCGAGCGCGCCGTCGTGGGCAAGCGCCACAGCCTCGAGCTCGTGCTCTGCGGTGTGCTCGCCGGTGGCCACGTGCTCATGGAGGACTTCCCCGGGCTTGGCAAGACCCTGGCGGCGCGCTCGTTCGCCCAGGCCCTCGGGCTGGACTTCGCCCGCGCCCAGTTCACCCCCGACCTGCTGCCGAGCGACCTCACCGGCTCGTTCCTCTACGACCAGCGCAACCACGAGTTCACCTTCCGCAAGGGACCGCTGTTCACCGGGCTGCTCCTGGCCGACGAGATCAACCGCACGCCGCCCAAGACCCAGTCGGCCCTGCTCGAGGCGATGCAGGAGGGGCAGGCGACGGTCGAGGGTGAGACCTTCGTGCTGCCCAAGCCCTTCCACGTGCTCGCCACCGCCAACCCGGTCGAGTACGAGGGCACCTACCCCCTGCCCGAGGCCCAGCTCGACCGGTTCCTGCTGCGGGTCAGCTTCGGCTACCCGACCGCCCAGGAGGAGTGGGAGGTGCTCGAGCGCCGGATGGACCGCGGTCAGGAGGCGCAGGAGGTCGACCGCGTGACCGATGCGGCGGGACTGCTGGAGATGCAGCGAGCCGTGGAGACCGTGACCGTCGACCAGAGCGTCGGTCAGTACTGCGTGCGCCTCGTCGCGGAGACGCGGCGTCATCAGAGCTTGCTCATGGGTGCCTCCCCTCGCGGCTCGCTGGCGCTGCTCCTCACCGCCCGCGCGTATGCCGTGGTGCACGGCCGCGACTACGTCACCCCCGAGGACGTCAAGGCCGTCGCCCACGCGGCCCTCGACCACCGGGTGACGGTGCGCCCCGAGCTGTGGATGAACGATGTCTCGGCGGCCAGCGTCGTCGACAGCATCCTCACCTCGGTGGCCGCGCCTGGGGCGGTCGACACCGGCCGGACCGGCTTCGAACGCCCGTGACGACGCCGGACGACCAGACCGCCCCACCGGGAGCCCGACTGGCCGCCCGGTGGCGGGTGACCCGAGCCCAGGTGCGGGCGCTGCTGCTGGGTCTGGTCCTGGTGGGCGCTGCCGTCCTCCTGCGACGACCCGACGCGCTCGTCCTCGGAGCGCCCCTGCTCATCGTGGCCCTGTGGGCGACCGTCACCCGGCCGACTGTCGTGCCCGTCGTCCACGCCGGGCCACGGCACCCCGTGCTCCGGGAGGGCCAGGCCACCGCGTGGACGACCACCGTCAAGCCCGTCCCCGGCGCGGGAGGAGCTGGCCGTCCACCTGCTCGCCACGCCCTACACCCGGTACACCCCGGCATACCGGGCGGTGAGCGTGGCCCTCACCCGCGCGGCGCCGACGACGCGGGTCGACGTGGTGTGCCAGAGCATGCGGTGGGGGAACCGGCCGCTGGGTCCGGCCACGGTGGCCCTGACGGGGGCGTTCGGGGCGTACGCGTGGGAGCCGGAGCTGGTGCGGGCGGCACCGCTGCCCACGGTGCCGTTGCCGGACACGTTCTCGGCGCGGGTTCCCGTCCCCAGGCCGGACGGGCTCGTCGGTCGGAGCAGGTCGGCGCACCACGGTGACGGCGGCGAGCTGGCGCAGATTCGCCCGTTCCGGTACGGCGACCGGCTGCGGCGGGTGCACTGGCCGGTGTCGGTGCGCACGGGCGAGCTGCACGTCACCGCCACGCACGCCGACCAGGACACCGAGATCCTGCTGCTCCTCGACGCCACCCACGACCTCGGTGCCAGCGAGGGCATCGGCGGCGCCAGCAGCAGCCTCGACAACGCGGTGCGCGCCGCCGGAGCGCTCGCCGAGCACTACCTGCGAACGGGTGACCGGGTCGGCCTGCTGGTCCTGGGCGCGCGGGACCTGCCGCGCGTCACCGCTGCCGCCGGGAGCGGTCACCTGAGGCGGCTGCTCGACGTCCTGGCGCGGGTGCAGGTGGCTGACAGCACGGTGAGCGACGAGAAGCGGCTGCGCTCGCAGCTGCGCCACCCGGTCGGGGCGGGGACGCTGGCCGTCGTGCTGACCCCCGCCATCTCGCCCGAGGTCCTCGCACACGCCGTGTCACTGTCTCGCCGCGGCATCTCGGTGGTGGCGGTCGACACCCTCCCCCGTCGCTCGCCGCGCGCACCCTCGCCCCCGAGCGACTCGCCGAGCTGGTGGGGTCCGGCCGACCCCAAGCCGCCGGGCTCGCGTGGCGGATCCGCCTCATGGAGCGCGAACGCGAGATGCTCCGCGCCCGCGAGGCCGGGGTCCCCATCGTGCCCTGGGCCGGACCGGGCACCCTCGACCTGGTGCTGCGCGACCTCGGCCGCCGGTCGCGGGCTCCGCGAGTGGTGAGCCGCTGATGGCCCGCTCGCACGCGCTCGTCCGGGCCGCACTCGCGCTGGCGTCGCTGGCCCTGCTGGGGCTGACCGTCGCGGCTGCCACCTCGCCGGTGTGGCTGGTGGTCGCCGTGCTGGTGGGCCTCACCGGGTATGCCGTGGTCCGCCCCGGCTCGCACGCCGTCACGGTCCTGCTCGCCGGTCACGCGCTCCACTGGATGGTGGTCGTGCCCCTGCCTGGGGGTATGGGGCGGTGGCTGGCCCTGCTGGGCGGCGCCTGGCTGGGCCTGGCTCTGCACCTCACCGCCGCGCTGGCGGCCACCCTGCCCGCCGCGGCGCCCGTGCCCGCCGCCACCCTGGCGCGGTGGGCCCGGCGCGGGCTCACGGTGGCGCTGCTGGTCGTGCCCCTCTGGGCGCTGGCCGCCGTGGCTGGCCTCCAGCACGTCGCGGGCCAGCTACCCCTGACGTATGCCGCGATCGCCGGGGTCGGCTTGCTGGCCCTGTCGGTGTGGCTGGTGTCGCGCGACCCGCGGAGCTGACCGGCGACCGTCGCAGGTCAGGCGGAGCGCTTGCGAGCCCGCTTGGGCTCCTCGTCGCGCCGCACGATCGTCGGCAGGACGTTGTCGAGGACGACCTCGCGGGTGACGACGACCCGGGAGATGCCGTCGTCGCTGGGGACGTCGAACATCACCGGCATGAGCACCTCCTCCATGATCGCGCGCAGGCCACGTGCACCCGTGCCGCGGGCGAGAGCCTGCTCGGCGATGGCGTCGAGCGCCTCGTCGGTGAACTCCAGCTCCACGCCGTCGATGTCGAACATCTTCTTGTACTGCTTCACGAGCGCGTTGCGCGGCTCGGTGAGGATGGTGACGAGGGAGTCGCGGTCGAGCGGGCTCACCGTGGTGATGACCGGCAGGCGACCGATGAACTCGGGAATCAGCCCGAACTTCATGAGGTCCTCGGGCATGACCTCGCCGATGGACTGCCCGAGGTCCTTGGGCGTGTGCAGCTCGGAGCCGAAGCCCAGGCCCTTCTTGCCGCTGCGGGACTCGATGAGCTTCTCCAGCCCGGCGAACGCCCCACCGACGATGAACAACACGTTCGTCGTGTCGATCTGGATGAACTCCTGGTGCGGGTGCTTGCGCCCGCCCTGGGGCGGCACGCTGGCCGTGGTGCCCTCGAGGATCTTGAGCAGGGCCTGCTGGACGCCCTCACCGGAGACGTCGCGGGTGATCGAGGGGTTCTCGCTCTTGCGGGCGATCTTGTCGACCTCGTCGATGTAGATGATGCCGGTCTCGGCCTTCTTGACGTCGTAGTCGGCGGCCTGGATCAGCTTGAGCAGGATGTTCTCGACGTCCTCGCCGACGTACCCCGCCTCGGTGAGCGCGGTCGCGTCGGCGATGGCGAACGGCACGTTGAGCATGCGGGCCAGGGTCTGCGCGAGGTAGGTCTTGCCGCAGCCGGTGGGACCGATCAGCAGGATGTTGGACTTGGCGATGTCGACCGACTCGACGTCCTTCTTCGCGCCCGCCTCACCAGCCTGGATGCGCTTGTAGTGGTTGTAGACCGCCACGGCCAACGACCGCTTGGCGGCATCCTGGCCGACCACGTAGTTCTCGAGGAAGTCGAAGATCTCGCGCGGCTTGGGCAGCTCGTCGAGCCCGAGCTCGGAGGACTCGGCCAGCTCCTCCTCGATGATCTCGTTGCACAGGTCGATGCACTCGTCGCAGATGTAGACGCCGGGGCCGGCGATGAGCTTCTTGACCTGCTTCTGGCTCTTGCCACAGAACGAGCACTTCAGCAGGTCGCCGCTCTCTCCCATGCGTGCCACGCGCCGACCTCCGAACCTTGGGTGTGAAAACCACGTCCGCCCGACGGTACCGGCCGGACCCTTCCATTCTCTCCATTGAATCGCCCGCGTCGCGCCGAGTTGGCCCATGTCCGCTCAGGGCGGACACGGCCGCGCGCCGCCCGGACGGCGGTATGCCGCCCGCTCACGGGGAGCGGGCGGCATACCAAAGGGGGTGCGGCGGTGACCCGGGATCAGACCTCGTTGGAAGCCTTGCGGGAGGCGAGGACCTCGTCGATGAGGCCGTACTCCTTGGCCTCGGCAGCCGAGAGGATCTTGTCGCGCTCGATGTCGTTGCGGACCTGCTCGGGGGTGCGGCCCGAGTGCTCTGCCCAGGTCTCCTCCAGCCACGTGCGCATGCGCAGGACCTCGTTGGCCTGGATCTCGATGTCGGACGCCTGGCCGTAGTCGCCACCGGCCAGCGCCGGCTGGTGGATGAGGATGCGGGCGTTGGGCAGGGCGAACCGCTTGCCCTTGGCACCGGCCGACAGCAGCACCGCAGCCGCCGAGGCGGCCTGGCCGACCACGAAGGTCTGCACGTCGGGGCGGATGTACTGCATCGTGTCGTAGATGGCCGTCATCGCCGTGAACGTACCGCCGGGGCTGTTGATGTACATGAGGATGTCGCGATCGGGGTCCTGGGACTCCAGCACGATCAGCTGGGCGATGACGTCGTCGGCCGACGCGTCGTCGATCTGGACGCCGAGGAAGATGATGCGGTCCTCGAACAGCTTGGTGTAGGGGTCGAGCCGCTTCATGCCGTAGGAGGTGCGCTCCTCGAACTGCGGCAGGATGTACCGGCTGCTCGGGCTGTGGCTCGGCGGCACCTGCAGCCTGCCGTGCATGCTGGGGTTGATGTTGGCGTTCATCTGGTGGTCCCTCACTTGTCCCCGGTGACCGGGTTGTCGTCGTTGCCACTGCGACCGCCAGCCTGCGCAGCGCTGCTGAACACGTGGTCCACGAAGCCGTAGTCCCTGGCCTCCTCGGCGCTGAACCAGCGGTCGCGGTCGGAGTCCTTCTCGATCTGCTCGAGCGGCTGACCCGTGTGCTGGGCGATCAGCTCGGCCATCTGCTTCTTCACGAAGAGCATCTGCTCGGCCTGGATCTTGATGTCCGAGGCCGTGCCGCCGATGCCGCCCGACGGCTGGTGCATCATCACCCGGGCGTGGGGCGTGGCGTAGCGCTTGCCGTGGGTGCCCGCCGAGAGCAGGAACTGGCCCATCGAGGCCGCCATGCCCATCGCCACCGTGGCGACGTCGTTGGGGATCCACTTCATCGTGTCGTAGATCGCCATGCCAGCGGAGATCGACCCGCCGGGGCTGTTGATGTACAGCCAGATGTCCTTGCCCGGGTCCTCGGCCGCGAGCAGCAGCAGCTGCGCGCAGATGGCGTTCGCGTTGTCGTCGCGGACGTCCGAGCCCAGGAAGATGATCCGCTCCTTGAGCAGACGGTTGTAGATGTGGTCGTCGAGACCACCCTGCGGCCGATCGTCTGCAGCGACGATCTCTGAACCCGTCTGAGGGTTGCTCGCCATGTCTTCTCCATCGTCTTCGTCATCGGGGTGTGCCTGTCAGTGACCCTAACGCGGAGGTGTGCGGCCACAGTCCCCGAATACCGCCGTGTTCGCCCTGAGCGCACCGCGCTCAGGGCGAACGTTGTTCGCGGGTGGCCGGGATGACGAGCATGGCCAGGCCCACCATGACCGTGACCGCCAGGAGCGCACGCAGCACGGTGAAGTGGTCGCCCAGGAAGCCGAGCAGCGGCGGGCCGGCGATGAAGGCGGTGTAGCCGATCGTGGCGACCACCGACATGCGGGCCGCGGCACGCGCGGGGTCGTCCGCCGAGGCGCTCATGCCGACGGGGAAGCCCAGCGAGGCCCCGATCCCCCAGATGGCGGTGCCGAGGTACGCCACGGGCGCACTGCCGAAGATGACCAGCAGGGGAGCCGGCTGCGGCGAGCGCAAAAGTGGCCCGCAGGACCGGGACCCGGCCGTAGCGGTCGAGCAGTCTCGTGCCCCCGAGGCGCCCCACGGTCATGAAGGACAGGAACGAGGCGAAGGCCAGAACTCCCGCCCAAGCCGGCAGGCGATGGCCCTCGACGAACCCGACGGCGATCCAGTCGTTGGCGGTGCCCTCGGTGAACGCGGCGGCGAGCACGACGAGTCCGATCAGCAGCGTGCGGGGCTCGAGCCACGCCGACCGAGGGGCAGTCGGGCGTGCGCCACCGTCGTTGGTCTCATGGGTGACCACCTCGACCTCGCGGGACAGGAACGCACGCAGCGCCCAGACCCCGACGAACGCGGAGAGGACGACGGCGACCACGAAGTGCACCAGCAACGGCACCCGCCCCCACGACATGCCCGCGCCGACCAGCGCAGCGAGCACCGTGCCGCCGGAGAACGCCGCGTGGAAGTGCGGCATGACGGTCTTGCCCAGCAGCCGCTCGACCGCCGCCCCCTCGAGGTTCATGGCGACGTCCCAGACGCCGGCGCCCATGCCGACGAAGAACAGGCCGACCGCCATGAGCAGCCGTGACTGCGCCAGGTCCACCGCCGCCCCCACGACGACCAGCCCGGCGAACGAGGCGGCCATGCCGACCTGGATCGTGCGGACGGCCCCGATCCGGTCGGCGATCCGGCCGGCGGAGGGCAGGGCCGTCAGCGAGCCGGCGGAGGCAGCGAGCAGGGTCAGCCCCAGCTCTCCCGCGGTGAGGCCGAGTGCCGCCTTGCTGTCGGCGATGCGCGAGGCGAACGAGGCGATCGTCGTGCCACTGAGGGCGAAGATGATCAAGACGGCGTTGCGGGCGGCCAGCACGCGAGCGGGTGCTGGGGTGAGGGTCTGGGCCACGTGCGGAGCTCTCTGGGGTGCGGTTCAGGTCAGTCGAATCGTTTCGATCGAATCGATTCGATAGTGTGTCCTCCATGACCGGCCCACGTCAACCTCGCCCCACCCTGCGCGAGGTCGCCGACGCGGCCGGCGTCTCCACGTCGACGGCCTCGCTCGCGTTCAGCGGCAAGGGCCCGGTGGCCGTCGAGACCGCCCAGCGGGTGCACGCGGCTGCCGCGCGCCTCGGGTATGCCGGGCCGGACCCCCTGGCGTCCTCCCTGCGGCACGGCCGCTCCGGCGTGGTGGGGGTCGTCGTCGAGGGCAGGTTGCTGCACGCGTTCCGCGACCCGTTCGCGGTGAGCGTGCTCGACGGCCTGTCGCAGGTGCTCGACGAGATCCCGGCCGGCATGCTGCTCATCGCCCAGCCTGCGGGCGAGCCGGAACGGGCGATCACCCAGCTGTCCTCGACGGCGCTGGACGCCGTGGTCTTCTCGTTGTGCGGCCCGGACACCAACCCGGCGGTCGACCACCTGGCGGCCCGCGGCATACCGATGCTCGGCGACGGGTCGCCCGCGGACCCCAGGGTCGTGAACCTCACCCTCGACAACCGCGGCGCGAGCGCCGCCGTGAGCCGACACCTGCGCGACCTGGGGCACACCCGGGTCGCCCATCTCATGATGCCCCTGGCGCCCGACAGCGCGACGGGCCCCGCGAGCCGGGCCGACCTGGCGTCATCGGTCTTCGTCGACGCGCGCGACCGCGCCGAGGGCTTCCTCGAGGTCTTCCCGGACCACGGCGGCCTGGCCCAGACCTCGCTGCCCGACGTCGAGCAGGGATCCGCGGCCGCCCGTCAGCTGCTCGACCGTCCGGCCGGCGAGCGGCCGACCGCCATCGTCGCGCAGTCCGACCTGCTCGCGATGGGGGTGGTGCGGGCGGCCGAGGACCTCGGGCTGTCGGTCCCCCGCGACCTCAGCGTCACCGGCTTCGACGGGGTGGAGCTCCCGTGGTTCGCCGGCACGCTGACGACCGTCGACCAGCACGGGCTGGCCAAGGGGCGGCGGCTCGGTGAGCTCTTGCGCCAGCTGCTCGACGGGGAGCGACCCGCCAACCAGGTGCAGGCCACGGACCTGCGGATCGGCACGACCACCGCGCCCCCGGCGGGACGCTAGGACTGCACCTCGGCGACGACGCGCAGCGGGGGCCGCTGGGCAGGCTGGTCGGCATGCTCGGCATCGTGGCCATCGCGGACATCGTCGGCGCCGTCGGTCTCGGATGGCACCCAGCCCAGCGGGGGCTCGGCCACCAGGTGGACCGTGACGTAGTGGCCGCTGGCGTCGACCGTCACGGCGCCCTCGAACTCCATGAGGCTCTCGGTGCAGCCGAGCGAGTGCGACTCCCAGGCCAAGGTCTGCGTGACGGCGCGCCACAGGCGTTCGACGCCCAGACCGGCCTCCCACGGCAGGACCTTCTCCGCGCAGCGGCACAACCCGATGACCAGCTGGTCCACGTCGTCCGTACGGCCGAGCTCGACCTGGTCGAACAGTCCGCTGGCGGTGAGCGCGTCGTGGAGCGCGAGCTGCACGCGCGCTGCGTGGGAGTCGTCCGCGGGGTGCGCGTTGTCCTGCACCGCGAGGCGCACCTTGTGGAAGTTGGCCAGGTCCATGGCTCATCGTCGCCAGCCGGGGCGCGCGGCGCGTCGTACAAACGCCGTATGCCGCGCGCCCAAGAGCCGGGGGGTGGGTGCGCGGCATACGGTTTGCCTGCAGTTGCCTCGCGCGGAGGCGAGGGGTCAGGCGTGGTCAGGCGTGGTCAGGCGTGGTCGTGACCCTCATGGTCGTGGCCCTCGTGGTCGTGACCCTCGTGGTCGCCCTCGAACAGCTGCGACGCCACGTCCGTGGCCGTGACCTCGTTGAGGTCGATGACCTGGCCCGCGGTGTCGACGACGGTGGCCCGCTCGAGCACAGCGGCGAGCGCCTTGCGGCGCGCGACCTCGGCGACCATCGCGGGGATCTGGCCCTGCTGGTCGATCGCCTGCGCGAACTGGTTGGGGTCCATGCCGTACTGCTGGGCGGACATCACGAGGTACTCGATGAGCTCGGGCTGCTCGACCTTGACCTCTTCCTTCTCGGCGATCGCGTCGAGCAGGAACTGTGCCCGCAGCGCCTTGCGCGTGTTGGTGTCGACCTCGGCACGGTGCTCGGCGTCCTCGAGGCGGTCCTCGCCCTCGAGGTGGGCGTTGACCTCGGCCTCGACGATGCCGTCCGGCACCGGGATCTCGACGGTCTCGAGCAGCTGCTCGAGCACCTTGTCGCGAGCCTGCACACCCTGCTCGAACTTCTTGGCGCGCTCGGCCTGCTTCGTGAGGTCGGCGCGGAGCTCCTCGAGGGTGTCGAACTCGGACGCCAGCTGGGCGAAGTCGTCGTCAAGCGCCGGCAGCTCGCGCACCTTGACCGACTGCACGGTGACCGTGACCTCGGAGTCCTCACCCTCGCGGTCACCACCGGCAAGCGGCGCGGTGAAGGTCTTGGTGTCGCCCGCAGCCATGCCGACCAGCGCGTCGTCGAGGCCGTCGAGCATGTTCTCGGAACCGACCTCGTAGGAGACGCCCTTGACGGCGTCGATCTCCTCGTCGCCGATCTTGGCGTCGAGGTCGACCGACACGAAGTCACCGGTCTCGACGGTGCGCTCGACGCCCTTGAGGGTGCCGAACCGCTCCTGCAGCGAGGTGAGGCGCTCCTGGACGTCCTCCTCGGACGCCTTCGCCTCGTCGACCTCCACGGTGATCCCGGCGTAGTCGGGCAGGGTCACCTCGGGGCGCACGTCGACCTCGACGGTGAACTTGAGGTCGTCGCCGTCCTTGGCGGGCACCTCGGTCACGTCGACCTCGGGCTGGCCGATCGGGCGGACCTTGTTCTCCTCCACGGCCTGGCCGTAGAACTGCGGGAGCGCCTCGTTGACGGCCTCCTGCAGCACCGCGCCCCGGCCGACCCGCTGGTCGATGATCCGGCTGGGGACCTTGCCCTTGCGGAAACCGGGGACCTGGATCTGGGAGCCGATGGTCGCGTACGCCGCGTCGAGGCTCGGCTTGAGCTCCTCGAAGGGGACCTCGACGGTCAGCTTGACCCGGGTCGGGTTGAGGGTCTCGACGGCACTCTTCACTGCGCAGTACTCCAGAATCGTGGGGCAATGGGAAAGGCCCGCGCGCCGGTGGTGAAGGGCGCGACCGGGCCAAAACCTCATCGTAGCCGCTGCCGGGCCACGCACCGAACCGGCCACCACCGACGGGCGGTCGACGTCGCCCGTCGGACGCGCGGCATACCCGGGCAGCCGACGGCAATGACAGATGTCATGACTTTTGGTCACCACTGCGTATGCCGTTGGCCAATTGTTGGCGCGGACCGCGCCAAATCGACCCAAACCTCTTGTCCTCGCCCCACCCTGAGGTGAGGCTCCGCAAAGACCGACATATCGCCGGCCGGCTCCCCATCCCACAGGAGATCCTTGATGCGAACCCCCATCCTGTCCGTCGCCCTTGCCGCCACGGCAACGCTCGGACTCGCCACCGCCACGGTCACCTCCGCGACGGCTCTCCCTGCCCGCGCCCACGCCGCGCGGGTCTGCAGTGTCCCCAGCTCGCCCACCGTCGCCGCGTGCAGTGCGCTCAAGCTCGTGGACGACTCCGGACAGGCGGTCAGCCCGTCGGGCCGACGCGTCACGCCTGCGGCCATCTCGGGCAAGACGCCTACCGACATCCAGAGCGCCTACAAGCTCGCCGGGCTGTCGTCCGGGGGCCGGACGGTGGCCATCGTCGATGCCTACGGCTACGCGAAGGCCGAGCAGGACCTCGGTACCTACCGCGCCCAGTGGGGCCTGCCGGCCTGCACCACGGCCAACGGCTGCCTGAAGATCATGGACGAGAACGGCGGGACCAAGCTGCCTCGCTATAACAACGGGTGGGCCCAGGAGCAGGCGCTCGACCTCGACGCCGTCTCGGCCGCGTGCCCCAGCTGCAAGATCGTCCTCGTCCAGGCGGCCTCGGCGAGCCTGGTCGACCTCGGCACCGCCGTCGCCACCGCGGCGAAGCAGCCTGGCGTCGCCGCGATCTCCAACAAGCTACGGCGGCGGCGACCTGTCCGACGCCAGTTATGGCAGCTACTACAACCACCCCGGCATCGCCGTCACCGCGTCGACCGGTGACAACGGGTACCAGGGCGGCAGCTTCCCGGCCTCGTCGCACTACGTGACCGCGGTCGGCGGGACCTCGCTGTTCAAGGACTCCAGCGCACGCGGCTGGTCGGAGTCGGCGTGGAGCGGGGCCGGTTCCGGCTGCACCACCCTCAACACCGCCCCCAGCGGCCAGACCTCCACGATGACGAGCTGCTCGGGTCGGGCCATCGCGGACGTCTCCGCGGTCGCAGACCCCAACACCGGCCTCGCGGTCTACGCCCCGTCGAGCTCGTCGCAGTCCGGGTGGGCGCAGTACGGCGGCACGAGCCTCTCGTCGCCCCTCGTCGCCTCGGTCTACGCGCTCAGCGGCAACACGGCGGGCTACGCCAACACGCTGCCCTACGCCAACTCCAGCGGGCTGTTCGACGTCACGTCGGGCAGCAACGGCACGTGCGCTTCGTGGTGCACCGCCAAGACCGGCTGGGACGGCCCGACCGGGCTGGGCACGCCGAACGGCACCAGCGCGTTCTGATCCGCACGCCTGCCAGCGCCACGCGGGCACCGCACGTCAGCGGCCTCGAAGCACCCGCTTCGGGGCCGCTGACGCGTCCCACGGCCTAGGTTGGCCAGCATGAGTTCATCGACCGACCGGTCCCCGCAGGAGTTCGACGTCATCGTGGTCGGTGGCGGCCCCGTCGGCGAGAACGCCGCCGACCGCGCCCACAAGGCCGGGCTCACCGTGTCGCTGGTCGAGCACCACCTCGTCGGCGGAGAGTGCAGCTTCTACGCGTGCTCCCCCAGCAAGGCGCTGCTGCGGCCGATCCACGCCACCCGGGCCTCCCAACGCGTCCAGGGGTCCGAGGGGGCACGGCTCGACCCGGCCGGGGTGCTGGCCCGCCGCGATGCCTGGATCAACCGGATCGGCACCACCGACCGCCTCGACGACAGCGGTCAGGTCGGCTGGCTCGACCACGTCGGCATCACCCTGGTGCGCGGCACCGGTCGCCTCGCCGGTGAGCGCCTGGTCGAGGTCGGCGACCGCACCCTGCGAGGCAGGCACGCGGTCATCCTGGCCACCGGCAGCTCGCCGTTCATCCCCGACATCCCGGGGCTCGCCGACGCACACCCCTGGACCAACCGTGAGGCGACGACGTCGCAGCGAGTCCCGGGTCGGCTGGCCATCCTCGGCGGCGGCGTCGTGGCCTGCGAGATGGCCCAGGTCTATGCCGCGCTCGGCTCCGAGGTGACGGTCCTGTCCCGGTCGTCCCTGCTCCGGCGCTCCGAGCCCTTCGCCGGCGAGGCGGTCGCGAAGGCGCTGGTCCACGACGGCGTCGACCTGCGGCTCGGCGTCTCGGCGACCTCGGTGACCCGGCTCGGACCGTCCGGCGAGGTGACCCTCGAGGTCGACGACGGCAGCACGGTCACCGCCGACGAGGTCCTCGTGGCCACCGGGCGGGTGGCCACCACGGCCGGGCTCGGCCTGGACTCGGTCGACGCTGCGACCGACGAGCACGGGTCCGTGGTGGTGAACGAGCACATGGAGGTCTCCGGCGTCTCTGGCTCGACCAGCCCGAGCGCGATGCCGTGGCTGTATGCCGTGGGCGACGTCAACGGGCTGGCGCTGCTCACGCACATGGGCAAGTACCAGGCCCGGGCAGTCGGCGACCTCATCGGCGCCAGAGCGGCCGGCCGGGAGCCCGACCCCGAGCTCACGGTGCCGTTCGCCACTGCCCTCGGGTCGCCCCAGGTCGTCTTCACCGACCCGGAGGTGAGCAGCGTGGGACTGACCGAACACGAGGCTCGCGAACGCGGCATACGGGTCAGGGTGGTGGACGTGCCGATGGATGCCGCGGCGGGTGCTGGGCTGCTGGCTGAGGGGTACCAGGGCCAGCTGCGGGTGGTCGTCGACGAGGAGGCTGGTGTCCTCGTGGGCGCGACCCTGGTGGGTCAGGATGTCGCCGAGCTCGTGCACGTGGCGACGGTCGCGATCGTGGCCAAGGCGCCCCTGCGCACGCTCTGGCACGCGGTCCCGTCGTACCCCACGATGAGCGAGATCTGGCTGCGGGTGCTCGAGGCGTACGGCGTCTAGGCCCACGGCTGCACGGGCAGGGTCGGATGCTCTGTCGGGGTAGCCGGATTTGAACCGGCGGCCTTCCGCTCCCAAAGCGGACGCGCTACCAACCTGCGCCATACCCCGCGGACGGCGAGCCGATTTCGGCGCACACGATCGCGGGCATTAGGCTAACGCCTCGGATCAGCAGCCCTCCCGAGGGGCTGCTGAGACGTGCGGGTGTAGCTCAATGGTAGAGCCCCAGTCTTCCAAACTGGCTACGCGAGTTCGATTCTCGTCACCCGCTCCACCAGCCCCATCGGCTCCATCGGCGGCTCAGCGCAGCTCTGCCCGCAGCTCCGTGACGCGGCGCCCGGCCGCCAGACCCTTGGCCTCGAACCCGTCGGTGGGGCGCCAGTCGGGGCGCTCGCCCTCGGTCACCACGAACCGCCCGTCTGCCGCGAGCTCGGTCCGGGCGTGCGCGGCATACGCGTCGTGGTCGGTTGCCACGAGCAGGTGCCCGCCCGGCTCGAGCCGGGAGGCGACCAGGTCGAGGGTGTGCGCGGACAGGAAGCGCCGCTTGGCATGCCGAGCCTTGGGCCACGGGTCGGGGAAGAACAGGTGCACGGCGGCGAGGGACTGCGGCGCGATCCGGTCCTCGAGCAACAGCACTGCGTCGCCGCGGTGCATCCACAGGTTGCCGACGCCCAGCCGGTCGGCCTCGGCGAGCATTCGCGCCAGGGCCGGCGTGAAGACGTCGACCGCGAGCAGATCGTGGCCCGGGTGCGCCACGGCATACGCCAGCGCCGCCGCCCCGTGCCCGCACCCGATCTCCAGGACCACCGGGGCCGACCGCCCGAACGCCTCGCGAGGGTCCAGCGGCCCATCCGGGATCTCGTGGCGGGCCCCGAGGGTCTCGAGCCGCTCGACGGTGAGCGCCGAGAGCCGGCCGCGCCGTGCGTTGTAGCTGCGCACCCGGCCGTTGTCCTCCACGCCACCAGCCTAGGGTGGGTCCGTTGGATAACTTCGACTTATGTGATCCATAATGGAACCATGCACATCTCCCGGTTCCCCAACATCGTCGACGACATCTCCGTGCGGCTCATCGCCGGGGTCGTGCTCGTCCTGGCCGTGGGTGCGCTCGCCTTCCACCAGTGGTGGCTGTATGCCGTGCTCGCGCTCGACTTCACGCTGCGCGCCGGGTGGGGGCCCTCCGCGAGTCCCGTGGCCCGGCTCGTGCAGTCGGTCATCCGGCCCCGCGTGCGCCAGGCGCCCCGGTACACCGCCGGGCCGCCCAAGCGGTTCGCCGCGGCCATCGGTGCGGTGCTGACGCTCGCGGCGACGGTGCTGTGGCTCGCGGGCACCGTGGTCCCGGTCGTGGTCATCGGCGTGGTGATGGTGGTGTTCCCCGCGCTGGAGTCCCTGGCCGGGGTCTGCGTCGGCTGCATCGTGTTCGGCTGGCTGATGCGCCTCGGCGTGATCCCCGAGTCGGTCTGCCTCGAGTGCGCGAACATCACCCGACGGGTCGCCACCCAGGCCTTTCCCCCTCCCATCCTCGGCCCCACCTCAGCGGCGCCAGACGAGCACGGCCGCGCGGTCGTCGGTCTCGCCGGCCCGCGCCGCGGCACACATCTTGGCGGCCATCCCCTCGAACCCTTTGCCGATCATCCGCTCCGCCGTGCCCAGCATGCGGTCGATGCCGTCACGCAGGTCACGGTTGCGCGTCTCGATCACGCCGTCGGTGTAGATGAGGAGGGCGTCGCCCGGGCCGAGGACGCCCCGGATCCGCGGGAACTGCAGCCCCTCGGTCACGCCGAGCACCGGTCCCTCCTCGCCCTCGAGCACCTCCCAGCGCCCGGAGCCTGCCGAGAAGCGCACCGGTGGCGGGTGACCCGCTGAGCCGAGGCTGTACTCACCCGTGGAGAGGTCGATGACGGCGTGTGCGGCCGTGGCAAACCCCTCGTCCCAGTGCTGACGGAGCAGGTAGGAGTTCGCCGCAGGCAGGAAGCGCTCCACCGCCATCGACCCGAGCAGTCCCCCGAACGCCCCGGAGAGCAGCAGCGACCGGGTGCCGGCGGCGATGCCCTTGCCCGAGACGTCGACGAGCGCCAGCTCGAGCAGGTCACCGGTCTTGCTCGTCACGAGGAAGTCGCCGGAGAACGAGTCGCCGTACGCCGAGAGCACGGACAGCTCGGCACCCCAGCCGAACGGCAGCTCAGGCAGCTCGCCCTGCGTGCGCAGCCGGTCGCGCAGGTCGACCAGCATCGTCTCGCCGAGGTTGCCCTGCACGCCGAGCCGGGCGCGGGACGCGGCGACCCAGAACATGATGATCATGACGACGGCCAGGACGCCGTAGGCCGCCAGCAGCGCCGGCGTGGGGTGCCGGTCGAAGATCGTGTACCCCCCGGCGATGAGCACGCAGACGTCGACCACGGCCAGGACCTTGGGCGGCAGGAAGAGGCCAGCCACCACCGCGACCGGGATGTACGCGGAGAACGGCACGTAGGTCGGCCACACCGACATCGACCAGCACAGGATCGTGTTGGCGGCGATCACTGCCGCCGCGGTCGCCCAGACGTGCCAGCGCGCCCAGCGCGACCGGCCGCGCTGCACGCGGCTCAGCAATGAGCGACGGGCGAACACCGTCCGGTCGACATCCACGTCCGAGAAGTCCTTTGGCCGGGCGAGAGCACGAGTGCTCCGGGAGAGATGTGCGGATGGGTTGCCCCGCCAACCCGTCGTCAGCCTAATGGGCGGCCGCCGCGGGGGTTCGGGCAATGGGCAGATCAGGGCACGGGAGGCAGCGTGCCGTCCCGTTCGTAGGCCGCGACCAGGTCGATGCGCCGCTGGTGGCGCGGCGCCCCGGAGAACGGGGTGGCCAGGAACGCGGCGACCATGACCTTGGCCTCCTCGACGGCAGTCATGCGGGCGCCGATCGAGATCACCTGGGCGTTGTTGTGCTCGCGGGCCAGCGTCGCGAGCTCCACGGAGTAGCACAGCGCCGCCCGGATGCCCTTGACCTTGTTGGCAGCCATCTGCTCGCCGTTGCCCGACCCACCCAGCACGACCCCGAGCGAGGTGGGGTCGGCAGCCACCGCCTCGGCGGCCCGGAGCACGAACACGGGGTAGTCGTCCTCGGCGTCGTAGGCGTGGGGCCCGTGGTTGGTCACCTCGTGGCCCTCCTGCTCGAGGAACGTCACGAGCTCGCCGAGCAGGTCGTATGCCGCGTGGTCGCCGCCGATGTGGACGCGCATCGTGGGTGCTCCTTGGTCAGTCGGAGGGTTGCCTGGGCGAGCTGTGGTCAGTCGAAGATCGGGCCGACGCTGCGGCTGCGCTTGAGCTCGAAGAACCCCGGCGTGCCGGCGACGAGCACGCAGCCGTCCCACAGTCTTCCAGCAGCCTCGCCCTTCGGCGCCGGGCTGACCACAGGTCCGAAGAAGGCCTGGCCGTCGACGGCGATCACGGGCGTGCCCACGTCGTCACCGACGAGGTCGATGGCCCGCTGATGGCTGGCGCGCAGGAGGTCGTCGTTGGTGTCGCTCTCGGCGAACTGCGCGAGCGCGGCGTCGAGGCCGACCTCGTCGAGCGCCTCGGCGATGACGTTGGTGAAGTCCTTGTTGCCACCGAGGTGGATGCGCGTGCCCATCGCGTCGTAGAGCGGCTTGATGACCTTGTCGCCGTACTGCTGGGCGGCCGCGATGACCACCCGCACGGGGCCCCACCCGCGGTCCATCAGCTCGCGGTAGGTCTCGGGCAGGTCGCGCCCCTCGTTGAGGACCGCCAGGCTCATGACCGACCAGGTGACCTCGACGGACCGGACCTGCTCGACCTCCATCATCCAGCGGGAGGTCATCCAGGCCCACGGGCACAGGGGGTCGAACCAGAACTCGGCGGAGGTATGCGACACGGCGTTCGTTTCAGGACTCACCCGCCCAATCCTGCCACTTCCGGCGACGGGTCACGAAAGGGGTGCTTCTTCGGGGAAGGGCCCGTGCGAGGATGGCGGGGTTCCCGTCACGACCCCTGCAGGAGTACTCCTTGCCCGGCAAGAACCTGACCCGCGACGAGGCCGCCGCCCGCGCGGCCGTCGTCTCCGTCGACCACTACGACGTCGCGCTCGACCTGACCACCTCCGCGTCGACGTTCCGCAGCACGACGACGGTGACCTTCTCCAGCCCCCAACCCGGGGCTGGGACGTTCCCTCGACCTCATCGCCCCTTCCGTCGAGGCCATCACCCTCAACGGTGAGCCGCTCGACCCGGCGACGCACTTCGACGGGGTCCGGATCACCATCCCGGCCACCGCGGAGCAGAACACGCTCACCGTCGACGCGACCGCGGCATACATGAACACCGGCGAGGGGCTGCACCGGTTCGTGGACCCGGTCGACGACGAGGTCTACCTCTACTCCCAGTTCGAGGTCGCGGACTGCCGCCGCATGTTCGCCGTCTTCGAGCAGCCCGACCTCAAGGCGACGTACGCGTTCACGATCACCGCGCCGTCGCACTGGCAGGTCGTCTCCAACTCCCCCACCCCCGAGCCGGAACCCGTCCGCGACGGCGTGGCCACCTGGGCCTTCGCCCCCACCCAGCGGATGTCGTGCTACATCACCGCGCTGGTGGCCGGCCCGTATGCCGTCGTGCGCGACGAGGTGACCTCTCGTCGCGGCACCGTCCCGCTCGCGATCTACTGCCGCCAGTCGTTGCTGGAGCACCTCGACGCCGACAACATCTTCGACTGCACCAAGCGGGGTTTCGCGTTCTTCGAGAACGAGTTCGACTGCGAGTACCCCTTCGAGAAGTACGACCAGCTGTTCAGCCCGGAGTACAACATGGGCGCGATGGAGAACGCCGGCGCGGTCACCATCAACGAGGTCTACATCTTCCGGGCCAAGGTCACCGAGGCCCTCGTGGAGCGTCGGGCCCTGACCCTGCTGCACGAGCTGGCCCACATGTGGTTCGGCAACCTCGTGACGATGAAGTGGTGGAACGACCTCTGGCTCAACGAGTCGTTCGCCGAGTGGGCCTCGACGACCTGCCAGTCCGAGGCCACCGAGTGGCGGACGGCCTGGACCACGTTCAGCGCGGCCGAGAAGTCGTGGGCGTACCGCCAGGACCAGCTCTCCTCGACGCACCCCATCGTGGCGCCGATCCGCGACCTCGAGGACGTCGAGGTCAACTTCGACGGGATCACCTACGCCAAGGGCGCTTCGGTCCCTCAAGCAGCTCGTCGCCTACGTCGGGCGGGAGCCCTTCGTCGCGGGTCTGCGCGCCTACTTCGCCAAGTACGCCTGGGGCAACACGACGCTGCAGGACCTGCTCGGCGAGCTCGAGCAGACCTCCGGCCGCGACCTCGGCACCTGGTCCAAGCTCTGGCTCGAGACGGCCGGGGTGAACACGCTGCGGCCGGTGATCGAGACCGACGACCAGGGCCACATCTCCTCCGCCTCGATCCAGCAGACGTTCGCCGAGGGTTTCGAGACCCTGCGCCCGCACCGGCTCGCCGTTGGCCTGTATGCCGTGCGCGGTGACGAGCTCGTGCGCACCGAGCGCCTCGAGCTCGACGTCGACGGCGAGTCGACCGAGCTGCCGCAGCTGATCGGCCGCCCCGCGCCCGACCTGCTGCTCGTCAACGACGACGACCTCGCCTACGCCAAGATCCGGCTCGACGAGCGCTCCCTCGCCACCGCGCTGGCGCACCCCCGTGGCTTCCAGGACAGCCTGCCGCGCGCGCTGGTCCTCGGTGCCGCCTGGGACATGACGCGGGACGCCGAGATCTCCGGGCGCGACTTCGCCCACCTGGTCCTGGCCTCCTTGCCGGGCGAGGCCGACTCCACCCTGCTCAAGACCCTGCTCGGGCAGCTGATGTCGACCGTGCGGCTCTTCGTCGCGCCCCAGCACCGCGCCGAGACGATCGCCTCCACCACCGCTGCCCTGCGCGGGCTGGCCGAGCAGGCCGCACCAGGCAGCGACGCGCAGCTGCAGCTGCTCGGTGCGTATGCCGCGCTGCAGCGCGGTGGCGACGACGCGGCATACCTGCGGGGCCTGCTCGAGGGCACCACGACCCTGCCGGGGCTCGCGGTCGACACCGAGATGCGCTGGACCCTGATCACCTCGCTCGCCGCCTGCGGCGAGGCGACCGAGGCGGAGATCGCCGCCGAGCAGGACCGTGACAACACCGCGACGGGTCGCGAGCGGGCGGCCCGGGCGCTCGCAGCGATCCCGACGCCGGAGGCCAAGGCCCGCGCCTGGGCCGAGGGCGTCGTCGGTGACACCCTGACGAACTCCGTGGTCGAGGCCGTCGGTCTGGGCTTCGTCCAGGCTCGCGATCCCGAGCTGCTGCAGCCGTACATCGCCCGGTACCACGATGCCGTCATCGAGATCTGGGAGTCGCGCACGCACGCCATCGCCGAGGCGATCCTCGTGACGTACTACCCCACCGCCCTGGCGAGCCAGGAGCTCCTCGACGCCTCGCAGCAGTGGCTCGACACCCACCCTGACGCACCGGCCGGCCTGGTCCGCCTCGTCGCCGAGAACCGCGACGGAATCGCTCGGGCGCTGCGCGCGCAGGCGAGGGACGCCGATGCTGCCTGAGCAGGTCCTGCGCTCGCTCGCCCGGCTCACTCCCACGCAGGTCTGGGACTGGTTCATCGGGCGGCCGCTTGCGGTGGTCGTCACGGTGGGGCTGGCCCTGGTGCTGCGGTGGCTGCTCCTGCGCTCCATCGGCCGCATCGTCGACGTCACCCTCGCGAGGTCCGACGCTCGGCGGTCCGAGCAGCCCGGCCGCGCCGGGCGGGTGCTGGCGCACGCGACCGGCATGGCACACGAGCGGCACCGTCAGCGCACGCTGACGATGGGTTCGCTGCTGCGCAGCATCGTGACCTTCGTCGTCGCGCTCATCACGATCCTCACGGTGATGTGGTCCTTCAACATCCAGCTCGCGCCCTTGCTGGCCACGGCCGGGGTGGGGGGCGTGGCGCTGGGTTTCGGCGCGCAGAGCCTGGTCAAGGACTTCCTCTCGGGCATCTTCATGATCCTCGAGGACCAGTACGGCGTCGGCGACGTCATCGACACCGGTTCGGCCATCGGCACCGTCGAGGAGGTCAGCCTGCGAGTCACCCGGCTGCGCGACGGCTCGGGAGTGGTCTGGTACATCCGCAACGGCGAGATCGTCCGGATCGGCAACAAGAGCCAGGGTTGGTCGACGGCGACGATCGACATCCCGGTCGCGTACTCCGAGAACCTCGAGAAGGTCATCCCCGTCATCCGCACCGTGGTCGACGAGATCGACCAGGCCCCCGCGTGGCACGACCTGCTCCTCGAGGAGCCCCAGGTCGTCGGCGTCGAGTCGATCTCCGGCGGCGTCGTGACGATCCGGGTCGTCATCAAGACCGCCCCCGAACAGCAGTACGGCATCTCGCGCGAGATCCGTGAGCGGGTCAAGGCAGCCTTCGACGCGAACGGCATCAAGGCGCCGGCCATGACCCCCTTCGGGCCGCCCCGATGAGCGCCGGGCCCAGCGGCCAGAGCGGCCAAGGCGCCCAGCTCGGCAGCTTCTACGACGAGGTCGGCGGCCACGAGACGTTCCGGCGGCTGGTGTCCGAGTTCTACCGCGGCGTGGCCGGCGACCCCGAGCTGCGCGCGCTCTACCCCGAGGACGACCTCGGTCCGGCTGAGGACCGGCTGCGGATGTTCCTCGAGCAGTACTGGGGCGGCCCGACGACCTACTCCGAGCAGCGGGGCCACCCCCGGCTGCGGATGCGCCACCACCCGTTCAAGGTCACGCCGGCCCAGCGCGACCGCTGGCTGCTGCACATGATGGCGGCGGTGGACTCGATCGGCCTTCCCCCGGCCAACGACCTGCTGCTGCGCGACTACCTCGAGCGGGCGGCATACTCCATGGTCAACTCGCTCGAGGACTGAGCCGCTCCCCCAAGTCTCCCGAGTCCCCGCTGCCCCGTTCCACACCGCAAGACGGCGGGAAGCCGGTTTCGCATCGTCGCCGCCATGGTGAACGATGGCTGCCCGTGACCAACTCCCTCACCACCCACCCGATCCACCCTGCTGTCCCGGAGGATGCTGCCTGGTGGCGGCATGCCGTGATCTACCAGATCTACCCGCGGTCGTGGGCTGACGCCGACGGAGACGGCATCGGCGACCTGCCCGGTGTGACGGCCCGCCTCGAGTACCTCAGGGCCCTCGGCGTCGACGCGGTCTGGTTCAGCCCCTTCTACAAGTCGCCCCAGGCCGACGCCGGTTACGACGTCGCCGACTACCGGGACATCGACCCCCTCTTCGGCACCCTCGCCGACGCTGACGCCATGGTGGCCAAGGCGCATGCGCTCGGCCTCAAGGTGATCGTCGACCTCGTGCCCAACCACAGCTCCGACGAGCACGTGTGGTTCCAGGCGGCGCTGGCGGCCGGCCCCGGCAGCCCCGAGCGTGACCGCTACATGTTCCGCGACGGCCGTGGCGCCGACGGCAGCGAGCCGCCGAACGACTGGCACTCGGTCTTCGGTGGCGACGGCTGGACCCGGGTCACCGAGGCGGACGGCACACCCGGCCAGTGGTACCTGCACCTGTTCGACACCAAGCAGCCCGACTTCAACTGGGACAACGAGCAGGTCCGCGCCGAGTTCGAGGCGATCCTGCGGTTCTGGCTCGACCGCGGCATCGACGGCTTCCGGGTCGACGTCGCGCACGGCCTGGTCAAGGAGCCGGGCCTGCCCGACTACGACGCCGAGCTGCACATCCTCGACGGCGAGGTCCAGCCCGGCGCCCCCAAGCCGCCGATGTGGGACCAGGACGGCGTCCACGAGGTCTACCGCGCGTGGCGCAAGATCCTCGACAGCTACGGCGAGCCGGACCGCATCCTGTGCGCCGAGGCGTGGGTGCGACCCCAGGAGCGGGCGGTGCGCTACGTCCGTCCCGACGAGATGCACCAGGCGTTCAACTTCGACTTCCTGCAGGCCCAGTGGCGTGCCGCTGACCTGCGGGCGGTCATCGACTCCTCGCTCGCCGCCGCAGACAGCGTCGGCGCGCCGAGCACCTGGGTGCTGTCCAACCACGACGTCGTGCGGCACGCCTCGCGGCTCGGCCTGCCGGTCGGCCAACGTCGCCCCAACGGCATCGCCGCCGACGACCCGCAACCCGACCGCGAGCTCGGCCTCACCCGCGCCCGTGCGGCGACGACGCTGATGCTGGCGCTCCCGGGTGGGGCCTACCTCTACCAGGGCGAGGAGCTCGGGCTGCCCGAGTCCACCGACATGCCCGCGTCGTTCCGCCAGGACCCGACGTTCATCCGCAGCAAGGGTGAGGAGATCGGACGCGACGGGTGTCGCGTGCCGATGCCGTGGACCAAGGACGCCCCGTCGTTCGGGTTCGGGCCGTCCGAGGCGTCCTGGCTGCCCCAGCCGGCGATCTACGGCGACTACGCCGTCGACCAGCAGGACGGCGTCGCCGGGTCCACCCTCGAGCTCTACCGCGAGCTGCTGCGCGTGCGCCGCGAGCGCCAGCTCGGCACCGGTGGGCTCGAGGACGTCGACGGCTTCGGTGACGACGTCGTGGCCCTGGTCAACACCGGTCAGGGCCAGCGCACGCTGGTGCTCGCCAACCTCGGGGCCGAGCCGGTGGCACTGCCGGCGGCGGCCACCGTCCTGGTGGCGTCCGGCGCGCTGACCGCGGACGGGCTGGTCCCGACCGACACGACGGTCTGGGCAGCCCTCTGAGCGTGGCGGCGGCTCCCACGGCAGACTGACGCCGTGGGAGCTGCCGACTTCGCG
Source organism: Nostocoides sp. HKS02 (assembly GCF_009707485.1). Lineage (NCBI taxonomy): Bacteria > Bacillati > Actinomycetota > Actinomycetes > Micrococcales > Intrasporangiaceae > Nostocoides > Nostocoides sp. HKS02. Next base: position 450,050 of record NZ_CP046121.1, on the reverse strand, counting down.
TACTTCGATGCGCCGACGCCGATCGGGCTCGCCCACCGCGGCGGCGCGAAGCTCAGCGCGAACCTGCGGCTCGAGAACACCCTGTCCGCCTTCCGCGAGGCGGTGCACCTGGGCTACCGGTACCTCGAGACCGACGTGCACGCCACCGCCGACGGCGTGCTCCTGGCGTTCCACGACCACCGGCTCGACCGCGTCACCAGTGGCGCCGGCCTGATCGCCCGCCTGCCGTATGCCGTGGTGCGCGAGGCGCGGATCGACGGCACGGAGCAGATCCCCACCCTCGCCGCGCTGCTCGAGGAGTTCCCCGGTGCGCGGTTCAACATCGACGTCAAGGCCTCGGGGGCGCTCGAGCCGCTGGCGGAGGTGATCCGCAGCCACGGCGCCCTGGAGCGGGTCTGCGTCGCCTCGTTCTCCGACCGACGGCTGCGAGCCGTGCGCCGGCTCCTCGGCCCGGGTCTCGCGACCGCGGCAGGGCCGTCCGAGGTCGCCGCGCTGCGGTTCGCTCCGGACCGGATCACCTCGTGGCTGCGCTCCCCCGCGCCCGTGCTCCAGGTCCCGACGGGGCACCTCGTCGGCGGTCGGCGTCTCGACCTCGTCACGCCCGCCCTCGTCGAGCGGGTGCACGCGCAGGGCAAGCACATCCACGTGTGGACGATCGACGACGCGCAGGAGATGCACCGGCTGTTCGACCTCGGAGTCGACGGCATCGTGTCCGACCGCATCGACACCCTCGCCGGGGTGCTCGCCGAGCGCGGCGTACCGTTGGGCCAGTGAGCGCCGCAGCCCCGACGCGGACGGGCGTCTTCCACCCGGCATACGCGTTGGTTTCCGTGGCGCTGGTCGCCCTCATCACCGTCATCGCCTTCGAGGGCATGGCGGTGTCGACCGCCATGCCTGCCGCTGCGCGCGAGCTCGACGCGGTGCGGTCGTACGGGCTCGCCTTCTCCGTCATGCTCACGACCCAGCTGCTCGGCATCGTCCTCGCCGGCGTGTGGTGCGACCGCGCCGGTGCGCTCCCCTCCCTGTATGCCGGGCAGGCCCTGTTCGCCGCGGGCTGCGGGCTCTGCGGGGCCGCGCACTCGTTCGGGCTCTTCCTGGCGGGGCGCGGCGTGGCTGGGTTCGGTGCGGGCCTGATCATCGTGGCCGGGTATGTCGTGATCGGCCGGGCCTATCCAGATTCGTTGCGGCCCAAGGTGTTCAGCGTCATCTCCGCGGCGTGGGTGCTGCCGTCACTGGTGGGTCCGCCCATCGCTGCCTGGGTGACGACGACGTGGTCGTGGCGCTGGGTGTTCTGGCTCGTCGTCGCACCCGTGGTGGTGGCGATGGCGCTCGTCCTGGCCCGGCGGGGTCAGATCGCGGGTGCCGACGAGGAGGTCGAGCAGTCCAGCCGCGACCGCCGCGCCCACGCCCGGGCTGCGTGGGCCGGGCTGCTGATCGCGGCGTCCGCGGGTGCGCTCGAGTGGGGCACCCACGACCTCACCGTGGCGTGGTCGGTCGGCACGGTCGTCGCTGCGGTCGGGGTGCTGGGGGTCGCCGCCAGCGCGCCGTTGCTCCTGCCGCCCGGGACCTGGCTGATGCGGCGCGGCCTGCCGTCGGTGATGATCGCGCGCTTCCTGCTGACGTCGTCGTTCTTCGGGACCATCACCTACATCCCACTCATGCTCGTCAACGAGCGGGGGCTGACCCTCGGTGCGGCGGGAGCGATCCTCGCGATCGGCTCGCTGGGGTGGTCGGCCGGCTCCTGGGTGCAGGGCCGCGACCGCTGGGCGGGTCGCCGGTACCGGCTGGTCTCCATCGGCGGCGGACTGCTGTGCCTGGGCCTGCTGGCGGTGGTGGCCATCACCCACTTCGGGTGGAACCCGTACCTCATCGCGGTGGCCCTGGTCGCGTGCGGCATGGGCATGGGGCTCGGCACGGCCAGCCTGTCGGTGCTCTCGCTCGTCCTGACGCCCGCGGCCGACCACGGCTCGACGTCGTCGTCGCTGCAGGTCGCCGACGTCCTCGGCTCGGTGCTCGGGATCGCGGCGGCCGGCGCCGTTTTCGCCGCCCTGCACACGGCCGCCGGTCACGACATCCCCGTGTACGTCGGCATGTGGCTCGCGCTCAGCGCAGTCGCCGCTCTGGTCGTCCTGGCAGGTCAGCGCATCAGGACGTGACCGGTGGGCGTCGACAGGCGCGTCCACCGGCCGTGCGCCCACACCGTCACCTCGCTGCCCGAGGACGCAAACCCCAGCACGTATGCCGCGAATGCCCCGCCCGCGCGTACCGGCGGAATGGTCGTGGTCGAGCGACCCCACACCTGTCGTCGCAGGGCGGTCACCGCGTGACCACCGGCTTCGGACGGCGCGCCCTGGGCGATCTCGGCGATGCCCTCTCGGGCCGCGACCACCAGATCGTCGGCGGACACGGCCCCCACGCGCTCCCAGCCGCCCCGCGGTGGTGCGACCGCCGACCACGGCGCCCGAACGGTCATGGGCGGTATCTCGAGCCGGCCGCCGGACTCGCGGGCGAGGCGGTCTCCCACCGCTGCGAGCGCCACCGTCACGTCCAGGGTTGCCGGTGTGGCGAGGGGCATCACGCGGAGCCCGAGGACGGCGCCCTCACCCATGAGGCCGGCCCCTGGCAGCACGCCGACATAGGCGGCCAGCGTCGTGCCGTCGGCCTGCAGACGCACCGCGCCGTCGTCGTCGGCGGCGCGGGCCCGGCTGACGAAGGTCCGCAGGTCGTCGAGGCCCTGGGCGTCGGGGAAGACGAGCTCCATCAGCGCCGTCGCCAGCGGAACGCCACCGGGTCACCCGAGTGCTGGTCGAGGACGGAACGGAGCGCGTCGTCCATCCGTCGCGGCGTGGACGTCGCGAAGTCGTAGAGGACGAGCGTCGTCTCGGCCCGCGCGTAGACGGTGTCGGGGGTGGAGCGGCCGTCGCGGACCTCGTAGGCGAGGTCGAACCCGGCGCCGCCGATCTTGGTCGCCCACATCTCCACCACGATCGGGGGTAGGCGGAACTGCAGCGGCGCGAGGTACTCGATCTCGTGTCGGGCGACGAGGATGCCCTCGGAGAGGACCGACCGGTCCTGACCGAACCAGCCCTCGAACCCGATCACCCGGGCATCCTCGAGCAGTCGGAGGAACTGGACGTTGTTGACGTGTCCATAGGCGTCCATGTCGCTCCACCGCAACGGCACGTCGACGCGGTAGCGCAGGGTCTCGGCAGGCGCTGGCTCCTCGGGCATGGGGACATCCTGACAGGGCTGTCGGCCACGCGGCATACGGTGGTCGCCATGGGAGCACCTACCGCACTCGACCTGGCTGACCTGCCCACCGACCTGCGCACCCGCGCCACCGAGGTGCTGCGCCAGCTCGTGGGGCGCCCCGACGTCGACTTCCGCGACGGTCAGCTCGAGGCGGTCGAGGCCCTCGTCGGGCAGCGGCGCCGCGTCCTGGTCGTGCAGCGCACCGGGTGGGGCAAGTCGGCGGTCTACTTCGTCTCCACGGCCCTGCGCCGCGCCGAGGGGGCCGGGCCGACCGTCATCGTCTCGCCGCTGCTGGCCCTGATGCGCGACCAGATCGCCGCGGCCCAGCGGGCCGGCATCCGCGCGGTCACGATGAACTCGGCGAACGCCGAGGAGTGGGGGCAGGTGTCGGCCGCCCTCGCCCGCGACGAGGTCGACGTGCTCCTCGTGAGCCCCGAGCGGCTCAACAACCCGAGGTTCCGCGACGAGCAGCTGCCCGACCTCGCGCGGCGATGCGGCCTGCTCGTCGTCGACGAAGCTCACTGCGTCTCCGACTGGGGGCACGACTTCCGCCCCGACTACCGGCGCATCCGCGACCTGCTTACCACCTTGCCGTCCAACACCCCGGTCCTGGCCACCACCGCCACGGCCAACGCGCGGGTCGTGACCGACGTGGTCGAGCAGCTCGGCGCAGGCGGTCACGAGGTGCTCACGCTGCGCGGCGGCCTGGCCCGCGAGTCGCTGCGCCTGGGCGTGATGCGGCTGACCTCGCCCGAGCAGCGGCTGGCCTGGCTGCTGGCCCACCTCGGCTCGCTGCCCGGCAGCGGCATCGTCTACACCCTCACGGTCAACGCCGCCGAGGACATCGCGGTGGCGCTGCGCGAGGCCGGCCACGAGGTCCGCGCCTACACCGGGCGCACCGACCCGGCCGACCGCGAGCGCCTCGAGGCGAGCCTGCGCGACAACGAGGTCAAGGCCCTGATCGCGACCTCGGCCCTCGGTATGGGGTTCGACAAGCCCGACCTCGGGTTCGTGCTCCACCTCGGCGCGCCGTCCTCACCGGTCGCCTACTACCAGCAGGTCGGCCGCGCCGGGCGTGCCACCGAGCGCGCCGACGTGCTGCTGCTCCCCGGCCCCGAGGACAAGGACATCTGGGCGTACTTCGCCTCGGCCTCGATGCCCCAGCAGGACCAGGCCGATGCCGTGCTCCGGGCTCTCGCCGGGTCGACCCGGCCGCTGTCGACGGCGGCCCTCGAGTCGGTGGTCGACATCCGGCGCACCCGGCTCGAGCTCCTGCTCAAGGTCCTCGACGTCGACGGTGCGGTCCGTCGGGTGCCGGGTGGGTGGACCTCGACCGGTGAGCCCTGGACCTACGACGCCGAGCGCTACGCGCGGGTCAGCCAGGCGAGGGTGCGCGAGCAGGACCTCATGGTGGCCTACGAGCAGACCGGCACCTGCCGGATGGCGTTCCTGCAGGAGTCGCTCGACGACGACACCGCCGCACCCTGTGGCCGGTGCGACTCGTGTGCGGGTCCGTGGTTCCCGACGACCATCCCGGACGTGGCAATGACGACGGCGCGGGGCCGTCTCGAGCGCGCGGGCGTCGAGGTCGAGCCGCGCGCCCAGTGGCCATCCGGCATGGACCGCCTCGGGGTCCCGCTCAAGGGGAAGATCGCTCCGACCGAGGCCATGGCGCCCGGTCGAGCCGTCGCGCGGCTCACCGACCTGGGCTGGGGCCAGCAGCTGCGCACGCTGCTGCGCGCCGAGGACGCACCGGCCCCCGCCGCGCTCCTGCAGGCCTGCATCCCGATCCTGCGGGACTGGGACTGGGCGCAGCGACCGGTCGCGGTCGTGGGCGTGCCGTCACGGCACCGACCCCAGCTCGTCGAGTCGGTGGCGCGGGGCATCGCCGACCTGGGTCGGCTGACCTGGCTCGGTTCGCTCGACCTGGTCGAGGGGGGCCCGGTCGGCGAGGCCGGCGGCAACAGCGCGTTCCGGCTCGCCGGCGTGTGGGGCCGACTGGCGGTGGGGTCCTCGGTGCGCGAGGCGCTCGCGACGCTCGACGGCCCAGTGCTGCTCGTGGACGACGTCGCCAGCTCGCGCTGGACCCTCACCGTCGCCGCCCAGGCCCTGCGTCAGGCCGGGGCGACGACGGTGCTGCCGTTCGTCGTGGCAGTGGACGCCTAGGTCAGGCGACAGCGGCTGCGGGCTCGACGGCCACCAGGGCCTCGACCGCGGCCAGCAGCCGGCCCACGACCTCTTCGTCACCCAGCACGTCGACGTCGATCGAGGTCTGCGACACCGCGATGTGCTCGGGAGCCACGGCTCCGGCGATCGTGGCTGACCGGCGTGCGTGCTCGTGGGCCCACTTGCCGCCGTACGGCGTGGGCGTGGTGCCCACGACCGCGAACGGCTTGCCCTTGATGGCGCCGCGACCGTACGGGCGCGACAGCCAGTCGATGGCGTTGTTGAGCACGGCGGGCATGGTGCCGTTGTACTCGGGCGTCACGGCCAGCACCCGGTCGGCACCGGAGACGAGGTCGCGCAGGCGCTGCGCGGCGGCGGGCACCTGCGCGCCGTCGAGGTCCTCGTTGTAGAACGGGACCTCGCCAAGGCCCTGCGCGATCTCGATGGTGACGCCCTCGGGGCTGCGCTCGACGAGCTTCTCGGCGATGCGTCGGTTGAGGGAGTCGGCACGCAGGCTTCCGACGAGGACGACGATGCGGGTGTCAGTGGGGGAAGGCATGGAGGGAACCTTTCGGGGGAAAGTTCAGGACGCAGGCGTAAACGGACCGAGGTCCGGTTTCATTCCTCCCGACCCAGTGTCGGACCCACTCCCTAGACTGCGGCCATGGGCGGCACCCCTCTACCGCTGCTCGGCAGCCCCCTCCACGAGCGCGCCGACGCGGCCCGCAACCGCGAGGCGCTCCTCGCTGCCGCCGCGCGACTGGTCGAGCACTGCGGGGTCGGCGCCGTCACGATGGACGCGGTGGCCCACGAGGCGGGCGTCGGCAAGGGCACGGTGTTCCGCCGGTTCGAGAGCAGGGCCGGACTCATGGGGGCGCTGCTCAACGAGCTCGAGGCGACCTGGCAGGGGCTGGTCATCAGCGGTCCTCCACCGTTGGGCCCGGGTGCGCCACCGCTCGACCGGCTGATCGCGTTCGGGCGGTCGCGCCTCGACTACAACCTCCGGGCGGCCCAGCTCATCGCGGCGTCAGGCCAGGCCGGGCGACGCTCGCTCGCGGCCCAGGGGTTCACCGCCCGGCACGTCGTCCACCTGTTGGGGCTGCTCGACGTCCGCGGCGACCGGCCGTTCCTGGCCAAGGCGCTACTGGCCCCGCTGGAGAGCGTCATCGTCGAGCAGGCCCTCACCAGCGACGGCTTCCCGGTCGAGCGGTTCCTGCGGGGCTGGGAGGACCTGGCCCACCGCATCATCGCGGGGTAGCACCTCCACCGTGAGCAGCGGCAGGAACAGCTGCACGAGGGGGCCGATCAGCACGGCATACAGCACGGTGCCGACCCCGACGACCCCGCCCATGAGCCAGCCCACCGCGAGAACCGTCACCTCGATCGTGGTGCGCACCAGCCGGAAGCTGCGGCCCGTCCGCCGCACCAGGCCCGTCATCAGGCCGTCGCGTGGTCCCGGGCCGAACTGGCTGCCGATGTAGAGCGCTCCGGCCAGGCCGTTGAGCACGATGCCCGCGAGCAGCAGCCCGGCACGGGCCGGCAGGCCCGTCGGGGCACCGAGCAGCGCGAGCGTCGCGTCCGTGGCGAGCCCGATGACGACGACGTTGGCCACAGTCCCCAGCCCCGGCCACTGGCGCAGGGGGATCCAGAGCAGCAACACGAGGGCTCCGACGATGATGACCACGGTGCCGAAGCTGACCGGCAGGTGCTGGGCCACGCCGTAGTGGAAGACGTCCCACGGGTCGAGGCCGAGCCGGGAGCGCACCATCATGCCCATCGAGACGCCGTACAGGGTCAGCCCCGCGGCCAGCTGCACCAGTCGGCGTGCAGTGCGCCCGGCCCGCAGCTGTTGGAGCGGCGTCAGGGGCGCGAGGCTGGTCTTCGTCATGATTGCAAGATTGGACTGCATTGGCCTGTTCTTCCATAGCCAATCGTGCCAAAGTGGTCTCATGGCGCGCAGCATCTCCGCAACCCGGCTGGTTCCCATGCTGGGTGCCGCGCTCGAGGTGACCCCCGCCTACCGTGGCCTGGCTGATGCCCTGCGACTCCTTGTCGCCGACGGCCGCCTCCCCTCCGGCACCCGCCTGCCCAGCGAACGAGACCTCACCGCCGCGCTCTCGGTGAGCCGCACGACCGTGACCAGGGCGTATGCCGAGCTGCGCGACCGCGGCTATCTCACCTCACGCCAGGGCTCGGGCAGCGTGGCCACCCTGCCCGGCGGCGCGGTCGGGCGCCGCCAGGGCACGGCCCTGCAGCCCTCCGCGGAGCAGGTCCAGGGCGACGTCATCGACCTGACCTGTGCCTCGATGAGCGCGCCCGCGGGCACTGTGGCGGCCTACGAGCGGGCCGTCGTCGAGCTGCCCCGTTACCTCGGCGGAACCGGCTACCACCCGCTCGGCCTGCTCGCCCTGCGCGAGGCGCTGGCCGCGCGGTTCACCGACCGCGGCCTGGCCACCTCGCCCGACCAGGTCATGGTGACCAGCGGCGCCCTGGCCGGGTTGGCGGTGACCGCCCGCGCGCTGCTGTCCCCCGGTGACCGGGTCCTGCTCGAGAACCCGACCTATCCCAACGCCATCGAGACGCTGCGCCGGTCGGGCGCGCGCCCCGTCGCCCTCCCCCTCGACTACGACGGGTGGGACCTCCAGGCGGCCGACGCCGCGCTGCGCCAGACCGCGCCGCGGGCGGCATACCTCATCCCGGACTTCCACAACCCCACCGGCGCCCTCATGAGCGAGGGACAGCGCGCCGCGTTCGGCGCCGCGCTCGCCGGCACCCACACGGTCGGCATCGTCGACGAGACCTTGGTCGACCTCGCCCATGACGAGTCCCTCATCATGCCGCGGCCGCTGGCCGCCCACCATGCACGCACGGTGACCCTTGGCGGCGCGAGCAAGTCGTTCTGGGGCGGCCTGCGGATCGGCTGGATCCGGGCGCCGCGCGAGCTCATGCCCGCCCTCGTCAGCGCCCGACTCACCCTGGACCTCGGGGCTCCGGTCCTCGAGCAGCTCGTGCTCACCGAGCTGTTGGCCGAGCGCGCCGACATCCTCCGCGAGCGGCGCGCATCGGTGGTGGCCACGCGCGACGCACTGGTCGGCGCATTGCGAAACCGCTTGCCGCAGTGGCGGTTCCGTATGCCGTCTGGTGGGCTCTGTCTGTGGGCCGAGCTCCCCGAGGCCCTGTCGACGCCGCTGTGCGCCGCTGCCGACCAGCGCGGGCTGGTGCTCGCTCCCGGCTCGCAGTTCGCGGTCGAGGGCGGGCTGGAGCGCTTCCTGCGCCTCCCGTTCACGGGGCACCAGCCCGAGGTCGTGGCCGAGGCGGTCGACCGCCTGGCCCTCGCCTGGGAGGACGCCAGCGCCACGCGACCGGCGCGCTCCGGACGCTCGCCGCTGGTGGCGTGAGCGCGCCCGCTAGGGTCGCAGGGTGACCTCCGCGAACGCTTCCGACCTGGACCCGCTGGCCGACCTGCTCGACACCCTCGACCTCGAGGAGCTCGGGAGCGCCCGCATCACCGTCGAGGGCGTCGGCGACTCCACGGAGTTCGGCGAGTCCGGGGCCACCGTCTTCCTCGGGCGCACGCAGAAGATGCCGCACGGCCGCGTCTTCGGCGGCCAGGTCCTCGCCCAGTGCATCATGGCGGCGGGTCGGACCATGGCCGACGTGGACGACGGCGACGGGCCTCGGCGGATCCACTCGCTGCACGGCTACTTCATGCGCCCGGGCGACGACACGAAGCCGATCCGGTTCGCGGTGGAGCGGATGCGCGACGGCAACTCCTTCTCGACCCGTCGCGTCCACGCCATCCAGGACGGCATGCCGATCCTGTCGATGATCACCTCGTTCCAGGAGGAGGCCGGCGGCCTGGACCACCAGGACCCGATGCCCGAGGTGCCCGGGCCGGACCAGCTCCCCTCGCTCAGCGACCAGTTCGACGGCATCGACCACCCCGGCGCGCGCCACCTCACCAACCGCCCGGTCGAGCTCCGCCACGTCGAGGGCAACCTCTTCGTGGGCGCCGGTGAGGAGCTCGTGGCCCGCCAGAGCGTGTGGATGAAGGCGATCGGCGAGCTCCCCGACGACCCGCTGGTCCATGCCGCGGTCCTCGCGTACGCCTCCGACTACACCCTCCTCGAACCCGTCCTGCGCCGCCACGGCCTGGTCTGGACCGACCGTCGGCTCCGACCCGCGAGCCTCGACCACGCCATGTGGTTCCACCGGCCGCTCCGAGCCGACGAGTGGATCCTCTACGACCAGGAGTCGCCCTCGGCGTCAGGCGGCCGTGGCCTCGGACTGGGCCGGATGTTCTCGGCCGATGGCACGCTCGTCGCCACCGTCGCCCAAGAGGGCATGGTCCGACTGAAGCAGTCGTGACCTACGAGCTCGAGGTCGGCTGACCGACCCGCACGACGGCGACGCTCTGCGGGGGCAGGTGCAGGCCATCGTGTTTCACCTTGGTCTGGTCAGGTTCCCAGGCGAGCAGCACCTCGGCGCTGTCGGCACCCTCGACGGCGAGCGGCACGTGCCAGCGCGCGGACGGAGCAAGGTTGACGACCGTGTGCAGGGTGCCGCGGCGTACGACGAGCCATTGCGCAGCCTCGTCGAACTCGACGTCGACGAGGTCGAGGCGCCCGTCGGTGAGCTGGAACTCGTTGCGCCGCAGCGCAATCAGGTCCTTGTACCAGCGCAGCATCCGAGCATGGTCGCCGGTCGTGAGCTCGTGCCACTTCAGCTGCGAGCGGCGGTAGGTCGCCTTCTCCTGAGGATCGGGCACGTCGTCCCAAGCCATGCCGTGGGTGGCGAACTCGCGACGGCGTCCGTCGGAGACAGCCGCACCCAACGCCGGGTCGTCGAAGTCGGTGAAGAACTGGAACGGTGTCGAGGCCGCCCACTCCTCGCCCATGAAGACCATCGGAGTGAACGCCGAGGTGAGGTAGAGCGCGGCCCCGATCGCCTGCTGCGCGGGCGTGACCAGCGCGCTGATCCGATCGCCGAGGGCGCGGTTGCCGACCTGGTCGTGGGTCTGGAGGTAGCCGAGGAACCGGCGCCCATCGGTCGTCGTGCGATCCACCGGCGCACCCCAGTCGGTGCCGCGAAAGCTCGACCACGTCCCGTCGTGGAGGAACGCCCGGGTGAGCGTCTTGGCCAGGACCGCGAGCGGCCCACCTTCGGGCAGGGCGCGGGTGTGGCCCGCGAAGTCCGCGTAGTAGCCCTGGGTCTCGCCGGTGAGCACCACGTGCAGCGCGTGGTGGACGTCGTCGTCCCACTGGGCGGCCATGCCGCGACCACCGTCTCGGGTCGGGGCGACCGTGACCGGGTCGTTGAGGTCGCTCTCGGCGATCAGCGTCAGCGGGCGGCCAAGCCGCCCCGACAGGGCGGCGACCTCGTCCGACAGCTGGGCCAGCACGTGGGGGGTCGACTCGTCGTGGAGCTCGTGCACCGCGTCGAGGCGGAGCGCGTCGATGTGGAAGTCGGTGAACCAGCGCAGCGCGTTGTCGATGACCCAGCGCCGCACGTGCAGGCTGCCCTCGCCATCGAAGTTGAACCCCTCGCCCCAGGGGGTCGGGTGACGGTCGGAGAAGTACGGCCCGAAGCGCGACAGGTAGTTCCCCTCCGGCCCGAGGTGGTTGTAGACCACATCGAGGCACACCCCGAGGCCGACCCGGTGGCACGCGTCGACGAACCGCTGCAGCGCCTCGGGGCCGCCGTACGCCTCGACCACGGCCCACGGTCCGACCCCGTCGTACCCCCAGTTCCAGCGGCCGGGCCAGGACGCGACCGGCATGAGCTCGACCACGTCGACGCCGAGGTCGACGAGGTGCTGGAGCCGCTCGAGGGCCGCGTCCAGGGTGCCCTGACGCGTGAACGTCCCGACGTGCAGCTCGTAGACGACTCCGCCGAGCAGGCCGTCGCCGAGCTGCGGACCCGCCCAGGTCGCGTCCCGCCACGGGAAGCGGGTGGCGTCGAACCACCGGCTCGGCCCGTGCACGCCTTCCGGCTGCCAGGGCGACCTGGGGTCGGGCGTCACCTCCCCGCCGTCGACGCTGAAGCCATAGTCCAGGACGGGGTATGCCGCCGTGTCCCCCCTCCGCGGTGGGCGCGGCGGGCGCCTGCCAGCGCCACCACCCGTCGCCCTTCGCCTGCATCGGGTCGCGCCGGGCCGGACCGTCGTCGAGCGCCCATTCGACGTCGACCGAGTGGGCCGCGGGGGCCCACACCGTCAGCTCGGGGGTCGCATCGTCGTCGTGCTCAGGCGTGTTCATCGCCGGCAAGGCTTTCATGTCGCACGAGCAGGGCCACCGGAAGGTCATGCAGCAGGTCCGCGAGGCGTCCCCCACCTTCGTCGTCGACGACCAGCTCGCGGCCGGTCAGGAGGTCGCGCCAGGCGCCTGCCGGCAGCGTGACCACCGCATCCGCCCAGCCACCGGCGGCGGCGAGTCGCTCGGACAACCGGGTCGCCACCGCCACGACCTGGACCCCAATGGAGTCTCCTCGAGCCACCGCCAGCGCGTGCGCGCTCGTGGTGGGGACGGCGGCATACGTGGCCTCGGGTCCGGTGAACCACTCGGGGTGGGCACGGCGCAGCCGCAACGCCCGCGAGGTGACGAGCAGCTTCTCGTCGTCGAGGTCGTACGCCGGTTCGCCGGGGCGGAGGCCGTCGAGCCGCTCCAGCCGCTCGCGGCGCGGCCCGAAGTCGACCGGCCGGCGGTTGTCGGGGTCGACGAGCGTCAGGTCGACCAGCTCGGTGCCCTGGTAGACGTCGGGCACGCCCGGCAGGACGAGCTGGAGCAGCTTCTGCCCGAGGGTGGTGGCCCGGGCCGCCGCAGCGGTCCGGGCCACCCAGTCGCCAACATGGGCCGCGACCTGCGCGTCGGTCGTCACCGTCTCGACCCACGCCGACACCGCAGCCTCGTAGGCCTCGTCAGGGTCGATCCACGTCGTGTGGAGCTTGGCCTCGCGGACCGCCTTGGTCGCATAGGTCTGGAGCCGCTCGGTGCTGATGGGCCACGCCCCGACGACGGTCTGCCACAACAGGTACTCGGTGGCGCCATCGACGGCGGCAGTGCGCTGCGACGCGGCCAGGGCGACGAGGTCTCGAGCCTTGGCCACCCACGCCCGCCACTGCGACGGCAGCTCGCTGAGCACGGCCAGTCGTGCCCGGACGTCCTCGGAGCGCTTCGTGTCGTGGGTGGAGAGCGTCGTCATCGTGGTGGGCCACGACGCGAGCTGCCGCTCCGCGAACGCGTGCAGCTCGGCCGGCTCGATGCCGACCGTGCCCGGGTCTCCCCCGACCTCGTTGAGCGCCGTGAGGCGGGCGTAGCGGTAGAACGCGGTGTCCTCGACGGCCTTGGCCATCACCGGCCCGCAGGTCTGCTGGAACCGCACTAGGAACTCGTGCTGAGCCTCGGCACTGTCGCCTTGGGCCTGCGGGAGCGGTCCACCCGCCGCGAGCTGACCGACCAGCGCCACCGCGTCGCGGTCGTCGTCGGCCACCAGGACCGCCGCGCGCGCCTCGGCGTGCGCGAGCACCTGCAGCTGTGACGGATCGGCCGGCTCGCCGGGAGTGAGGTAGGCGCGGTAGCGGTCCATGGACACCAACAGGGCGCCCAGCGCACGCCGCAGGGCGTCCTGGTCCTCGTCGGGCAGGACGCGGACGACCAGGCGCATCAACCGGTTCACCTCGGCCGCCTGGACCTCGGCCACGACCTGTTCCTTGGCGAGACCGACCATCGACGGCAAGTCCTGCGTCTCGCCTGCGCGCTCGGCGAGCAGGTCGGTGAGCGGTCCGGCACCTGCGGGGTCGACGAACACCTGCTGCACCCGCAGCAGGGTGTCGTACCCCGTGGTGCCCGCACAGCGCCAGTCCGCGGGCAGCTCCTCGTGCCCCTCGAGGATCTTCTCGGCGACGACCCAGGCGTCGCCGGTGGCGTCGGCCAGGCGCGCGAGGTAGCCGTCCGGGCTCGCCAGCCCGTCGGGATGGTCGATGCGGAACCCGTCGATGGTCCCGGCGCGGAACTCCTCGAGCAGTAACCGGTGGGTGTGGTCGAACACGTCGTCGTCCTCGACACGCACCGCCGCCAGCGTGGTCACGTCGAAGAACCGGCGGTAGTTGAGGCGCGTGCCACCCTCCCGCCAGTGGCAGAGCCGGTACCACTGCGCCGCGACGAGCTCGGGCAGGTCGAGGGACTCGGTGCCGGGCCGCACCGGGAACACGTGGTCGTAGTACGTCAGTACGGTCTCGTCGCCGTGGCGCCCGCCGTCCTTGGCGATCGCCAGCTCACCCGCGGCCAGCACCGCGTCCAGGGCCTCGCCCAGCACCGGCACGAGGAGGTGGCCGTCCTCCGCGTCCCAGTCGACGTCGAACCAGTGCGCGTGGTCGGACTCGCGCCCGTCACGCAGGAGGAGCCACCACGGGTGGTTCAGCCACGCCGGCGTCGGGGTGGTCATGTGGTTGGGCACGACGTCGACGACCATGCCGAGGTCATGGGCGCGCAGGGCTCGGCTCAGGGCGTCGAATCCCTGCGCACCCCCGGCCTCCTCGCTGAGGAACTCGTGGCTCACGACGTCGTAGCCGTGCGTCGACCCCGGGGTCGCCTGGAGCACCGGCGACAGGTAGGCGTGCGAGACGCCGAGCTGGGCCAGGTAGTCCGCCTGCTCGGCGGCCTGCTCGAAGGTGAAGGTGGGCTGGACCTGGAGGCGGTAGGTCGCGGTGGGCACCACCCGCCCGCGGGCCGGGCGATGCGGCATACCGGCGTCCTGGCTCGGCACGAGGCTCACCTCCGGGCGATCGCGGCTCCGGCGGGGCTGCCGGAGGGCAGCTGCCGGGGACAGCGCAGCACGACGGTGCTGCGTGCCTGCGCCACCACTGTGTCACCGGGAGCGTGCACGGTCGCGTCGACCTCCTCTGCGGCAGTGTCGACCTCGATCCGCCAGCTGTCGCCGTAGTCGGCTCCCGGGAGGGTGAAGTCGATGGCGTCGGAGTGGGCGTTGAAGATCACGAGGAAGTGGTCGTCGATCGTCTTCTGACCGCGGGTGTCGAGCTCGGGGATGGCCTGGCCGTTGAGGAAGACCATCATCGACCGGGCGTACCCGTTGGCCCAGGACTCCTCGTCCATGTGGGTGCCGCCGGGCTCGAACCAGGCGATCTCGCCGATCTCGCTCTCGCCGCCGTGGGAGGCCGAGCCGGCGAAGAAGCGGCGCCGTCGCAGCACCGGGTGCTCGCGACGCAGCTCCACCAGCCGCCGCGTGAAGGCGATGAGGTTGAGCTGGTCCTGCTCGAGGTCCCAGTTGATCCAGGAGATCTCGTTGTCCTGGCAGTAGCCGTTGTTGTTGCCGCCCTGGCTGCGGCCCAGCTCGTCGCCGTGGAGCAGCATCGGCACGCCCTGGGAGAGCAGCAATGTGGCGAGGAAGTTGCGCTGCTGGCGCACCCGGAGGGCGTTGACCTTCTTGTTCTTGGTCGGCCCCTCGACGCCGCAGTTCCACGAGCGGTTGTGGCTCTCGCCGTCGTTGTTGTCCTCGCCGTTGGCCTCGTTGTGCTTCTCGTTGTAGGACACCAGGTCTCGCAACGTGAAGCCGTCGTGCGCGGTGACGAAGTTGATCGACGCGATCGGCTTGCGGCCGCTGTGTTCGTAGAGGTCGCTCGACCCCGTGATCCGCGACGCGAACTCGCCGAGCGTCGCCGGCTCACCGCGCCAGAAGTCACGCACCGTGTCGCGGTACTGGCCGTTCCACTCGGTCCACAGCGGCGGGAAGTTGCCGACCTGGTACCCGCCATCGCCGACGTCCCAGGGCTCGGCGATGAGCTTGACCTGGCTGACCACCGGGTCCTGCTGGACCAGGTCGAAGAAGGCCGACAGCTTGTCGACCTCGTGGAACTGGCGGGCCAGCGTCGCCGCGAGGTCGAACCGGAACCCGTCGACGTGCATCTCGGTGACCCAGTACCGCAGCGAGTCCATGATGAGCTGCAGGACGTGCGGGTGCCGCATGAGCAGGCTGTTACCCGTGCCGGTGGTGTCGTAGTAGTGCGCCTTGTCCTCGTCGACGAGCCGGTAGTACGACGCGTTGTCGATGCCACGGAACGCCAGCGTGGGGCCGAGGTGGTTGCCTTCCGCGGTGTGGTTGTAGACGACGTCGAGGATGACCTCGATGCCAGCCTCGTGGAGCGCCTTGACCATGCCCTTGAACTCGGCCACCTGCTCACCCCGCGTGCCGTATGCCGCGTAGCCGTTGTGCGGGGCCAGGAACCCGATCGTGTTGTAGCCCCAGTAGTTCGACAGGCCCTTCTCGCGCAACGTGAAGTCGTTGACGAACTGGTGCACGGGCATGAGCTCGATCGCCGTGACCCCCAGCTCGGTCAGGTGGGCGATCGTCGCCGGGTGGGCGATCCCGGCATACGTGCCGCGGATGTCCTTGGGGATGTCCGGGTGCAGTTCGGTGAGGCCCTTGACGTGGGCTTCGTAGATCACCGTCTCGTGGTACTCGCGACGGGGCAGGCGGTCCTGACCCCAGTCGAAGAACGGGTTGATCACCACGGAGAGCATGGTGTGGCCGAGGCTGTCGTCGACGTTGGCCTTGCCGGGGTCGTCGCTGGGCGCGTCGAAGTCGTAGGAGAACAGCGACTGGTCGCCGTCGGCCATGCCGTCGAACGCTTTGGCGTAGGGGTCGAGCAGCAGCTTGGCCGGGTTGCACCGATGTCCGGCCGCCGGGTCGTACGGGCCGTAGACGCGATAGCCGTAGCGCTGGCCGGGCTGGACCCCGGGCAGGTAGGCGTGCCAGACGAACCCGTCGACCTCGGGGACCGCGACGCGGGTCTCGGCGCCGTCGTCGTCGATCAGGCAGAGCTCGACCTTCTCGGCGACCTCGGAGAACAGGGCGAAGTTCACGCCCGTGCCGTCATACGTAGCGCCGAGCGGGTAAGGCTTACCGGGCCAGATCTCCATGCAGTGCCTTTGTTCGATATCGGGTGCCGCAGCAACCACGATGGGTGAGTAGAGGGCGCCGATGGCCTCTGGAACAGACCCATTGTGCCGGAGTTCACCAGAATTGCTGACCAGAGGCCGCCGCCGCGCTAAGCGCGCGCTTAGTAGACTCGCGGCCAACCGATCCCCCGGATCCCAGCCAGCCCGTCTCCCCTGGAGGACCCCAGTGAGCACCCAGAGCACCCAGAACACCCAGCGCGTCGCGATCGTCACCGGAGCTGCCCGGGGGATCGGAGCCGCCACGGCAACCCGACTGGCCCGCGAGGGCCATGCCGTCGCCGTGCTGGACCTCGACGAGGCGGCCTGCGCCGATACCGTCGCCGCCATCACGAAGGCCGGCGGCCGCTCGGTCGGCGTGGGGGTCGACGTCGCCGACGCCGCCCAGGTCGAGACCGCCGTGCGCCGTGTCGCGGACGAGCTCGGAGCCCCGACCATCCTCGTCAACAACGCGGGGATCACCCGCGACAACCTGCTGTTCAAGATGACCGAGCAGGACTGGGACTCGGTCATCAACGTGCACTTGCGCGGGTCGTTCCTCATGACCCGCGCGGTCCAGGGCTTCATGACCACCGAGAAGTTCGGCCGCATCGTCAACCTCTCGTCGACCTCGGCGCAGGGCAACCGCGGCCAGGTCAACTACTCCGCCGCCAAGGCTGGGCTCCAGGGCTTCACCAAGACCCTCGCGATCGAGCTCGGCAAGTTCGGGGTGACGGCCAACGCCGTCGCGCCGGGGTTCATCCAGACCGAGATGACCAAGATGACGGCCGAGCGGCTGGGGGTCTCGTTCGAGGACTTCATCACCCACTCCGCCGCGGCCATCCCGGTGCAGCGCGTCGGCCAGCCCGAGGACATCGCCGCGACCATCGCGTTCCTGTGCTCCGAGGACGCCGGCTTCGTCTCCGGCCAGGTGATCTACGTGGCCGGTGGACCGCAGGACTGAGCTCTGCAGTCCTCAACCCGCGAAGGCGAGATCGGCGTCTGGTGGGATCTCGATGTCGCGCCACCGCGCTGCTTCCCCCGACGGCGGTTCGTATGCCGCCCGCACGCCCCACTGGGGCGGGTCGGCCCCAGCGGGTGGGGAGAGGTCGCGCCAGCGGGGAGAGCCGACCGGCACGCCGTAGCGATTGGTGACGGCGAGGCCATCGGGCCGGGTGGGGTCGCCCGTCATGGTGAAATCGCCACGCGTCACGCCGTCATGGTGGAAGGGGCACAGGCTGACGAGGTTGTCCACGTCGGTCGCGCCGCCACTCGCCCAGTCGAGCAGGTGGTGGATCTCCACGAACCGCGTGGTGGTGCAGCCCGGGAACCGGCAGCCGCGGTCGCGGTCCTCCACGAGCCGGCGCGACCGCAGCGGCAGGATCCGCAGGTCCCGCCCCACGCTGACCGGTCGACCCTCGGTCTCCCACACCGGCTGCAGTACGCCATCGGAGAGGAACCGCTGGACCAGCGGCATGGGGATGGCATGGCGGCCGCCCACCCATGCGCCGTCGGTCGCAAGGTGCACGTAGACGCGGTAGTGCGCGGCTCGGCTCGATGAGCTGACCGATGCCAGCGAACGGTTCGCCACCTCCTCGAACGCGTCGGCATAGCTCGGCGAGTGTGGATCTGCCGCGTCCGCATCGCCGGGAGCGGTCACTGCGGGGTCGAGGAACAGCGCGTCCTTGGCCTCCCTGACCGCTTGCTCGACCAGGGCACCCACGGTGGCCTGCGCTGTATCGGAGCTGGAACCGCCCGTCCGGGTCATAGTGCATCGACAGCTCCGGACGGGCACAGGCACGCCGCACGGACCTGGACCGGTCGTCGTCGGCGCTCGCTCCGACGACGAAGGCGTGGCGGCTCACCGCGCGTCGCAGCTGGGGAACCGTGGCATGCCGGGCGAAGTCCGTCATCGACCGCTGGTGGCTCGCGGGCACGTGCTGGGCAACCACGGCGACCTGGTCCAACGACAGTCCACCCTGCCGCAGCGCCGCGCGCGCCGCCGGCAGCTCAGCGCCACGCCTCGCCATGGTCAGGATGTCGCGTGCGTGGGCCGGCGACAGTCCGGCACGGACGACGAGGTAGTGCTCCGCCGATCGAAACCCGCCATCGCCCCAGTGACCGCCCTCGAGCAGCTGGGCGCCGATCTCGACCAGCTCACCGTGCGCGCGGTTGAGGCGACCCGCGATCTCGGGGCTCTCCCCAGCTCTTGACAGACGACGGTCGCGCCACGATCGTTTCCAGTGCAGTTAATTAACTGTTTGGTTAATGACGGGACGAACCGTGGAGCACGACGGACTCAGCAGCACCTTCGCCGCCCTGGCCGACCCGACCCGACGCGCCATCCTCGAGCGCCTCGCGCACGGGGACGCCTCGGTCGGCGAGCTCGCCGAGCCGTTCGCCATGACCCTTCCGGCCATCTCCAAGCACCTCTCGGTGCTGGAGCGGGCCGGGCTGATCGCCAAGGACCGCGAGGGGCAGCGCCGGAACTGCCGCATCACGGCCACCCCCCTCAAGAGCGCGACGTCGTGGCTGGAGGAGTACCGCCGCCACTGGGAGGCCAACCTCGACAGCCTCGACGCCTACCTCACCCGCATCCAGGGCCCCGCGCCCGACGCACGCAAGGAGCAGCCATGAGCCACACCGCATCCGACACGCACCAGCACGCCACGGTGACCCGCGACGGTCGCCAGCTCGTCATCACCCGCACCTTCGCCGCACCCGCAGCACTGGTCTACGAGGCGATGACCAACCCGGACCACATCCGCCAGTGGTGGGGCGCCGGTCACGGCGAGGTGACCATCTGCGAGGTCGACCTGCGGGTCGGCGGCCGCTGGCACTTCGCCCAGGTCACCCCCGGCGGCGAGGAGGTGTCCTTCTCGGGCGAGTACCGCGAGCTCGACCCGCCCGACCGCATCGTCCACACCGAGGTCTTCGACACCATCGCGAGCCCGCCCTCGCTCGTCGAGTCCACCTACACCGAGCAGGACGGTGCCACCACGCTGCGAGCTGTCATCACCTACGACTCCCCCGAAACCGTCGACATGGTGCTCGCCTCGGGCATGGAGAGCGGGCTGAACGACTCCTACGACGCCCTCGAGAGGGTCGCCCAGGGGTTGGCGGGCTGAGCAGCCGAGGTCGCGCGGCGCGCCTCAGGCGCCGAGCACGACGATGCGTCCCGTGCTCTCCCCGGCTCCGAGCCGGGTCAGGGCGCTGGGCGCATCCTCGAACGGGACCTGGTCGGACACCATCGGCCGGATCACCCCGGCACCGGCCCACTCGGACAGCCTGGTGTGCGCCTGCGCCGCGACGGCGTGCTTGCGCTGGAGGTACAGCCCCCAGTGCAGCCCGAGGATCGAGTAGTTCTTCACCAGCGCGTGATTCAGCCCCGGAGCCGGGATCTGCCCGCTGGTGAAGCCCACGACGACGATCCGCCCCTCGAACCCGATGACCTTGGTCGACGCCTCGAACGACGCGCCTCCCACCGGGTCGAACACGACGTCCGCTCCCTCTGGCCCGACGGCCTCCTTGAGGGCACCGACCAGGTCGTCGCCGGAACGGTCGACGACGACGTCGGCACCCGCCTCGCGGGCGACGACCGCCTTCGCCTCGCTGCCGACGACAGCGACCACCCTCGCACCGAGCGCCTTCGCGACCTGGACGGCGGCGCTGCCCACGCCTCCGGCCGCGGCGTGCACGACGACGGTCTCCCCGGGCGCGAGCGCCGCGCGCCGCGCCAACCCGACGTATGCCGTCTGGTAGCCGATGGTCAGCGCGCTCGCCTCCGCGTCGGAGAGGGGCGCAGGCGCCGCGAAGGTGCCCGTCGCCGGCATGAGGCACACCTCGGCGAGACCGCCGTGGGGCACGGCGGTGGTTCCCACGACGCGGTCGCCCACAGTCAGGCCGACGACGTCGGGTCCGACCTCGACCACGTCACCGCAGACCTCGACGCCGGGGACGAAGGGCAGCTCGGGACGGACCTGGTAGAGCCCGCGCACCATGAGGACGTCGGGGAAGTTGAGGGCTGTCGCGCGGACGCGGACCAGCACATGCCCCGGCGTGACCACGGGCTCGGGCACCTCCGCGAGGGTCATCACGGTGCCCGGCTCACCGAGGGCGCTCACCTGCCAGACCTTCACTGTTGAGCTCTCCCGCCTCAGTCGGTGCCGAGGGTGACCGCGGGTAGCCCCGCAGCCATCCGCCGCATCCCGGCGAGCCAGCGGTCGGGGTCGGCCGCGCGGGCGGCATACATCGGTCCCACCTCGGGGTGCGGCAGGACGAGAAAGCGTCCGGCCTCCATCGCGGCGAGGAGGTCACGCGCCACGTCGTCGGGGTCGACAGCCGAGGGCTCCATGAGCGCCCGGCCTGCGGCGCCCGAGCTCCACAGCATGTCGGTGCGGACGCCTTGGGGGCAGACCGCATGGACACTGATTCCTTTGTCCCCGTAGGTCATCGACAGCCACTCGGCGAACGCGACAGCCGCATGTTTGGTGACCGCGTACGGGGCAGCACCGGGGATCGACAGCAGGCCCGCCGCTGAGGCGGTGCTGACGAACGTGCCGCTCCCCCGCTCGAGCCACTCGGGCACGAGCAGCTTGGCGGCCCGGACGTGGGCCATGACGTTGACGTTCCACGACACCTCCCAGGCCTTCTCGTCGACCGCCTCGGTGCCACCTCGTGCCACACCCGCGTTCGCGCAGTAGACATCGATGCGCTCGAACCGCTCGCGCACCGCGTCGACCAGGGCCTGCACGCCGCTCTCGCTCGATGCGTCACCGGGCAGCGCGACGGCGCCGAGGTCGGCTGCCGTGGCTTCGGCCGTGACCGGGTCGAGGTCGTTGACCACGACGTTCGCGCCTTGCGCCACAAAGGCTTTCGCGTATGCCGCGCCGATTCCCCTGCCCGCGCCGGTCACCACGACGGTGCGGCCCGTGAGGTCGAGGGTCACAGGTTGCCGCCGAGCGTCACGCCGCCGTCGACGACGAGGGTCTGGCCGGTCACCCAGCTGGCATCCTTGGACAGCAGGAAGGAGACGGCACCGGCGACGTCTTCGGGGGCCCCGAGGCGCTTCATCGGGTAGGCCGCGGCCACCTTCTCCTCGCGACCCTCGTAGAGCGCCTGCGCGAACTGGGTCTTGACGACGGCAGGCGCCACCGCGTTGATACGCAGCTGCGGGCCGAGCTGGTAGGCCAGCTCCACGGTGAGGTGGATCAGCGCTGCCTTGCTCACGGCATACCAGCCGATGGTGCCGGTCGCGCCCAGCCCAGCGATGGAGGCGACATTGACCACCGCCCCGGGGACGTCCCCGCCGCCGAGTCCGGCGGCCACGGCCTTCTGGGTCCACGAGAACGCCGAGAGGACGTTGACCTCCATGATCTTGCGGGCGACGTCCAGCGGCGCATCGAGGATCGGGCCGTAGACCGGGTTGATCCCGGTGTTGTTGACCAGGTAGTCGAGCCCTCCGAAGGTGTCCCGTGCCGCGTGGATCACCTCGTCCTGGTGGGCCTCGTCGGCGGCGTTGCCCGGCACGCCCAAGGCATGCTCAGCGCCACCGAGGCGCGCCACCGCCTCGGCCAGCGCCTCCGGCTTGCGCGCGGTGATCACCACCCGAGCACCCTCCGCGACCAGCTTCTCGGCGATGCCGAGCCCGATGCCCCGCGAGGCGCCGGTGATGATGGCGACGGCGCCGTCGTGGACCCCCACCTCAGAGGCCAAGGTCGCGGCCGATGAGCTCCTTCATGATTTCGTTCGACCCCGCCCAGATCTTCGAGACGCGGGCGTCACGCCACGCGCGGGCGACGCGGTACTCGTTCATGAAGCCGTAGCCGCCGTAGAGCTGCACGCACTCATCGAGCACGTCGTTCTGCACCTGGGCCGAGAACCACTTCGCTTTGGCCGCGTCGACGGGCGTGAGCTTCTTCTCCGCGTGGGCCGCGATGCAGTCGTCGACGTACGCCTGGGTGACCTCGAGGCGCGTCTGGAGCTCGGCGATCTTGAACTTGTTGTGCTGGAACGACCCGATCGGCTGGCCGAAGGCCTTGCGCTCCTTGGTGTAGGCGATGGTCTCGCGCAGGATCTGGAAGGCGTGCGCGGTGTTGGCGACCGCCGCACCGACGCGCTCCTGGGGCAGCCGCTGCATCATCGCGATGAAGCCCATGCCCTCGTCGCCGAGGCGGTTGGCGTCGGGGACCCGGACGTTCTCGAAGAACAAGCTCGGCGGTGTCGGACTCCTCCTGACCCACCTTGTCGAGCTTGCGGCCGCGACTGAAGCCGTCCATGCCGGCCTCGATCATGAACAACGTGATGCCCTTGGCGCCCTTGGAGGGGTCGGTGCGGGCGGCCACGATGACCAGGTCGGCCTGGTAGCCGTTGGTGATGAAGGTCTTGGACCCGTTGAGGATCCAGTCCTCACCGTCGCGCAAGGCCGTGGTCTTGAGGGCGGCCAGGTCGGAGCCACCGGACGGCTCGGTCATCGCGATCGCGCAGATGAGGTCACCGTTGGCCATGCCGGGCAGCCAGCGCTGCTTCTGCTCCTGGGTGCCAAGGTCGACGAGGTACGGGGGGCACACGTCCGAGTGGATGCCGAAGCAGGAGGACACCGCGAAGTTGAAGCCTGAGATGACCTCGGCGGCGATCGCGTTGAACCGGTAGTCCTCCGCGCCGGCGCCCCCGAACTCCTCCGGGATGTCGAGGCCGAAGAGGCCCTGGCTGCCGGCCTCTTTCCAGATGTCGCGGTCGATCGACTTGACCTCGAGCATCTGCTCGGCGCGGGGCTTCAGGGTCCGGTCGACGAACTCCTGGACCGAGCTGCGGAAGGCCTCGTGGTCGGGGCCGTAGATGTTGCGGGGCATGGCGTTCCTCCAAGGTGACTAAGCGCTTGCTTAGTCTGCGATGACTGAGGCATGCTGTCAACCATGTCCTCCCCTGCGCGGCCCGCGGAAACGGGCACCGACGCCCCGCACCGCCTCCTCGATGCGGCCGCCGAGGCGTTCGCCGACCGGGGCTTCCACGCGACCACCACCCGCGACATCGCCTCGCGGGCCGGGCTGTCGCCCGCCGGGGTCTACGTCCACTTCGCCTCGAAGGAGGAGCTGCTGTACCAGCTCAGCCGCGAGGGGCACGTGGCGGCCCGCGACCTGCTGCTGGCTGCCGCCGACGGCGCCGACTCCCCGGGCGAGGCCCTGCGGGCGATCATGGCGACCTTCGCCCAGTGGCATGCCGAGCACTTCCGCGTCGCCCGGATCGTGCAGTACGAGTTCGCCAACCTCACCTCCGAGCACCGCGACGCCGTGCTCGCCCTGCGCAAGGAGATCGACGGCGTGCTGCGGCAGGTCGTTGCGGACGGCGTGGCCAGCGGCGAGTTCGCCGTCGACGACGTCCCCGATACGACCTTGGCGCTGATGTCGATGGCCGTCGACGTGGCGCGGTGGTACGACCCGGAGATCAAGCGCACGCCGCAGGCCATCGGCGAGGCCTACGCGGACCTCGGCCTGCGGCTCGTCCGAGCGCGCTGACCGAGGTCGCGCGCGTCAGTCGCGGGTGAGCTTGCGGTAGGTGACCCGGTGCGGGCGCGCGGCGTCCGCGCCGAGACGCTCGACCTTGTTGGACTCGTACGCCTCGAAGTTGCCCTCGAACCAGTACCACTTGCTGGGGTTCTCGTCGTCGCCCTCGTAGGCCAGGATGTGCGTCACCACCCGGTCGAGGAACCACCGGTCGTGGCTGATGACGACCGCACAGCCGGGAAAGTCGAGCAGCGCGTTCTCGAGGGAGCCCAGGGTCTCGACGTCGAGGTCGTTGGTGGGCTCGTCGAGGAGCAGCAGGTTGCCGCCCTCCTTGAGGGTGAGCGCGAGGTTGAGGCGGTTGCGCTCGCCACCGGACAGGACGCCGGTCTTCTTCTGCTGGTCCGGGCCCTTGAACCCGAACTGCGAGACGTACGCCCGGGACGGGATCTCGACGTGACCGACCTGGATGTAGTCGTGGCCACCGGAGACGGTCTCCCAGAGGTTCTTCGCCGGGTCGAGCCCACCGCGGCTCTGGTCGACGTAGGAGATCGAGACCGTCTCGCCGATGTCGACGACGCCGGCGTCCGGCTCCTCGAGGCCCACGATCGTCTTGAACAAGCGTGGTCTTGCCGACGCCGTTGGGTCCGATCACGCCGACGATGCCGTTGCGCGGCAGCGTGAAAGAGAGGTCGTCGATGAGGACGCGGTCGCCGAAGCCCTTGCGGAGGTTCTTGACCTCGATGACCTTGCTGCCCAGGCGTGGGCCCGGGGGGATCTGGATCTCGTCGAAGTCCAGCTTGCGGGTGCGGTCCGCCTCGGCGGCCATCTCCTCGTAGCGGGCCAGTCGAGCCTTCGACTTGGTCTGCCGGGCCTTGGCGTTGGACCGCACCCACTCGAGCTCCCCCGCCAGCCGCTTGGCGAGCTTGGCGTCCTTCTTGCCCTGGACCTCGAGTCGGGCGGCCTTCTTCTCCAGGTAGGTCGAGTAGTTGCCCTCGTAGGGGTAGGCCCGACCGCGGTCGAGCTCGAGGATCCAGCCGGCGACGTTGTCCATGAAGTACCGGTCGTGGGTCACCGCGACGACGGCGCCGTGGTAGGCGGCGAGGTGCTGCTCGAGCCACAGGACCGACTCGGCGTCGAGGTGGTTGGTGGGCTCGTCGAGCAGCAGCAGGTCGGGCTTCTGGAGAAGCAGCTTGCACAGGGCGACCCGGCGGCGCTCACCGCCGGACAGGACCGTGACGTCGGCGTCCGGCGGGGGGCAGCGCAGAGCGTCCATCGCCTGCTCGAGCTGGGAGTCGAGGTCCCAGGCGTCGGCGGCGTCGATGGCCTCCTGGAGCTTGCCCATCTCTTCCATCAGCGCATCGAAGTCGGCATCGGGCTCGGCCATCTCGGCGGAGATGGCGTTGTAGCGGTCGAGCTTGGCCTTGATCTCGCCGGCGCCCTCCTCGACGTTGCCGAGGACGGTCTTCTCCTCGTTGAGCTCGGGCTCCTGCATGAGGATGCCGACCGAGAACCCCGGGGTCAGTCGCGCCTCGCCGTTGGAGGGCTGGTCCAGCCCCGCCATGATCTTGAGCACCGAGGACTTGCCCGCGCCGTTGGGGCCGACAACACCGATCTTGGCGCCTGGCAGGAACGAGAGGGTGACGTCATCGAGGATGACCTTGTCGCCGTGAGCCTTGCGGGCCTTCGACATGACGTAGATGAACTCGGGCATGGGGGCAAGGCTATCCGCCGACGCCCCCATGCCCGAATCCGTGTCACCGGCGGTCACACCGCGGTGAGCCGGGGCTGGTCCGTCTTCTCGTCCGCAGCGGGGGCGTCGTCGTCGCGATGGGCGAACTGCCCCGGCGCCGGCTCGGTCGCCCCGGGCGCGTTGCCCTCGCGCAGGACGTAGGGGTCGGAGTCGGCATCCTCGGCCAGGAGCTCTCGTTCGAACCCGGCGTGCGTGCTCTGGACCGCCTCGTCGGCAAGCCGGTCAGTCTGGTCCACCTGGGCGCGGGACACCCGCACGAGCTCGGTGGTCCCCCAGGTCAGGTCGTGGCCGACGCAGTAGGCGTCGATCTCGACCGAGGTCGCGGGGATGTTGTCGCTGCGCATCCACTGGTTGACGCGCATCCGGCCGTAGACCACGACCGGGTCGCCCTTCTTCAGGGAGTTGCCGACGTTGGCCCCGAGTGTGCGGAAGGCCGTCACGCTGAAGAAGTTCGTCGGGCCGTCCTCGTACTCCCGCGACTGCGGGTTGGGCCGGCGCACCGTCGACGCCAGCCGGAAGGCGGTGAACGGCACGCCTCCGCGGGTGACGCGCGACTCCGGCGTGGCCACGACTCGTCCCTGCACCGTGGTGTAGATCTCGTTCATGATGTCTCCCCTCATCTGCCTGACCCCGGTTCCGGGGTCAGGCAAGCGTGGAAGACCTCAGCGTCGCCGGCGACGCGGGCGCAGCGCCCCTGTGGACGAGCCCGTCCAGGTCGTCGGCGTGTGAACCGCCGACGCGACAACCCCGGCGATGACCCGCCGACTCAGTGAGCGGCGCGGTCGAGGGCTCCGCGGGTGTCGCGGTGGCGGGCGAGGACCGCCCGGACCGGGGCCATGATCCGGTCGACGGCGACCGTCGAGACGGCGCCCAGCAAGAGCTCACGCACGTGCTGGCCCCGACGTCGCGCGCCGACCCGCCCGAGGCTGCGGCTGAGCGACGCGAGCGCCAGCCCCAGCAGCAGGCCACCGGCGAACATGAGCAACGGGTACGGGAGCGGCCCGAGCCGCGGAGGCTGCACCTCGGGCAGCGCGAGCCACCCCAACACCACCAGGACCACGAGCCACACCAGTCCCAGCACCGCGACGGCGGCGAGCAGCAGCTGGGAGAGGCCGAAGACCCGCCACCACAACGGAGGGCGCATCTTCAGCGAGGTGCCCACGATGGCCTGGTCGAGGGCGTCGGCGAGGTCCGGGCCAGGTGGCGTGGCGGCATCGGCAACGGCCTCCGCCCACCGCGGGGGCAGCCCCTCGGCAGCGGCGTCGCCGACCCGCCGGGTGGCCAGCTCCACGCTGGCGCGCGCCGCAGGCGAGGGCGGCGGCAGGGAGGAACGGCCGAGCACGCTGCGGACGTCTGAGGCCGTGACGGCCAGCTTGGTGTCGACGGCGTCGCGGGACTCCAGCCGCAGCCGCTTCATCGGGTCCGGGCGCAGTGCCGAGACCCACCGGGTGAAGGGCCAGCCGGTGCGCCCCCAAGCCTGGTTGCGATAGTCGCGCTCGACGGCGGCGACCACCGTCGGGATGCCCGCGGCGCGGCCCAAGGCCTCGACCAACTCGGTGTCGGCGGCATCGGACAGCGAGGGCTCCTGGTCTGCCACGTCGCTGCGCAGCCGGCCGGCGGCGGCGCGGATGTCGGCGGCCAGCCGGTGCTTGGCGGCGTTGTGCCCTGCCACCGCTGCGGCGATCCGCAACCGGAGGTCGGCGATACCCGCACCCGTCGTGGCTGAGGTGGCGAGCACCTGCACGCCGCCGATGCCGTCGACCTCGGCGAGCCGCGCGAGGTCGGCGCGCACCCGTTTCGTCTCGTCGTCGGTGAGTCGGTCGGACTGGTTGAGCACGACGACAGTCACGGCGTCATGGGTCGCGAGGACCCGCAGGTGATCGTCGTGCAGGCGCGCATCGGCATACTTCTGGGGGTCGGTCACCCAGACGAACACGTCGACCAGGGCGAGGACCCGCGCAGCCTCCTCACGGTGCTCGATGACCCGGGAGTCGAAGTCGGGCAGGTCGAGCAGCACGAGGCCGTCGAGAGTGCCGACGCTCGACCCGTCGGCCGGAGCAGACTCGACGTGGTGGCGCTGCGACACGGCGAGCCAGTCGAGCAGCTCGGTGGCGTCCTGCTCGCCCCAGACCGCCGCCACCGGCCGGGACGTGGTGGGCCGACGCGCGCCGACGAGCGCGACGGGCGCACCGACGAGGGCGTTGAACAGGCTCGACTTGCCCGAACCCGTGGCGCCGGCGAGCGCCACGACGGTGTGGTCCCCGGCCTTGGCCGTCCGCTCGGAGACCTTGGTGACAACCTCGTGAGCGGCGGCCACCCGGACCCGGTCAAGCTGCGCGCCGCCCGCGACCAGGGCGTCGCTCAGCGACCGCGAGCGCAGCTTGAGCTCCTCGGCGCTGAGCGCCTTGACTTGGGCGCCGCCCATCTTCAACGGGCTCATCGAACCGCCTTCACCGCTGCTGCGGACTCTGCCAGACGCTGTGCCTGGGCTGCCTTGACGTCCAGTGGGGCCAGAACCCCGTCGTACCGGGCCTGCTCGGCGGCGAACAGCTCGTGCACGTGCTCGAGGAGCCGCCGGCGCGCCTTCGCGGCCATCTCGCGGACCGCCTGGTCACCGAAGATCGCCTCGAGCACCTTCTGCGCGAGCACCGCGGTGCCCCCGGCGATTCCCACCTCGGCACCGACGAGACCGCCGGTGTGGGCGAAGACCACGAGCATGAGGATCACCCCGATCCCGTTGAGCCCGTATGCCGCGATGCGCGCGGTGGTGCGGCGGTCCCGGCCCTCGTTGCGCACGAGCTCGAGGAGCTCGCCCTGCCAGTCCCGGACGAGGCGCTCGATCTTGGACTCGAGGTCCGGAGCCGGCTTCGCGAGTCCGGGGTGGGCGGCGAGGACCGGGTCAGCGCCCGGGAGCTGACGCCAGGACCGCACGACGGAGGCTGACGCACCGTGAGCCTGGGCCGAGACCAAGGCAGCCACGCCGGACTGCAGGGCCTCACCGAGGTCTCCGGCGGGCGGGACGGTGCCCTTGATGGCCGCGGTGAGGCGGTCGCGCACCCTCGAGATCGTGGACTCGACCTGCCTGAAGAACTCGCCGGTGCCGACGTACTCCTGCCAGCGTGCGAGCACCTCGCCGCGCAGCAGGGTGCCGTCGGTCACGCCGTGCTCCACCTGGCGCATCGCCTCGGCGTAGGCCTCGGAGGGCACTGCGTGGAGGGACTCGACGGCGGCCACCTGGGCCCTGCTCGCCGCGACGAGCGACGCGGCGCGCGCATCGAGAGAGGCGAGGGCGCCCTCGAGGGTCTGGCGGACGATGACGCCGCGAGCCCGGGCGTCACTGGCGAGCGCAGTCAGCCAGGACCTGAGCCGGGCGATGTCGGAGTCCGGCACGCGACCGGCCGGGGTGAGCCTCGCCTCGGGGATGCCGAAGATGGGAGCGGTGGACAGCCCCTGCTCACGGAGCATGCCGGCGAGGTGGCTGCGGATGTCGGTCATGGCCTCGGGGGGCACGCGGTCGAGCACGATCGCGAGCGCCGTGCCGTGCTCGGACGCCTGGCGCAGGAGGTCCCACGGGACGGCGTCGGCATACCGCGCCGCGGTGGTGACGAAGAGCCACAGGTCGGCAGCTGCGAGGAGCTGGCTGGCGAGGGCGCGGTTCGCGCTCACCACCGAGTCGATGTCGGGGGCGTCGAGCAGTGCCATGCCGGGCGGCAGTGAGCGCGACTCGACGAGCCGCAAGGACAGGACGCCGTCTTCGCTGCTGCGCGCGCCCGTCACGCGGGACAGGCTCGGGAGGATGCGGTCGCCGAGGAACCAGTCCCGGTCCTGCGGGTTGTGCACGAGGACGGGAGTCGTGGTGGTGGGGCGCAGGACACCCGACGGGCTCACCTCGGCATCGACGATCGAGTTCACCAGCGTCGACTTGCCGGCCCCTGTGGACCCACCGACCACGGCCAGGAGGGGCGCGTCGATGGAACGCAGCCGTGGGATGACGTAGTCGTCGAGCTGGTTGAGCAGCGCTGCTCGCGTCACCCGGCCCGCGACGGCCTCGGGGATGTCGAGCGGCAGGGCTGCCGCCTCCACCTCGTCCCTCAGCGCCGTCACAGCGCCGAGCATGGACATGGCATCGACCCCTGAACTCACGTCGCAAGCCTAGCCAACGCGAGCACATCGCTCGTGCACGCGGAGGCCGTGGCGAGCCCCCGATCGCTAGAACTTGCGGAAGTAGTCGTCGTAGCCGCTGGCGGTCGCGCCGTCCCCCGCTCCACCGGCCCGGGGATGGAGGCGTTCGACCGGCTCGATCTGCTCCACCCCGTCGAGCACGAGCGCATCCGGCTCTGCGGCCGGTTCAGGCCGATGTCGCCGTCGACGAGCGAGCGCCGGCTCGTCGGGGTCGTCGGGGTCGCGCGGCAGCCGGAGCCACCACAGCAGGACCGCCGCGAGCAGCAGCGACGTCGCAACCGGCACTGACAGTCCACCAATGGCCTGCTCGACGATGCCGGGTCCGGGGTTGGACGTCACCACCGAGGGATCCGAGCTGGAGTACGGGCTGTCACCGAACAGGGCGAGCGCGTTGACCACGACGAGCGTCAGGGTCACCAGCGCGGTGAGCGCCCACACGACCAGCAGCTCCCACCGCAGGATCCGCAGGTTGCTCACCGGGCGGACGGCGACCACGACGCCCACGGCCACGGCCAACAGCACGGCCCCGATCAGGAGGTTCACGGGCGCCCGGAAGATCCCGCTGTAGAAGGCCAGGGTCACGATCCGCCGGAAGAAAGGGACATCCGCGGGTGCCAGGCCGTCCGTGCCGAAGGGCGAGAACTGGGCGCTGCTCTGGAAGGCAGCCCACAGCTCCTGCACCGCACCGGCGATCGCGGCCAGCGCCCCGACCTCCATCAACCGCACCGTGACGAATCCCAGTCGCGGCATGGACAGCTCACGCTCCGGCAACGGCATACGGCCTCCCCCTCCGCGGTGTCCAACCCAATCTAGTCACGCCGGATGCCCGCGGCCCGTCGGCGCAAGAATGGGTGGATGCGCATGTTCGCCGCCCTCACCCCCACTGACGACGCGGTCGAGGACCTCGCCATGTTCCTCGAGCCGCGTCACCTGGTCGGCGACGACGTGCGCTGGACCGACTCCGACCAGTGGCACGTCACGCTCGCCTTCATGGCCGCGGTGCCCGACCGAGCGGTGGAGGCGGTCGCCGAGGCGGTGGCCGAGGTGGCGACGGGCCACCCCGGGATCGACGCACAGCTCACCGGAGCCGGCACGTTTCCACACCCGGCGTCCGCCCGGGTGCTGTGGATCGGGGTCGAGGGCGACCTGGGCGCGCTGGCTCGTCGGGTCCGGGGCGCCTGCAACCACGCGGGCGGAGCACCGCAAGGCGGCCCCTTCCATCCGCACGTGACCGTGGGGCGCTTCCGCAGGCCGGTCGAGGCCACCCGCTGGGTCCGCGTGCTCGACGGGTATGCCGGGCCTGCCTGGACTGCGCGCGAGGTCACCCTGGTGGCGTCCCACCTCGGGGAGGGCCGGGGCCGGCGTCCCCGGCACGAGGTCCTGGCCCACATCCCCCTCGACGCCCGACCAGCCACCACAAAGGGGTGACGGCACACCTACGCAGATCGACAGATCCCCACGCGCCCGAGGGTTCCTAGCGTGGTGGTGCCGCGGTTCTGTCGAGCCGCGGTTTCCGCTCAGGAGGAAGCAGGAACACCATGAAGCCGAGGCATCTCGCGCTGGCAGCGGTGCTGCCGCTGGCGCTGCTCGCGGCCGCCCCGATGTCGTCCGCCGCTGGAGGGGGTCAGCTCTCCGGCGCGATCTTCACGACCGACGTGACCGGGGCTCCCGTCAATCTCAACCACTACCTACTCAAGACAGACGTCTACCTCAACGGCGGTCCCGGCATCAACGCCCCCGCCAGTGCCGCCGGCCTGCCGGCGGACACCTACACCTTCCAGGTCACGAGCCCCAACGGCCGTTCCGTGCTGTCCACGGACGCACTGGCGTGCCGCCAGTTCACGGTCGACAGCTCCGGGGTGATCCAGAGCGTCGCCCCGAGCGTGCCCTGCGCCCACGCCACTGGGACGGATGCCGAAGACAAGGGCATCACCGTGCAGCTGGCTCCCTTTGCCGACACCCCCAACCCCGGCGGCGTGTACAAGGCCTGGGTCACGCCCACGTCACGGCTCGACTGCAAGAACGCCAGCAAGACCGGTTGCTTCGTGCCGCGCTACTCCAAGACCGACAACTTCAAGGTCAAGGCCAACGCGATCGTCGAGATCGACACCCGGTTCTGGCAGAACGGGACGGCCCTGCTCGGCCTGGCCGCCAACTGGACCGACACCGTCGGCGCGTCGAACGTGAAGTTCTCTGAGTGGAACCCGGCGGTCCTCGCCTACAACGAAGCACACGTCGAGGCGGCAGAGGAGGGCACGCACACCATCTCCGTCGCGAACCAGCCCGGGTGCACGATCGACTCGGTCGTCGGTCCGGACGGCTCGGTGTACCGCAACGGCAGTGGTCGGTACAGCATCTCCGTGACGGTCGCCCCCTGGAACGCCGGCGACGACACCACCTACCGGGTCGAGGTGAACTGCACGTAGTCCCAGCGCCTCACCCGCACTCCCCATCGGGGGCCTGTCGTCGCACGGGCCCCCGATGGCCTGTCGGTCCGCGGCGTGCAGTGGTGCCCCCAGCAGGACTCGAACCTGCGACCTAGAGATTAGAAGGCTCTTGCTCTATCCAGCTGAGCTATGGGGGCGGCGCGCCTGAGGCCGAGCGCCCGCACAGTGTAAGGGCGGTGCGATGATCGGTGCGTGAGCTCACAGGTCACCGTCCATACCCACCGCGTGTCGAACGACGCTGGCGAGCTGGCCCGACTCACCGCGCTGTTGGACGACCACGAGCGGGCGCGCTCGCGACGTCGCCCGGACCCTGCGAGCTACGTCACCGCCCACGCTCTGCTCCGCACCGTCGCCGGGGAGTGGACCGGCCAGCGGCCGCAGGACATCGAGTTCGACCGGGAGTGCGCGACGTGTGGCAGCGTCGCCCACGGCAAGCCCGTGATCCGCGGTCACGCCGGCGTCTACGTCTCGCTGTCGTATGCCGGCGAGCTGGCTGTCGCGGCGGTCACCGATGTCGGTGAGACCGGGGTGGACGTCGAGCAGGTCGACGAGACCGACTTCGAGGGCTTCGACGCGGTGACCCTCGCCCTCGAGGAGGTCGCCGCGTTCCAGTCGGTCGCCATGCCCGAGCTCGCGGTGGCACGAGCTCGTGTCTGGGCGCGCAAGGAGTCAGTCCTCAAGGCGTCGGGTCACGGCCTGGCCGTCGACCCGCGGGACGTGGTCGTGACGGGGCCTGGCGACCCAGCCGGCCTGGTGCACTGGCGAGGCGACCGACCCCTGCGGGCACCGGTGCAGCTCGACGACGTGCCGCTCCCCCAGCCCGGGTATGCCGCCGCGGTCGCCGTCCTGACGGAGGCGCCGGTGGAGCTCAGCGTCCGGAGCTGACGAACTCGCGCCGCCGGGCTGTCAGCGCCTCGAGCAGCTCCTGTTCGGTCTCCAGGGCGCGGGCATCGGCGGCACTATGGTGCATCCGTACGCGCAGCAGGGCGAGCTCGCTCGCTGCGTCCTGGAACCGTCGCATCGAGCGCAGCGCCGATGCGCCGCCCGTCGTCTTGGCCCACATGCGCGCGCTGCGCCGACCCGCCATCGTCGAGAGCATGTGCACCTCGCTGGGGGTGAGCCAGCCGGCATCGGCATACGGGCTGAGGTATCTCCCGATGAGCCGCCCCTCACGACGCCGCGCCCACACGACCAAGGTGAGGAAGGCCGCGAAGACCGGCACCTCGACGGCGACATAGACGGTCACCATGCCGGCGGCGCCGGTCACGGCGGCGAGGTTCCACAGCGCGTGAGCCATGACCGCGAGCAGGTAGCCCCCGAGGGGCGCGAGCACCTTCAGCGGCCGATGCCGGGTGGTGGCGGCGATCCCGATGCCGATGCCGGTGAGGACCGTGAACATCGGGTGGGCGAAGGGCGTGAACAGCCCGCGGGCGATGAAGGTGCCGGTGAGGGCTTGGTCGCCGCCCTGCTGGTAGGCCAGGCCGAGGTACTGGATGTTCTCGGTGAACGCGAAACCCGCGGCGACGATCCCGGCATAGACCATCCCGTCGATGATCCCGTCGAACTCGCGCCGTCGCAGCCACCAGACGAGGGCGACAAGGAGACCCTTGCTGGCCTCCTCGACCAGCGGAGCCGAGAACACCGCGGTGGCCAGGGACGCCTCACTCGCCGTGCCCGTCGCCGCCTGGAAGGCGACGTCCGCCCCGGTGTTGAAGATCGCTGCCGCGATGGCGGCGACCAGCGCACCCCAGAGGAAGGCGACCACGAGGTACCGCGTCGGCTCGGCCTCGAACCGGTCGAGCCACAGGAACGTGGGGATGACGATCCCGAGCGGAAGCGCCGCCAGCAGGATCGCCAGCAGCGTCGTCACGAGGCCCAAGGTGGCCCCGTAGTACACCGCCAGGACGATGGCGGCGAGGGTGAACCCCACGACGATCAGTCCGGCAAGCAGCCACCCGCGCAGCGCGGGTCGCCCCGTGCGTCGCTGCGCCATGGCATACGGCCGCTCCGCTCCCCACGTCATGCGGGCAGGCTAGTGCAGGCCCCGCGGACAGCACCCGGCTGACACCGGGGGGCCGTAGGGTGGTCCGGTGCCACAGAACCCCACAGAACGCTCCGTCAACGACCGCATCGTCTGGATCGACTGCGAGATGACCGGGCTGTCCCTGCAGAGCGACGCGCTCATCGAGGTGGCCGCGCTGGTCACCGACTTCGAGCTCAACCAGCTCGGGGACGGCGTCGACCTCGTCATCAAGCCACCCGCTGAGGCGTTGGAGCAGATGGACGACTTCGTGCGGGGGATGCACACGACGTCCGGCCTGCTCGAGGAGCTCGACGGCGGCACGACGATGCAGGACGCCCAGGACCAGGTGCTCGCCTACGTCCGGCAGTGGGTCCCCGAGCCCCGCAAGGCTCCGCTGGGCGGCAACACCGTGGCCACCGACCGGGGGTTCCTCGCGCGCGACATGCCGGACCTCGAGGCCCACCTGCACTACCGGATCATCGACGTGTCCTCGATCAAGGAGCTCTCTCGCCGCTGGTACCCCCGGGCCTACTTCAGTGCCCCCTCCAAGTCGGGCGGTCACCGGGCCCTGGCAGACATCCGAGAGTCGATCGCCGAGCTGCGGTACTACCGCGAGGCCGTTTTCGTCCCCGCGCCCGGCCCCGACTCCGACACGGCCAAGGAGATCGCCGCCCGGCACGTGGTCGACCCCAGTTGACCCGGTTCCGAGGGTGGTCATGAGCATCTCCCCGAACCGGGTACGATGGTCGTCGCTTGCGCGGCCGGCACCGTCCGGCCGTGACGCATGGTGGGTGTAGCTCAGCTGGTAGAGCGCTGCGTTGTGGTCGCAGATGTCGCGGGTTCAAGTCCCGTCACTCACCCCAGAAGGTGTGGGCCGTGCTCCCTTGGGGCGCGGCCCACACTCGTCTTCCGGCTCAGTCGTCGGTGCTGCGAGGGCGGCCGCGCTTGGGCAGCGGAGCGGCCTGTTTGGGCATCCGTCCCGCTTCGGCCAGGGCGCGTCGCAGGACGAGCTCGATGTGCGCGTTCACGCTGCGGAACTCGTCGTTGGCCCAGCGGGTCAGGGCATCGTGCACCGCCGGGTCGACCCGGAGCAGGACCTGCCGACGCTCGCTCACGTATACAGGGAGCCGGTGTTGACGACGGGCGACGGCGGCTGGTCGCCGCAGAGCACGACCATCAGGTTGCTCACCATGCTGGCCTTGCGCTCCTCGTCGAGCTCGACGACGCCGTTCTCGGCCAGCCGGTTCAGGGCGAGCTCGACCATCCCCACCGCACCCTCGACGATCCGACTGCGGGCGGCCACCACGGCGTTGGCCTGCTGGCGCCGCAGCATGGCCTGGGCGATCTCCTGCGCGTAGGCGAGGTGGGAGATGCGCACCTCGACGACCTCCACACCGGCGATCACGACCCGCTCGGCGACCTCGACCGCCAGCTGGCCGGAGACGATGTCGACCGACCCGCGCAGTGACGTACCGGTCTCGGTGTGGTCGTCGTAGGGATGGCTGGTTGCGACGTGACGCAGCGCCGACTCCGCTTGAACGGAGACGAAGTCCTGGTAGCTGTCCACGGCATACGTCGACTTGGCGGTGTCGGCGACCTGCCAGACGACGATCGCCGCGATCTCGACCGGGTTGCCGTCGGCGTCGTTGACCTTGAGGTGGTTGGTCTCGAAGTTGCGGACCCGGACGCTCACGCTGCGGCGGCGGATGAGCGGGAGGACCCACCAGAACCCGGGCCTGCGGACGGTCCCGACGTAGCTGCCGAAGAACTGCAGGACCGAGGTCTGCCCGGGCGGCACGATGACGAGCGAGGTGACGACGAGGACGAAGACGAGCAGCGGCAGCCACAGCAGGCCCTTGTCGTGCCGATCGGCGAGATAGACGCCGTAGCCGGCCGCGGCGAGCACCACCACCCCCAGCCAGCCGTTGACCGCCAGGGCGGGCCGCTCGGTGATGTCGACCCGGGCCCCCTGGTGGCCGACCGGTCCAACGCGTTCGGTCGAGTCGATGGTCGCCATGCTGGGCTCCTTCGCACGAAAAGTGATATCTGAGTGATATCACTTTTCCCCGGCGAGCACCACCCCCACGTCAGAGTCGGCGACGCGGGCACTCGACCGGGGGCCATCAGGCAGGATGGCCCTGTGTTCACGCAGCAACGGACCACCCGACGGTCCGTGGCGATCTCGACCTCGGCGACCCTCCTCGGCCTCGCGCTGGGAGTGCTCGGCTCGGTCGCGCTCGCGAGCGCAGCCCAGGCCCATGCCGCCCTGGTTGCCGCATCCCCCGCCAGCGGCTCCGTCCTGTACGCGCCACCGAGCCGGGTGGTCCTGAGGTTCTCCGACCCGGTGAGCACCAGCTTCGCCACGGTCTCCGTGACCGATGGCGCCGGCCGTTCGGTCGACGCAGGCCCCGCCACGGTGGACGGGGCGGTGGTCACCCAGCCGCTCGCGCCCGGCCTCGCATCCGGCCGGTATGCCGTGTCGTACCGGATCGTGTCGGACGACGGCCATCCGGTGTCCGACACCTACTCGTTCAGCGTCGCTCTCCCCGGGGACGGGTCTGCCTCCGCCGACGCGACGGCGGCACCGACCAAGGCACCGACCCAGCCCGCCGGCGGGGGGTCGGCGGACCCTCACGCCGCCGGCCACGGCGCCACCGGGACGGCCTCGAACCCCGAACTCCGAGTCGGACTGGCCGTGGCAGTGGGCACCCTCGCCCTCGCCGCGGGGACTGCGCTGGTCGCCGCGAGCCGCCGCCGCCAGCGTTCCTGAGGAGGTCCTCAGCCGATTTCACCTGCGCCACGGGGTCCTGCTAATGTCTCCACTCGCGCGCCATTAGCTCAATTGGCAGAGCAGCTGACTCTTAATCAGCGGGTTCGGGGTTCGAGTCCCTGATGGCGCACTTCATCGCTGTGTGGCCTCGGTTGATCATTGACGAAACGTGATCGGCTGAGGCCTTACCCGTTCTCGGCTGATCCTTGACATCGTCTCGGTTGATGCTTGACACCCACCCCGTCCCGTTCTCGGCTGCTGTCGACGGGACGAGGTGGGCGAATGCTCAGGGAGATCAGCATGGTCGAACAGCGCTGTCAGGCAGTGCTGGCCGTGGTGGAGGACGGCCTGTCGGTGACCGATGTGGCGGCGAAGGTCGGGGTGTCCCGACTCGCCGAGCACCACGATGAAGAGCGGTGCTCGGCGAGATCGTCAGTTTGCTGGGGAAACCGGGAGAGACGCCCTAGGCCATCATGAGTCGGCGATGGAGAAGTCGGTGAAGCGCCAGGTGGCCGGTGAGCCGCCGGTGTCGACGATCTCGACGCCGTAGCAGATCTGGTCGACCGTGGAGCTCGCCGCCACCCGGCCCTGCGCGACCACGTAGTTCAGCATGGCCTTGAGGTCCAGGGTGCCGGACGCGTAGCTGGCTCCGCCGGAGGGGACGAAGGCGAGGTAGCCGTTGCCACTGGTCGCGTACACGTCCCAGGCGTGCCCGCTGAGGCTCACCCCGGTGGCGACCCGAGACCCGGCGGGGACCTGGTTGTGGTTGTCGGTCCAGATCATGACCTCGTCGTTGGGGACCCCGTTGAGCCACAGGTCGTAGGCGACGTTGTAGATCCCGACACCCGGGGCGGTCGCGGCGTAGGTGGAGGTCAGCTTGGGGAAGCTCGAGATGGTGCGGCCGGAGTAGTCCTTGTGCACGTTGGGATAGGTCTTGACCGCGCCGTCGCCGGTGTTGCTCGCGGTGCCGATGTGGTTCCAGGAGTGATATGAGCACACCTGGGTGGTGCCCTGGGTTCCGGGGTAGTTGCCGGCGTTCCACAGGTTGTTGTGCACGTAGTACCCGCCGTCGCTGACCCCGCCATTGGGGTCGCTGGTGGTGAAGTACGGGCTGCTGCAGACGGTGCCAGTGGGCGTCGAGGTCGACGTTGGTGTCGACGTCGGTGTCGTGGCTGTCGTCGTACTCGGGGTCGGCGACGTCGTGCTGGTCGTGGGACTGGGGGTGGGCGAGGTCGTGCTGGTGGTCGGAGTCGGTGTGGGCGACGTCGTGCTGGTGGTTGGTGTCGGCGTCGCCCCACTGGCGGTCGTGAACGCTCGGTCGGCGCCGTACGCGGCCCCGGTGGCGTCAATGGCGACGAGGCGGTAGTGGTATGTCACGCCGGCTGCGAGGCTGCTCAACGCTGCCGAGACGGCCACGGTCGAGCGAGAAGACCCGACATTCTGCATCTGCGTCGACGAGCCATATGCCGCACTCGTGCCCCATTCGAAGTGCGCCGTGGTCGCCGAGCGACGCACACTCACCGTGCCGTTCAGAGTGCCCGAACTGGCGGTGACGTTCGTCGCCGTGGTGGTCTTCACGCTCTGCGTGCCTCCCGACACCAGTCGGGCGGGGATGCCGCTCGGCTGGTGGAGCACGGCGACTGCGGCGACGAGCGAAGACGCGGCGAGCGCGGTGAGTAGGGGTCGAAACTTCACAAGGCCTCCTGGGCTGACTGCTTCTTCATGTGGTCATCGGCCAGCCTGCGGAGCCCTACTCCCCGCGCACCTGGTCGGCACCCGGACTCACCACCCAAGCCAATACGTCGGAATTAGGCAAATCGAGACCGGCTGGAGAGCTTTCCCCGAGGCGGCGGGTGCCCACCCCAGGGACCCGCCGCTCCCACCTGGTGATGATCGGTCACCCGCCAGGTCGAGGCGCAACTGCTGTCGACGCCAAGGGCGTGGGTTTTCCTGGCGCCCGCAATGGGCGAGACTTCCTGAGTGGCATCTGCGGTCGTCGTCGGTGCAAGCGTGGCGGGGCTCCTGACCGCGCGAGTTCTCTCCGACCTCGTGGACGACGTGGTGGTCCTGGAGCGCGAGCACCTCATCGACGCGCCG
The DNA here is from genome assembly GCF_009707485.1 of Nostocoides sp. HKS02. Classification (NCBI taxonomy): domain Bacteria; kingdom Bacillati; phylum Actinomycetota; class Actinomycetes; order Micrococcales; family Intrasporangiaceae; genus Nostocoides; species Nostocoides sp. HKS02. The sequence goes on along the minus strand of NZ_CP046121.1, from coordinate 410,912 downwards.
GCCGCGCGAGGGCACGTCCCTCAGGGCAGGCACCTGCATCTGTTGCTCACTGCCGGCCTGGGCCTGATGGTCGACTGGTTTCCGGGGATCCGCGAGGAGCTCGAGGGGCTGGGCGCGGTTCGGATCGACGGCAGCCGCGCCTGGGTCTACCAGGCGGGCGGCTACCGCGCCCAGGGCGACTGGGGTCGAGCCGCCCTCAGCATGACCCGGCCCCTGCTGGAGCAGGTACTTCGTCGTCGAGTCGCGTTGCTCGAGAACGTACGGCTGGAGGATGGGGTTGCCGTGGACCGGGTCGAGGTGTCCGACGGGCGGGTGTCGGGCGTCGTGGTCGACGGCGTCTCGCGTCCGGCTGACCTGGTGGTGGACTGCTCCGGCCGGTCCTCCCGGATCGCGCACCAGCTCGCGTCATCGGGGATCCTGGCGCCGCCGGTGAGCCAGGTGAGCATCGACTGCGCTTACACCAGCGGCTTCATGCAACGCTCGACGGACGACTTCGAAGGGACCTTCCTGGTCTGCGGGACCTCACCGCCGACCTCGTTCCGCGGCGGGGCGGTGCTCCCGGTCGAGGGTGAGCGGTGGATGGTGACGTTGGCCGGTGTGCACGGCGATCTCCCGGGTATAACCGAGGGCGAGCTCCTCTCGTTCGCCCGAGGGCTGTCGTCGCCGGCGGTCGGCCAGCTCCTGGCTCGCGCGGGGCCCTTGTCATCTGTGGCTGTCTACCGCTTCCCGTTCAGCCAGCGGCGACACTACGAGAAGACTCGTCAGCTCCTGCCGGGGTTCGTCACGCTGGGCGACGCCGCCTGCAGCTTCAACCCCATCTACGGGCAGGGCATGGCGTGCGCCGCCCTGCAAGCCGAAGCGCTCGGCGAAACGGTGCGCACGACGGGAGTCGGGTCCCCGGACCTGCCACGGCTCTTCCACCGCCGGGCCGCCCGGATCATCGACGCTCCGTGGGCGATCGCCGTCGGTGCGGACTTCATGCATCCGATGACGGTCGGGCCCAAGGCCCGAGGCACCGACGCGCTCAACCGCTACGTTCTACGGGTCGTCAAGGCCACCCACACCTCGGTGCCGGTCGCGAGGTCGTTCAACCGCGTGCTCAACCTGGTGGAGCCGCCCACCACACTGATCCGTCCCTCGGTACTAGGCCGGGTCCTTGCATCCTCCCTCCCCGGGCCTCACCGGCCAGCCCCGGTTCACCATCCACGAGTCGGGCCGCCGAGCGCCGTTCAGGCGGACGGCTGACCGACCCACCGGCGCCCCCTTCGGCGAGGGCGCCATCAGCGCGCCCTTCGGCGGGGGCGCGGTTTGTCGCCGGGTGCGTGTGTTTGACGTACGACATGGGCAGCGGTTCTGCCACGGCCGATGCATCGCGTCACGCCCGGGACCGCAATCGCTCTTCCATGGTGTGGGGCGGTGAGATCCGCGCCCACACGACCCCGGAGGCCACCATGCAATCCCCAGACGAGACGAGGGTGACCACGCAGCGCAGGGCTGGAGTGCCGCGGCGGGCCGTGGTCGGCGGCGCGGCGTGGTTGGCGCCTGCAGTGGTGGTCGCCACGGCGGCACCCGCGCGCGCGGCATCCGTCCCCCCATGCACCCCGGTCCGGCTGGTGACCGACTGGTCGTCGGCGTCCTATGTCCGCACGAGTGCCACCAGCGCCACGTACACGTGGGTCAATCCGCTGGGCAACGGCTCCATCCCCGTACTGACCCTGACGATTGCCGCCGCCGCCGTCGGACCGGCGTTCAGCTCGCTCGCACCTGGCGATCTCTCCTCCACGCCAGCGCCGATCGGCGGGCAGAGCGTGCCCGGCCTGGACCTGAGCCTGGACCTCCTCCAGAACACGACAAACCTCACGAACACGGGTGCCGACTACACCTTCACCTTCAGCCGGGCCGTGACCAACGTCGCGTTCACCATCGCCGACATCGACGGGGTGTACTTCAACGCCACCAGCACCAACGCCGGCGCGGGAGCGCGTCTTCCTGACCTCCCCATCCGCGATCAGCGGGACGGTGACCGACTCCGCCTACCTGACGGGCACGGGCACCGCACCCGACCCGTGGCGGCGCCGCCCGAACTCGACGCCCAACCTTCTCAACCTGCCTCAGACCTCCAGCTCGGGGAACGTGTCAGTGACGTCGGCGGCGCTCTCCCAGTTCAGCGTCGGCTACCGGCTGCTGGAGAACAGCACGCCCAAGCCGTCCAACTACAACGTCTTCCTCACCCCGATCAGCTTCACCGTGCTCTGCCCCTAGGCGAAGACGCGACGTCCGCAGTCCTCTCGGCTGGCCGGGCCGCCTCGAGACGCGGCGCCTGCGGGTCGGTGTTGTCGATGACCAGGTCTGCCCTGGTGTGCGGTGAGCGTTGCGCGAAGTAGAGCTCCTGGCCGCCGACGTAGCGTCGCATCGTGGGGTGGGTGGGGTCTGGGTGGGTGCCGTCCCGCGCGGCCATGCGCTGGGTGGTGACCGTGAAGGGGACCTCGAGCCAGATCGTGAGCTCGAAGCAGTCCTGCAGCTCGGCGCGCTGGAGGAACAGCCCGTCGACGAGGACGACCGCTCCGGCAGGTGCGCGTTCGGGCGGGGCGTGCAGGACCCGGTCCGTGTGCAGGTCGTGACCCTTGCGACGGAACCATCGAGAGCCGTCCGGCCCCAAGGGCTCCAGGACCTCCTGACGCAGGCGGTCGTAGTCATAGGAGTCCAGCCAGAAGCCGATCGGCGAGGTACGGCCGCGGGCGTACCGGTGGGCTCGCGTGTGGTGCCAGTCGTCGACGGAGACTCGCACCACCTGGCGACCCGCGGCGATCAGGATCGCAGCCAGGTCATCCGCGAACCATGTCTTGCCGGACCCGTCCACCCCATCGACAGCCACCCGCACGCAGTCCTCTCGGCTGGCCGGCGGAACGTGGGTGGCAACGCGTTCGAGGAGGCGCGCGCGGGGCAGGGATGCCGGCGGGGTGGCCATAGGGTCCATTGTCGGGCCTGCGACTGGTCAAGCAGCGCGGTGACGGATCACGGCTGGACGTGGTCCCCTCCTGCGGGTATCCCTACAGGTTCGCAACAATGTCCTGACGGTGATGTCGAAGAGCTCGCTCGCTGTTCGACGTAGGTGCGACAGAGCAGCTCCCCCAACCGGAAGGACTCAGTGAGATGCCGCGCTTCATGGGATTCGTGAAGATGGAAGAAGGTTCCGGCGCCCCGCCCCAGGCGCTGATGGATGCGATGGACGGCTACATCGGAGAGCAGGCCGCCAAGGGCGTCTTCCTCGACGGTGGCGGCCTGTATGGCACCGAGGACGCGGTCAACTTCGTGGTCCGTCAGGGTGAGACCTCCCGCGTCGACGGCCCCTACGCGGAGACCAAGGAGGTCGTCGGCGGGTTCGCCATCCTGCAGTACGACACGCTCGAGGAAGCCATCGCCGGCCAGCAGGAGTTCGCCGACCTGCACGCGAAGTTCTGGCCCGAGTGCAGCATGGTCGCCACGCTGCGCCAGATCTCCGAGGCGCCGCCGGAGGCGGCCGACGCCTGACCCCGGCCGCCCCGGCCGTGACCGGGCTCCCAGGCCTGACGGAGCCGGGCGCCGCGCAACCGCGGCGTCCGGCCTCGTAGGCTCGGGGCGTGTCAGCCGAAACCGCGACCGCCGAGGCGATCACCACTGCGTGGCGGGCGGAGTCGGCCCGACTCGTCGGGGCCCTGACCCGCATGACGCGTGATGTCGAGCTCGCCGAGGACCTCGCGCAGGATGCCCTCGTGGCCGCCCTCGAGCAGTGGCCCACGACCGGCGTGCCGGCCAATCCCGCCGCCTGGCTGATGACCACGGCCAAGCGGCGCGGCATCGACCATTTCCGCCGCGCTGACAACCTTCGCCGCAAGACCGAGGAGCTCGGCCACGCCCAGGCGAGCGGAGAGGAGGAGCAGGTGCCCGATCTCGACGCCCAGGTCGACTACATCGAGGACGACGTCCTGCGCCTCATCTTCCTCTCCTGCCACCCCTCCCTCACACCGGAGTCCAGGGCAGCGCTCACGCTCCGCCTGGTGGGCGGTCTGACGACCGGGGAAATCGCCCGGGGCTTCCTGGCCACCGAGTCCGCGATGGGCCAACGGATCTCCCGAGCCAAGAAGACGCTTTCCGATGCCGCCGCGGACTTCGAGCTGCCAACCGGCGCGGACCGCGACAAGCGCCTCGACGACGTGATGGCAGTCATCTACCTGATCTTCAACGAGGGGTACTCGGCCGCCGCGGGTGAGCACTGGATGCGACCCGACCTGGCGAACGAGGGGATGCGGCTGGCCCGGATGCTGGCCGCTCTCGCGCCCCACGAGCCCGAGGCACTCGGGCTCCAGGCGCTGCTGGAGATCCAGGGCTCGCGCATCGGCGCGCGGCTGGACGAGCTCGGTGCACCGGTACTTCTAGAGGCGCAGGACCGGTCACGATGGGACCAGCTGCTGATCCGGCGCGGGTTGGCCGCCCTGCAGCAAGCGCAGGGGCTCGCCGCGCGCGGCAAGCCGGTTGGGAAGTACTTCCTCCAGGCGTCGATCGCCGCGGAGCACGCACGCGCCCAGCGAGCAGAGGACACCGACTGGCGCCAGATCGCCCGACTGTACGACGTGCTCGCCGAGGCAGCTCCGGGGCCGATCGTCGAGGTCAACCGCGCGGTCGCCCACGGTCGGGCGTTCGACCCCGCCGCCGGGCTCGCCATCCTTGCGGAACTCGACGCCGACCAGCTCGGCGACTCACCGCTCGTCCCAAGCGTGCAGGGCGACCTGCTCGAGCGGGCCGGGCTGCACGCCGAGGCGGCCGAGGCCTTCACCGAGGCGGCCGCGCATACCCGTAACGACGCGGAGCGCGCACTCCTGCAGCGGCGCGCGGACGAAAACCTGGCCCGCGTGTCGAGATCCGGCTGACCCGTTCGACGCACGGGAAACAGCCCCGACCGAGGAGAGATCATGCCCACCGTGACCGCCACCACCAGCACCCGCTTCGTCACCTCCGCCGACGGCACCGCGATCGCGTACGACGTGACCGGGACCGGACCGGCCGTCGTGGTGGTCGAGGGCGCGCTGTGCCAGCGCACGATGGGCACCGCCAAGGCCCTCCTCCCGCTGCTGTCCGAGAGCTTCGCCGTGTTCGCCTACGACCGGCGCGGCCGGGGCGAGAGCGGCGCAGGCTCCTCTGCGTATGCCGTGCAGCGCGAAGTCGAGGATCTGGTTGCGGTACTCGAGGTGGCCGGTCCGGACGCGTGCGTCGTCGGAGCCTCTTCGGGAGCGGTGCTGGTGCTCGAGGCACTGCGGGCGGGCGTCTCGGTGCGCAAGGCCGCGCTGTACGAAGCCCCGTTCATCGTCGACGGCACCCATGCCCCCAACGACTCCGACCTCGGTGCGCGGACCCAGCAGCTGGTCGACGCAGGGCGGCACGGCGATGCCGTGAAGCTGTTCATGCGCACGGTCGGCGTGCCGGCGTTCGGGGTGGTGATGATGCGCGTCATGCCCGTCTGGAAGAAGCTCTGCGCCGTCGCGCACACGCTCCCCCACGACTACGCGTTGGTCCTCGAGCACCAGCAGGGCGCGCCACTGCCTGCCGGGTACCTGTCCGCCGTGACCGTCCCGGTCCTGGTGATCGTGGGAGGCAAGAGCCCCGCGTACATGAAGAACGCGCAGGCTGCGATCGCCGCCGCATTGCCGAACGGAACGCTTCGGGAGCTGCCCGGGCAGACGCACCTGGTGCGCGGCAAGGCCACGGTCCCGGTGCTGCGCGACTTCTGGTCCAGCTGAGCACCATCGGTGACACGCGTGTCACCGATTGCTCCCGCGGCCAGCCACCATCCGTGACGCGGGGGTCAAGGATGGTCCGCCACTCTCACCGTACAGCGCCGGTAGGGGCTTGCGGCAAGGCCCCTGCCCTGCCTCAGACTGGTCGGCCGTGCCGCGGTAACAGCGGCTTCGCTCGCCGATGAGTAGGGGTTGTCATGGTGGAGGGCGTCATGGTGGAGGGCGTCATGGTGGATGTCGTGGTCGTGGGGGCTGGCCCGACCGGGTTGATGCTGGCCGGCGAGCTGGCCCTGGCCGGGGTCGATGTCGCAGTCGTCGAGCGTCGCGCGACGGCTGAGCTCGTCGGTTCACGTGCGGGCGGGTTCCACGCACGCACGATCGAGATCCTCGACCAGCGGGGCATCGCCGACCGTTTCCTCGCCGCGGGCAAGACGTATGCCGTGCCCTACGGGGGCAGGCTCATGCTGGACATCAGCGACTTCCCGACCCGGCACCCGTACACGCTCGGGTTGTGGCAGAACAAGATCGAGCGGATCCTGGCCGGCTGGGTCGACGAGCTGGAGGTGCCGATCCGTCGAGGCGTCGACGTCACGGGCGTCGACCAGGACTCGGGCGGCGTCACCATCCGCCTGGTCAACGGCGAGGCAATCCAGGCCAGGTACGTCGTCGGGGCCGACGGCGGGCGCAGCGTCGTCCGCAAGGCAGCCGGGATCGACTTCCCCGGCTGGGAGGCGACGACGAGCGCCCTGATCGCCGAGGTCGAGGTGACCGAGGAGCTGCCGCCGGGGGTCACGTACGACGCCAGCGGCATCCACGGGCTGAGCTTCATGGAGGACGGTCGGACCGTGCGGGTGGTGAGCAGCGAGCCGGTCCTCGGGGTCACGACCGAACCCACCCTGACCGACCTCAGCGAGAACCTGATCGCGGCATACGGCACCGACTTCGGGGTGCACGACCCCACCTGGATCTCGCGGTTCACCGATGCCACCCGTCAGGCCGCGGCATACCGCAGCGGGCGGGTGTTGCTGGCCGGCGACGCCGCCCACATCCACTCCCCGCCGGGGGTCAGGGCATCGGCCTCGGTATCCAGGACGCCGTCAACCTCGGCTGGAAGCTCGCCCAGGTGGTCTCCGGCGTCTCACCGGAGAGCCTGCTGGACACCTACCACGCCGAGCGGCACCCGGCCGGTGCCCGCGCGCTGGAGTACTCGAAAGCGGTGAGCGCGCTCCAGCGCCACGACGCCCGGATCGTCGCCGTACGCGACCTGCTCGACGACCTTGTGGCGATGGATGAGCCACGCCGTCATGTCGTCGGGCTCATCTCCGCCCTCGATCTCCACTACGACCTCGGCGACGGGCATCCGCTACTGGGCCGACGGATGCCGGACCTCGACCTGGTGACTGCCGATGGCGCGGTCCCGGTCTACTCCCTGCTCCACCTGGCTCGTCCCGTGCTGCTCAACCTCGGACCCTCGGGCAGCATCGCTCCGGGGCCCTGGGCGGACCGGGTGCCGGTCGTCGATGCCACGTATGCCGGCGCCTGGGAGCTGCCCGTGATCGGCACCGTCGAGCCTCCGGCCGCGGTACTGGTCCGGCCCGACGGCTACGTGGCGTGGGTCGGAGACGGGACCAGGTCAGGGCTGGAGGATGCGCTCACCACCTGGTTCGGGACGTCCGCACCCGGCCCCGACGCCCGCCCCGACCACGAAGGGGCCCGCCGATGACTCGGCGGGCCCCTCGCACAGCGAGCTGAGGCGTCAGCTCACGCCGGGCAGCACCCGCGTGTGCTCGATGCGAACCGCTTGCAGCGCTCGGGGATCGAGGCCCAGCAACCGCAGGATCGACGGCGCGATCTGGGTCGTCTCCACGGGCGCACTCACCGTGTGACCGGCACCCGACCTGGGGCCGAACACGACGAGGGGCACGTCGCGGTCCTGCGGGTCGGCGCCCCCGTGCTCGGCGATCTTGGACCTACCACCGGTGTAGACGACGCCGTGCTGGACGATGCCGAGCACGTCGGGGTGGCGGGCTTCGGAGGCTGCGACGCCGAAGTAGCGGGCCGAGTCTGCCCCGGCGTACACCGCGCTCAGACCCGACGCGGACACCACTCGCGGTGCACCGGTGATGTCGTTGCCGGTCGCGGGGTGGTTCTTCAGGTAGTCACGGACGAAGCTGGTCGCAGCGGCCGAGCGGTCCGACAGCCACAGCTGCATGATGTCGTCGTCGGTGGCGAAGCTGACCAGGTCGCCCGCCCCCGGATGGGTGGCCTTCCAGCCGTCGTTGATGCCGCTGATGATCGGGCCGTCATCGACCCGGGTCAGCGCCGAGGGCTTCGTCGGCGACTGGCCGTGCTTGGCAGACAGGATGATCGTGGTGTCCTTGGCCAGGCCACGGTTCGCGATCTCGTGTTCGAACGACCCGACGGAGCTGTCGACGAAGTCGAGGGCCTTGGTCAGGAGCGGTCCGGGGGTGACACCGTCCGCGAGGTAGCCCCCGGCCAGGCCGTTCGAGGTGGGCAGCTTCTGCGCGGTGGAGACCGACTGGAAGTTCATGCCGAAGATTGCCGGGACGCCGGGCTGCGTCGTGCGTGAGTGGTCGTAGCCGTCGATCTCGTTGAGGACGGCGGCGACCTTGTACCCGTCGTACTGCTGCGTGGCCGCGTTGTCCTTCGTCCAGTCCGCGCCGGCGGCATACCCGGTGGCAGCGCTGTTGATCTCGGGGGCGAACAGGTCGTCCAGGCCCGCGCCCGAGGGACCACCGAGGATCTCGTATGCCGGGTGCTTGTCCGACCACGCGGTGTGCAGGCCCGCCTGCTTGGCCACCTCGAACACGGTGTTCACGTGCAGGTACTGGTGGGGGTAGACCGGGGTGCACGTCGCGGGGTCGACCGGGAGGGTCTTGGGGTCGAGCAGCTGGCCTGGGGTGCCGGTCATCGCCATGATCCCGCTGGGCAGGTTCGCCAGCCCCTGGCCCGCGTCGAGGGCGTTGGGGTCCTTGTCGGCACCCTCGGTGAAGGCCACCTCGGCACCCGGCTTGGCCGTGCGGCAGTCCGTCGTCCCTGCCGGGAGCAGCGCGTGGTTGAAGGTGTCGTCGTAGTAGACGCCGGTCGTGCGCGGGTTGCCTCCGGTGACCTGGCCGACCATCCCGGGGAAGGAGTCGGACGGGACAGGCGTCTGCGCACGGCTGTAGCTCGTGCCGCCGTGCACCAACCGGGCCAACGCCGACGTGGGGTGCTGACGGACGAACCAGGTGAGGTCACGCTGGTGCAGCCCGTCGATGGACAAGAGCAGCACGTGCCGCGGCGGACGCGTCCGGGTCTGGCTCTTCGCGGGTGCGGGCGTGGCGCTCGCCGCCGACATGCCCAGGCCGAGTCCGGCCGCCACCACGGCGGCGCACGCGGCGCCACCCCACTTCGTCAAGCTCATTGCAGTCCCGTCCTTGCGTCAGAGGTGCTGCGCCGAATGGCGCACGAGGTCACCTCACTCCCCGCCGGAGAAGGGCACGTGACCGGAGTGGAAACCTCGGGCCAACGACGGATGGTCGGTTCGTGCCCGTCCCGATGTGCGAGACGAGGGCGGGTCCTCGTGGACGGCGGCGGCCCTCTCGTGCTGCACTGGGTGCCATGTCTTCGACCACCGCGGTGACCCGCCTGCACATGAGCTCCATGTGCCGCGGCGCCATGCGGTGTTGCTGCTGCGCCTGACCCCAGCCCGCACCAGCCCGCGCTCGCTTTCCGCTCGAGCGCCCCACCCTCGGAGACGAACCCGTGACGTCCACGTCGACCAGCCACACGGCATACCGCCGGATCCACCTCGACCTGCTCCTGACCCAGGGCTCCCTGTGTCCTCGAATGTGTTGCCGCGCACCACATTCCGAGACCTCAGACCCGAGCCCAAGAGAGCAGGAGCAGCACCATGACCACGATCACCACCGCCGGCACTCCCGGCGTCAACCGCTTCAGCCGCAGCCAGCTGCTGCGCACCGCACGACTCTTCGCCACTGACCCCGACCTGCGCGAGCTCGTCGACCTCGCCGCCACGGAGCGCACCTGGCACCGCCTCGACGCCACCGACCACCTCGAGATCTGGGTGGTCGGCTGGCCGGTCGGGTCCAGCACCGGCTGGCACGACCACCTCCAGTCCGAGGGCGCGATCCTCACCGTCGCGGGCGAGCTCGCCGAGCAGACCTGGTCGGCAGGTGAGGCGCACGACCGGTACCTCTGGGAGGGCGAGGGTCGCTCGTTCGGCCCGCGTCACGTGCACAACGTCACCAACCTCGGCGACCGTCCAGCGCTGTCCGTGCACGTGTACTCCCCCGCATTGCGTGGCATGACCCGCTACGCGCTGCTCGACGGTCGGCTCCGGCAGACCGGCATCGAGCGGGCGGGAGCCCAGTGGTGAGCACCGTGGTGAGCACCGTGCGGAGCCCCGCGACGACGACCCGCGAGCCGTCCGTCCACTGGGAGACCCGCCAGTTCAGCGGCGGCCGCGGATGGGAGGCGCCGGTGTACGACGGCGTGGACGACCAGCTGGCCGACGCCCGCAGCCGGCTGGCCCGCGTCAGTGCCCGGGCGGCATACCAGGAGGTGCTCTACGGGCGCGCCGTGCTCGTCGACATCCGGCCGGGCGCCCAGCGGCTCGCCCAGGGCGAGGTCGCCGCGCACCTGCGCCCCCTTGTCGTCGAGCGCAACGTGCTCGAGTGGCGGTTCGACCCGCGCCACGAGGCGCGACTGCCCGAGGCCGGCTTCGAACGCCGGGTGATCGTGCTGTGCCAGGAAGGGTTCACGTCGTCACTGGCTGCGGATGCGTTGCTGCGGTTGGGTGTCCGGCGCGCCACCGACGTCGTCGGCGGCTTCCGGGCGTGGTGCGAGGCCGGCCTGCCGACCGCGCACTGAGGTCGGCCCGCCGACCGCGCACTGAGGCCGTCGGACGGCGAGCCGAGGTCAGAGGTACAACCCCGTCTGGCCGTCCTGGACCCGCGCGGCCGCGACGGCGTGGATGTCGCGCTCGCGCAGCAGCACGTAGGACTTCGACTGCAGCTCGACCTCGCCCCGGTCCTCCGGGTCGAACAGAACCCGGTCGTCGATCTTGACCTGGCGGACGTTGGCGCCGATGGCCACCACCGTCGCCCATGCCAGCCGCTTGCCCACGCTCGCGGTCGCCGGGATGACGATGCCTCCGCCGGAGCGGCGCTCGCCGCCCTCGCCCTCGAGCGAGACCAGGACGCGATCGTGCAGCATCCGGATCGGAAGCCGGTCGATGGGCTCTCTAGCCACGGCGGCGGCGCAGGACGCCGACACCGATCAGCGCCACCGCCGCGGCGACGAGGGCAGCGATGCGCTCGGTCCGCAGCTCGCCGCCGTCGGTGTGGGTCGCCGCGGTGAACGCGTGCTTGGCGCCCTCGACCTGGCGCCGGGCGATCTCCTTGGGCGCGGTGCGCGCGTGGAGCTCGTCGACGGTGCCGGCGAGCCGGGTGCGGGCCGCGGCGATCTCGGCCTCGATCTCGTCGACCGACTTCGTGTCACTCATGGGTGCTCCGTTCGGTTAGTCGAGGCCCAGGTCACGACGCAGCTTGGCGACGTGGCCGGTGGCCTTGACGTTGTAGAGGGCATGGGAGACGGTGCCGTCCTCGTCGACGACGACGGTGCTGCGGATCACGCCCTCGACCGTCTTGCCATAGAGCTTCTTCTCACCGAAGGCACCGTAGGCGTTCATCACGGCCCGGTCCTCGTCGGAGAGCAGCGTGATGGTGAGGCCGTCCTTCTTGCGGAACTTCGCCAGCTTGGCAGGGCTGTCGGGAGAGATGCCGAGCACCTCGTAGCCCTCGCGGTGCAGAGTGTTGATGTTGTCGCTGAAGTCGCACGCCTGGGTCGTGCAGCCCGGGGTCATCGCCGCCGGGTAGAAGTACACGATGACCTTGCGCCCGCGCAGACCCGACAGCGAGACCTCGCCGCCCTGGTCGTCGGGCAGGGTGAAGTCGGGGGCGGTGTCCCCGGGGCTCAGTCGGTCACTCACAGGCGCTGCACTCCTCACATCCGGGGCCCCTGTCTAATTGCAAACGATTTGCAATAGGGTGGATCCCATCGTGCTGCCAACCTATCCCAGCGGCACGTCGAGCACCCGACCAGCAACCATCAGGCACCAGGAGCGCACCGTGCACGTCCCCGACGGATTCCTCGACGCCCAGACCTCGGCAGCCGCGGCCGTCGTCGCCGTGGCCGGGGTGAGCCTGGCCCTGCGGGGCGCGCGCCGCGAGCTCGACGACCGCACCGCTCCCCTCGCCGGCCTGGTCGCAGCCTTCATCTTCGCCACCCAGATGCTCAACTTCCCGGTCGGCGCGGGCACCTCTGGCCACCTCCTCGGGGGCGCCCTGGCGGCAGTCCTCGTGGGACCCTGCACCGCAACCCTCTGCCTCACCGTGGTGCTCCTCGTCCAGGGCCTGCTGTTCGCCGACGGCGGGCTCACCGCTCTCGGCACCAACATCACGCTCATGGGGCTGGTCGGCGTCTGGGTGGGCTGGGCCGTGTTCCTGGCCGCCCGGTCACTGCTGCCGCGCCGCCTGTCGTCGGTGGTCCCTGCTGCGGCGACTGGCGCCTTCGTGTCCGTGCCCGTCGCGGCGCTGGGATTCGTCGGTCTCTACGCCCTCGGCGGCCAGGCCCACATCCCGCTCGACCGCCTCGCCACGGCGATGCTCGGCTGGCATGCCCTGATCGGGGTCGGCGAGGCGATCATCACCGGGCTGGCGGTGTCCGCGATCATCGCCGTGCGTCCCGACCTCGTGCACGGCGCCCGGCCCGTCCTCGAGACCCGCCCACTGGCCCTCCGCGACGGGGTCTCGGCATGAGGCAGCTGAGCACCCGCAGGCTCGTCGCGGTCGGGCTCCTCGTCGCCCTCTTCCTCGGCGGCGTCGTGTCCTTCTACGCCTCGCGCCACCCTGACGGGCTCAGCTACGTCGCTCACCAGGTGGGGTTCGGCGCCACCGCCCGCCCCCACCTCAGCGACGGCTCCCCGTTCGCCGGGTACTCGACCAAGGGCATCTCCAACCACCGGCTCTCCGGCGGCATCGCCGGCGTCCTCGGGGTCGTCGTCGTCGGCAGCCTCGGCGGCGGTCTGGCGTGGGCGCTTCGCCGGCGCGGGTCGGCCAGCACCTCCACCCGAGGGGGAGTGAGCGTGGGCGCGGGGCACGGTCATCACCTGCACTACCACGGTCATTCGCCGATCCATCGACTCCCGGCCCAGACCAAGCTCGTCGCCCTGGTCGCGTTCGTCGTGGTCGTCGTGGCGACCCCCCGCGAGCGGTTCTGGGCCTTCGCGACGTATGCCGCCCTCCTCGTCGCCGTCGTCGCCCTCACCCGGGTGCCACCCACCTACCTCGTGAAGCGAATGGTCGTCGAGGTGCCCTTCGTCGTCTTCGCCCTGCTCATGCCGTTCATCGCGACCGGTCCCCGGCTGATGGTCGGCCCGCTCGCGGTGTCGCAGGCGGGGGTCTGGGCGGCGTGGGGCCTGCTCGCCAAGGGCACCCTCGGGGTCGTCGCGTCGCTGGTGCTCGGCATGACCACCGAGCCCAGGGACCTGCTCCGGGGGCTGGAGCGACTCCACCTGCCGCACCAGCTGGTGCAGATCATGGGGTTCATGGTGCGCTACCTCGAGGTCGTCACGGGCGAGCTGCAGCGAATGCGCATCGCCCGCGAGTCGCGCGGCTTCCGCGCGCGCTCGCTCGGGTCATGGCCAGCTCTGGCCTCGACCATCGGCGCGCTCTTCATCCGGTCCTTCGAGCGGGGTGAGCGCATCCACCTGGCAATGCTGTCCCGCGGCTACACCGGCCGCCTGCCCGACCCGGGGACCGCGGCGGGGGCACCAGCCGGGGCGACGGCCACCCAGTGGTCGCAGGCCGGCATACTCCCCGCGGTCGCCTTGGTGACGTTGCTCGTGGCGGTGACGCGATGACCACGCCGGTACTCGACGTCCGAGGCCTCGCCTACGCCTACCCCGACGGCCACCAGGCCTTGTTCGGGGTGAATCTCCATGTGCACCAAGGCGAACGCGTCGCATTGCTCGGGCCCAACGGCGCCGGCAAGACCACGCTCGTCCTGCACCTCAACGGCATCCTCGTCGCGGGAGCAGGCTCGGTGACGGTGTCTGGCCTACCCGTCGGCAAGGACACCCTGCGCGAGGTCCGCCGCCGCGTGGGGGTCGTGTTCCAGGACCCGGACGACCAGCTCTTCATGCCTTCGGTGCGCGACGACGTGGCCTTCGGCCCGGCCAACCTCGGGCTGCGCGGCGCCGAGCTCGACGCCCGGGTGGTCTCGGCCCTCGAGCGCGTCGGGATGCTCGAGTTCATCGAGCGTCCGCCACACCACCTCTCGTTCGGCCAGCGCCGCCGGGTGGCCGTGGCCACCGTGCTCGCGATGGAGCCCGAGATCCTCGTCCTCGACGAACCGTCGTCCAACCTCGACCCCGCCTCGCGGCGAGAGCTGGCCGACATCCTGCGCTCGCTCGACGTCACCGTCCTCATGGTCACCCACGACCTGCCCTACGCCTACGAGCTCTGTCCTCGATCGGTCGTGCTGTCTGACGGAGTGGTGGTGGCCGATGGACCAACCCGGGACGTGCTCACCGACGACGCCCTGATGTCTGCGCACCGTCTCGAGCTGCCGTTCGGCTTCGACCCCCGCACGACTCCCGCCCCCGGTCAGTACCGCTAGGTGCGGACCGGCGCGGCCCACCGCGCCTCGTCGGCACCCCACCGGCGACCGGTCCAGGCGAACTCCGTCGGGCCGTCGTCGATCCGGAACGCCGGTCGGGACTGGACGACCACGCCCAGCTCGGTGCGCGACCGCACCACCCACGGCGTCGGGTCCGCGACCGGGCGCGCTGGCCCGTCGAGCGCGTCGGTCTGCAGCAGCCAGTGCGCCGTGCGCGCCAGGTGCGCCTCCACCCGCCACGTGCCCCCGTGGGTCGCCCTGCGTCGCAGTGCCGAGAGCACGCCAGCGGCGAGCAGGTAACCGGTCGCGTGGTCCAGAGCCTGGGCGGGGAGGGCTCCGGGAGTGCGGTCGTCAGGCGACTCCAGCTCGGCGATGCCGGTCGCGGCCTGCACGAGGCTGTCGAACCCCCGCCGGACACCCCACGGGCCGCCCGGCGTCCACGCGGTGAGCGACGCGCAGACCAGGTGCGGATGGGACTGCGCCAACCGGTCCGGGTCGAGCCCGTATGCCGCGAGGGCGCCTGGCCGGTAGCCGGTCACCAGCACGTCGGCGCCGTCGAGCAGCGCATGCACCTGGTCGCGGGCATGGGGGTTGTGCAGGTCGACGAGCGTCGATCGCTTGCCGGCACCGGTGTCGAGGTGGAGGGGCTCGAGCTCGGGCAGGCGAGGGCTGTCGACCCGCAGGACGTCACACCCGAGGAGAGCCAGGGTGCGCGTCGCCACGGGACCGGCGAGCACGCGCGTGAAGTCGAGGACCCGCGGGTTCTTCGGCACCGCAACGGGATTCGCCTCACCGAGCGACGTCACGGACAGCACTTCGTGCTGCGCCACGGCGGCCGCCTGCTCCCCGGCCATCCAGTCGTGCACCGACCGGACCATGACCGCCAGGCCGTGGTCAGCGGTGACGACGTCCTCCACCTCCTGCGCGGTGCGTTCGGAGATGGCACGGGCCAGCTCCTCGCGCCCGACCCCGGTGCTCGGCAGGTCCAGGGCACGCAGCAGCCGGTCGCGGTGGTGGGGGTAGTTGGCATGGGTGCGCACCCACCCGTCCGAGGCCTCGAAGAACCCGGACAGCGGCGCAAACGCCGGCGGGTGGGCGCCGTCGATGGTCTGGAGCTGGTCGTTTCGGAACGACACCGCCACCTGGCCCGGGTCGACCTGTACGCGCTCCCCTCCTCGCACCGCGGCACCGGCCAGACCAGCCGCCGCGACCGACCCGCAGGCGAGGGTGTTCACCGCAAGGGCGGAGGGCAGCCAGCTGCCGGGCCGCAGGTCCAGGTGTTCCGCGGCATACGCCTCAGTCAGGCCCAGGGCCGGGAGGACCTCGCGGAGCAGGGGGTTCACGTCTCGATGCTAGGCGCTCTGGCGCCCCTTCCAGGCGAGGTACTCCTCGCGCAGGCAGGTGCCGCACGGCCGGTACCCCGCCGCGACCGCGGTCTGCGCGTCGGCGAAGAACACCCGGTGGGCCGCATAGCCACCGCGGGCCAGGGCACGCAGCGCTGACGGGCAGTCGAGCCGGCCGTAGACCTCCGTGCGCCGGTGACCTCCGAAGCGCCCGGGCTCGGCACTCGCGTAGGGTGCGCCATCGGCTCCGACCAGCGTGTACACGGCCTAGTAGCCCTCGGGCAGGAGCTCACCCACCGGTGCCTGCGCGGCGAACCTGTTGCCCGCCGGCGCGAGCGGACAGTTCCACCGCGGGTCGTAGACACAGGACGGGTTGTAGGCGAAGTTCAGGTCGACGACCCAGTCGTCACCCACGCGGCCGAGGTCCGTGCCCTTCACGGTGTCGAGCACGTAGCGGCCCGCGCCGTAGGTCAGCGACCCGGCGGACCCGTCGCGCACCGGGAGGAACAGGCCGCCGCCGTAGGAGTCGAGCCACCACACGTCCAGCTGGCCGAGGTCACCCAACGTCACCCGGCCGACCCGCTCGAAGGGCACCACCCCGTCCGAGGACGAGGTGAACTCCCAGCGCTCCGGCTCGGCTGGCTCGATCGCGACGACGAACCGGTATGCCGGGTCGTACGCGGCGTGCCTCAGCTGCTGGTCGCCGTTGCGCGGCGATGCGGGGTGGTCGAGGAACAGCCTGGACCGCGCCTCGACCCAGCGCCGGTGGGCCGTGGCCGGGTCCGACTCGCCGCGCACCGCGGCATACACCGCATGGACCTCGCGTCGCCACGACACGACCTCGAGCGCCGCCGGAAAGGTCTGGGACAACGGGTCATGGCTCATGTGCGCAAGGCGGGACTTGAACCCGCACGCCCGAAGGCACCAGCTCCTAAGGCTGGCGCGTCTGCCGATTCCGCCACTTGCGCCTGGGCGCCAACTCTAACGCCGTCGGTCAGCCGAGGAGCTCGCGCAGGTGCGGCACCATCGCCCGGAACGCCTTGCCGCGGTGGGAGATCGCGTTCTTCTCCTCGGGCGAGAGCTCGGCGGCGTGCCGCGTGTCGCCCTCGACCACGAGCACCGGGTCGTACCCGAAGCCGTTGGCACCCCTGGCCTCTCGAGCCAGCACCCCGGGCATGCGACCCTCGGTGGCGCGCACGGTGCCGTCGGGGAGCGCCAGCACGGCGGCGCACACGAAGGCTGCCGCCCGGTGCTCGTCACGCACGTCGGCGACCTGCGCCAGCAACAGCTCGAGATTGGCCCGGTCGTCGCCGTGACGCCCCGCCCACCGGGCGGAGAAGATGCCCGGCGCGCCGCCCAGGACATCGACCGCCAGGCCCGAGTCGTCGGCCAGCGCCGGCAGCCCCGTGTGGGCGGCGAGCGCCTGCGCCTTGAGCCGAGCGTTGCCCTCGAACGTGACCTCGTCCTCGACGACGTCGGGGGCACCGGGGAACTCCGCTGCCCCGACGATCTCGAGCCCGAGCTCCTCGCACACCTCGGCGAGGATGGCGCGCAGCTCGGTGACCTTGTGGTCGTTGCGGGTGGCGAGGACGACGCGGGTCACAGAACGCGCTCGCGCGGGGTCGTGGACAGTGCCTCCTGCTGCTTGGCGGTCAGCTCGGCGCAGCCGACCGTGGCCTTGTCGAGCAGCGCGTCGAGCATCGCGCGGTCGAACGGCTGGCCCTCGGCGGTGCCCTGGATCTCGACGAAGCGTCCGTCGCCGGTCATGACGACGTTCATGTCCGTGCCGGCGCTCGAGTCCTCGGGGTAGTCGAGGTCGATGACGGGTGCGCCGTCGACGATGCCGACCGACACGGCGGCGATCGACCCGGTGAGCGGCTTGGCGTTCTTGGCGATCAGCCCCTTGGCGCGGGCGTCCTCGATGGCGTCGACGAGCGCGACGTAGGCGCCGGTGATCGACGCCGTGCGCGTGCCGCCGTCGGCCTGGAGCACGTCGCAGTCCAGGACGATGGTGTTCTCACCGAGAGCCTTGGTGTCGATGATGGCGCGCAGGCTGCGGCCGATGAGCCGGCTGATCTCGTGGGTGCGGCCACCCACCTTGCCCTTGCGCGACTCGCGGTCGGAGCGGGTGTTCGTCGAGCGGGGCAGCATCTCGTACTCGGAGGTGACCCACCCCGTGCCCCGGCCCTTGAGCCACCGCGGGACACCCTCGGTGAAGGACGCGGCGCACAGCACGCGGGTGCGCCCGAACTCCACCAGCACGCTGCCCTCGGCGTGGTCGAGCCAGTTGCGGGTGATGCGCACCTCGCGGGTCTGGTCGGGGGTGCGTCCGTCGTGGCGAATCTGCGTCTTAGTCACGTCGGCAAGGCTAACGGGGCGGGCCGACGTCGGTCCCGGCGCCTAGTCTGGGGCCATGCCAGCCACGCTGTCCCTCGGTGCCCACGTCGACTCGGCCGACCCCGTGACCGCCGCCCGGGAGCGTGACGCCACGCTGAGCCAGTTCTTCCTCGGCAACCCCCAGGGCTACAAGGGCCCGGAGTTCGAGTACTCCGGTGGCGCCGAGGCGCTGAAGGCTGACGCCGAGGCCGCCGGCATCGACCTCTACGTCCACGCGCCGTACCTCATCAACGTCGCCACGACCAACAACCGCATCCGCATCCCCAGCCGCAAGCTGCTCCAGCAGTTCATCGACGCCGGGGCCGCGATCGGGGCCAAGGGCCTCATCGTCCACGGCGGACACGTCGACTCCGCCGACGACGTCGACACGGGGTTCGACAACTGGCGCAAGGCCGTCGAGGCCACCGACCTGAAGATCCCCCTTCTGCTGGAGAACACCGCCGGCGGCGACAACGCGATGGCCCGCACGCTCGAGCGCATCGCCCGGGTCTGGGACGCCATCGGCGCCGCCTCGGGGTCGGACAACGTCGGGTTCTGCCTCGACACCTGCCATGCCCACGCAGGCGGGATCGCGCTGGCGACGGCCGTCGAGCGCCTTCGCGCCATCACCGGTCGCATCGACCTCGTCCACTGCAACGACAGCCGCGACGAGTTCGACTCCGGCGCCGACCGCCACACGAACCTCGGTGAGGGGCTGATCGATCCCGACGAGCTCGCTGGCGCCGTCCGTGCGGCCGGGGCCCCCGTGGTCATCGAGACCCGCGGCGGGCTCGACGGCCAGCGTGCCGACCTCGGCTGGCTCCGCGCGAGGGTCTAGCCCTCGACCGGGTGGGTCGCCAGGAACCTCCGGATGTGCTCGCGCGGGTTGTCCGACAGGTGCGGCCCGTGGGTGAAGCCCGCCGTCGTGTAGTCCAGCTCGGCGAGGCGGTGGGCCGTCTTCGTCGTGAGCCGGAAGTCGGTGCAGAACGACTTGATCGGCCAGCGCAGGCCCCGCACGTTGAAGATCGAGTCGCCGGTGATGAGCACGCCGGACTCCCGCAGCAGGTATGCCACGTGGCCGGGCGAGTGCCCGGGCGTGTGGACGACCTCGATGCCGCCAGCGAACGGCAGCAGCTGGCCGTCGGTGAAGGTCTCGCCGACCGGGACGGGCGGGAAGCCACCGCCCGGGAGACGGTTCGTCAGGCGCCCCAGGAACGTCGTCGGGTCGCGCGGTGGTGCCGTGCCGGCCGCAGCCGACGCCGCATCGTCCTCGTGGATGCCGAACCGCTGCCCCGTCTCGCGGGCCACGTGCGCGGCGCCGCCGGCGTGGTCGGGGTGCGCGTGGGTGAGCAGCAGCCGGGTCACGTCGCTCGGGCCCGACCCGATCGAGGCGAGGGCGGCCATGACCTTGGCGCCGGAGGACTTGATGCCCATGTCGACGAGGGTCACCTGCCCGTCGTCGTCGCGCAGGATGTACCCGTTGACGAAGTCACCGAGCAGTGGGATGCGCCAGACCTGGGGCACGACGGGAACTGCGGCTGTTCTGGCCAAGCGACTCACACCTCGTACGTCTCGTCGGGCACGGCCAGGTCCAGCGGACCTGACCAGACGGCGGCAGCCTGCGCGCGGCATACCTCCGGGTCGTTCCACGGGGGGATGTGGGTGAGCACGAGGCGCCGCACCCCGCCCGCCTCCGCTGCCGCCTTCGCGGCGCGGCTGCCGGACAGGTGCACGCCGACCACCTCGTCCCGCCCGTCGACGAAGGCGCTGTCCACGAGCGCGAGGTCGGCGCCGGTGAGCAACGGGGTGAGGGCGTCGCAGCTGTCGGTGTCGCCGGTGTAGGCGAGCACCGCGCCGTCGGCCTCGACCCGGAAGCCGTAGGCCTCCACCGGGTGGTTGACGCGGTATGCCGTGACGGTGAGGGGCCCCACCCGCGTCACCTGGGTGTCGGCGAGCTCATGGACCTCGAGCTCGCCGGTCATGCCGTCGTGCTCGAGCCCGTGGTACATCAGCGCGAACCGTTGCTCGGCGCCCCGCGGCGCGTGCACCGGAAGGCGGCCAGGCACGCCGCCTCCCGGCCGGTACTTGCGCGTGACGTAGAGCCCGCAGATGTCGACGCAGTGGTCGGGGTGCAGGTGGCTGACGAAGACCGCGTCGAGGTCGGCGAGGTCGACATGGCGCTGCAGTGGCCCGAGCGCCCCGTTGCCGAGGTCGAGGACGATCGACCAGGTGCGGCCGGCCTGCTCGGCCCGGACGAGGTAGGACGAGGCGGGTGAGGTCGGGCCTGCGAACGAGCCGGAGCAGCCGACGACCGTGAGCCTCACGGTCCGACCACCGCCGCCGACCGGACGACCGAGTTGCCGTGGACGTCGCCCACCTCGGGGCCGAGGAAGCGCCGGGCCAGCACCTGGAACTCGACCGCATCGCCGGTCGTCGTGAACCCGTGGCTCGGCGGCGGGAGGTCGGCTGGTCTCAGCGCGTCGCGGTCGGCGAGGACGCGGTAGACGTCCTTGGCCGTCTCGTCGGCCGACGACACGAGGGTGACACCGTCACCCATGACGTACGAGATCACGCCGATGAGCAGCGGGTAGTGGGTGCACCCCAGGACGAGCGTGTCGACGTCGTGCTCGACCAGGGGCTGCAGGTACTCACGCGCGACCGCGATCACCTCGGCCCCGCTCGTCCGGCCGGTCTCCACGAACTCCACGAACCGCGGGCACGGCACGCTGGTCACCTCGAGGTGCGGGGCCGCGGCGAACGCGTCGACATAGGCCCCGGACTGGTGCGTGCCCTGTGTCGAGACGACCCCCACCCGACCGTTCCGGGTGGCGCGGGCCGCCCGGCGCACCGCGGGCCGGATCACCTCGACGACGGGCACGTCATAGCGCTCGCGGGCGTCGTGGAGCACCGCCGCGCTGGCCGTGTTGCAGGCGATGACCAGCACCTTGACACCGTGGTCGACGAGCCGGTCGAGGCACTCGAGGGCGAACTCGCGGGTCTGGGCGATCGGGCGCGGGCCGTAGGGCGCCCGGGCGGTGTCGCCGAAGTAGGCGATCGACTCGTGAGGGAGCTGGTCCAGCACGGCGCGGGCGACGGTCAACCCCCCGTAGCCCGAGTCGAAGATGCCGATAGGTGCATCGCTCACGGGTCAAGGCTAGGGGCGCAGGCGGACGGCGGCTCCACCGGACACCCGTCTCGTGGGTCACATCGCGAGGACCAGCTCAGCGGCTCAGGGCGTGGGCGAGCGTCTCCTGGAGCCAGGTGAGAAAGTCGTAGACCGCGAGCGCGTACACGGCAGGGTCGTCGTCCGCGAGCCCGGAGACCTGCTCCTCGAGCAGGTCGAGGTCGTCGTCCTGCGTGAGGCCGAGCCGCTCCCCCAACACGAGCCGCACGTCGGTCAGGGCGATCAGCAGGGCCAGCGCCTGAGGCTGTTCCAGCGAGACCCGCTGCTCGGTGACCCCGGCCAGCGCGCTGATCGCCGTGGCGAGGTTGGCGGACTTGCGGGCGCGCAGCCCGTCCTCGGTCAGCCGTCGGAACTCTGCGGCGAGCTGGTCGTCCTGCCGGTTGGCGGTGGGGAAGATCCGGTCGAGGGCTGGGTCCCGGGGCGCCGGGACCTGACCGCTGAGCTCGGGTACCTGGTCGGCCTGGTCCTGGCTGGACAGGGACACGCCCATGCCGATGGCGCCCAGACCGGCCACGATCTGGTCGAACTCGTCACCGCCGTCAGCCCTGGCACCCGTCGCGGCGGTGGCGTCCTTCGTGTCCGTGGCCGCCGGGCGAGGCTCGACCAGCTCGAGGACCTGCTCCAGCAGGCCCACCACGAGGCCGCGCTCGACGGCGTCGAGCTTGGCGACGTAGCGGCCATCGCGCCGCTTGAAACCGCGTGCCACTCAGCTGTCCTTCTGGAAGGTTGCCCACAGGCCGTACCCCTGCAGGGCTTCGGTGTCAGTCTCCATGCGCTCCCGGCTGCCGGTCGACACCACGGCCCGGCCCTTGGTGTGGACGTCGAGCATGAGGCGCTCGGCCTTGGCCTTGGAGTACCCGAAGTACGTCTGGAACACGAACGTCACGTAGGACATGAGGTTGACGGGGTCGTTCCACACCAGCGTGATCCACGGCAGATCGACCTCTGTCGCCTCGTCCGCGGAGACGCTCCGCTGCTCAACCGGGGCGATGGACACGGCTCCCACCTTAGGCTGCGGTCGTGACCTCATGTTCACCCAGCACCGCTTCACCCAGCACCGCCCTGCTCACCGACCACTACGAGCTCACCATGCTCGAGGCGGCGTTGCGCAGCGCCGCCGCCTCGCGCCGGTGCGTCTTCGAGGTGTTCGCCCGTCGCCTGCCCGACGGCCGGCGCTATGGCGTGGTGGGGGGCACCGGCCGACTGCTCGAAGCGGTCGAGCGGTTCCGGTTCGGGGCGGCCGAGCTCGAGGCGCTGCGAGCCGTCGTGGACGACGCCACCCTGGCGTTCCTCGCCGACTACCGCTTCGACGGCGACATCTGGGGGTATGCCGAGGGCGAGTGCTACTTCCCCGGCTCGCCCGTGCTCGTGGTCGAGGCCGACTTCGCCCACGCCGTGCTGCTCGAGACGCTGGTCCTGAGCATCCTCAACCACGACAGCGCCATCGCCTCGGCGGCCTCCCGGATGACCCAGGCGGCAGGCGGCCGGCCGTGCATCGAGATGGGCTCTCGTCGCACCCACGAGGAGGCGGCCGTCGCCGCCGCGCGCGCGGCATACATCGCCGGGTTCGCCACCACCTCGAACCTCGAGGCGGGGCGCCGTCACGGGGTGCCCACGGCGGGCACGGCCGCGCACGCCTTCACCCTGCTGCACGACGACGAGCGGGAAGCGTTCGCGGCGCAGATCGCGGCGCTGGGCAAGGGCACCACGCTGCTCGTCGACACCTACGACGTGCCGACCGCGGTCGCCCTGGCCGTCGAGCTGGCCGGACCCGAGCTCGGCGCGGTGCGCCTGGACTCGGGCGACCTGCTCGTCCAGGCTCGTGAGGTGCGCGACCAGCTCGACGCCCTCGGGGCGACCTCCACGCAGATCGTCGTGACCTCCGACCTCGACGAGTTCGCCATCGCCGCGCTGGCGGCGGCGCCGGTGGACAGGTACGGCGTCGGCACCTCGCTGGTGACCGGCTCGGGTGCCCCCACCGCGGGCATGGTCTACAAGCTCGTGGCGCGCCAGGACGACACGGGCGCGATGGTCGGGGTGGCCAAGCGGAGCAAGGACAAGGCCTCGGTCGCCGGGCGCAAGTACGCGCTGCGCCGACGTGGTCCGGGTGGCGTGGCCGAAGCCGAGGTGGTGGGCATCGGCGAGCCGCCGCACGACGACGGCGACGACCGTTCCCTGCTCGTGCCGCTGATGCGCGACGGCAGAGTCGTCGACCCGGCCGCCCTCTCGGTGCAGGCCGCGCGCGAACGGCACGCCGCGTCGGTCGCCGAGCTCCCGGCGGTGGCCCACCGACTGCAGCGGGGCGAGCCGGCCATCCCCACGATCTTCGTGCCGTTGCCCTGACCCCGCCCCCTCTCACGCCGTGCCATATGCTGTTATTTTGACGATCGACAGAAAGGTGTAATATCCCACCATGGTCGACGAGGATTTCACCGCTGAAGCAGCCGTCCTGGACGCCGGGGACCCCCTGGCCGCGATGCGCGACAGGTTCCTGAGCCCGCAGGGCAATGACCTCGTCGCGTACTTCGACGGCAACTCCCTGGGGCGCCCCACTGCTGATGTGCCCCAGCGGCTGGCTGAGTTCACCGAGCGCCTGTGGGGCGATCGGCTGATCCGATCGTGGGACGAGCAGTGGCTCGACTGGCCAGCGCGCGTCGGCGACCGGCTGGGCGCCCTCGTGCTGGGCGCCGCCCCCGGCCAGACGGTCGTCGCCGACTCGACGACCGTGCTGCTCTACAAGCTGAGCCGTGCCGCGGTTGACGCCCAGGCAGCGCACGGGCGCACCGAGATCGTGCTCGACACCGACAACTTCCCCACCGACCGCTACGTCCTCGAGGGCATCGCGGCCGAACGCGGGCTGACCCTGCGCTGGATCGAGGCCGACCCGACGACCGGGGTCACCCTCGAGCAGGTGCGCGAGGCAGTCGGACCCGAGACGGCCCTGGCGGTCTTCAGCCACGTGGCCTACCGGTCCGGCTTCCTCGCCGACGGTCCCGGCATCACCGCGGCGGTCCACGACGCCGGCGGCCTGATCCTCTGGGACCTCTGCCACAGCGGGGGCTCGGTGCCGGTGGCGCTCGACGAGTGGGGTGCCGACCTCGCCGTGGGCTGCACGTACAAGTACCTCAACGGCGGTCCGGGCTCCCCCGCCTTGGCGTACGTCGCCACCCGTCACCACGGTCACCTCCGGCAGCCGATCTGGGGCTGGATCGGGCGCAAGGACGCCTTCGAGATGGGGCCCGGCTACGACCCGGCCGACGGCATCCGCTCGTTCATCTCCGGCACGCCGCCCATCCTCGCCATGGTGCCCCTCGAAGCCAGTCTCGACCTCGTCGAGGAGGTCGGCATCGAGGCCATCCGCGCCAAGTCCGTGGCGCTCACGGAGTTCGTCATCCGGTTGGCCGACCAGCTGCTGGTCCCGCTCGGCGTCGAGGTGGCGAGCCCGCGCGACGCTGCCACCCGAGGCGGGCACGTGACGCTGCGCCGCAAGGGCTTCCGCGAGATCACCGCTGCCCTCTGGGCCCAAGGCGTCATCCCCGACTACCGCGACCCCGACGGGCTGCGCATCGGGGTGTCACCGCTGAGCACCAGCTTCGCCGAGGTGGCGGTCGGCATGTTCGCGTTGCGCGACGCGGTCGTGGACCACGACACGGCGCAGTAGCGTCGCACCATGAGCCGCGCGCTGCTGATCGTGGACGTCCAGAACGACTTCTGCGAGGGCGGCAGCCTGGCCGTCCCCGGTGGCGCCGAGGTCGCCCGCCGGATCAGCGCCTACGTCCAGGCCCACGGCGAGACGTATGCCGCGATCGCGGCCACCGCGGACTGGCACGAGGATCCGGGCGGGCACTTCAGCGACGACCCCGACTACGTCGACACCTGGCCGCCGCACTGCCGGGCCGGTAGCGACGGCGCCCTGTTCCACCCCGCGGCCGAACCCGCCTTCGAGCAGGTCCAGGCGATCTTCCGCAAGGGGCACCACAGCGCCGCCTACAGCGGGTTCGAGGGCTTCACGATCGAGGCCGACCGCAAGGTCGCGCTCGCAGACTGGCTGCGCGACCGCGCCATCGAGGAGGTCGACGTCGTGGGCATCGCGACCGACCACTGCGTGCGCGCGACGGCCCTCGACGCTGCGGACGAGGGCTTCGAGACCACGGTCCTGCTCGACCTCACCGCGGCCGTGGCTCCCGAGACCACCGCCTTGGCGCTCCAGCAGCTCGCCGAGGCGCAGGTCGCCACGCGCGGAGAGGTCGCGCCCGGGTAGCGGCCGCTCGGCATACCGGCGTTCTCACAGCTCGCCCGGACGCGGTGTGCGCGAAGTGTTACGGATGCTTTACGGCGGTCGAAGGGGGCCGAAACACCCTCGCGTCAGTCTTCTCGGGTACCCACCAGAGCCCGTCTGGTCACCGAGAAGGAGCCCCGCATGTCCGCGCCCACCCGCGAGCAGCTCACGGCCGACCCCGCTGTCGCCGCTCCCGCCCCCGTCAGCGCCCCCAGCGCCCCTGCCGGCGCCCCTGCCGGCGCCCCTGTCAGCTCCCCCGGTCGGTGGATCGACCACTGGGACCCCGAGGACGCCGTCTTCTGGCGCGGCGGGGGCCGCGCGATCGCCCGGCGCAACCTCGGGTTCTCGATTGGAGCGGAGTTCCTCGGCTTCTGCGTCTGGGCGCTGTGGAGCGTGGTCGTTCCGTTGCTGCCCGGCGCCGGGTTCCACCTCACCCTGAACGAGCAGTTCTGGCTGATCGCCGTGCCCAGCCTCGTCGGCGCGACGTTGCGGATCCCGTACACGTTCGCGGTCCCCCGGTTCGGCGGTCGCAACTGGACGGTCGTCTCCGCCCTCCTCCTGCTCCTGCCGAGCGCCGCCCTGGCCTGGGTCGTCACCCAGCCGCAGACCTCGTTCGGGGTGCTGCTGGCGTGCGCTGCGCTGGCGGGGTTCGGTGGCGGCAACTTCGCCTCGTCGATGACGAACATCTCCTTCTTCTTCCCTGAGGCCGAGAAGGGAAAAGCGTTGGGGCTCAATGCTGCTGGCGGCAACCTCGGCACCGGCATCGTGCAGCTGCTGGTGCCCGCGGTGATCGTGGCCGGAGCCGGCACCCAGCTCGACCGCGCGGGCCTGGTGTTCGTGCCGCTGGCGCTCCTGGCCGCGCTCGGGGCCTGGCGGTTCATGGACAACCTCTCCGGCGTGAGGTCCGACTACGGCGCGTTCGCCGCGGCCGCGCGCGACCGGCACACCTGGATCATCTCGTTCCTGTACATCGGTACGTTCGGTTCCTTCATCGGGTACGCGGGAGTCTTTCCGACCCTGCTCAAGACGCAGTTCCCGGGCGCTCCCCTGCAGCTGGCCTTCCTCGGAGCCCTCGTCGGCGCGTTGACCCGGCCGTTGGGCGGGCTGGTCGCCGACCGCGTCGGTGGCGCTCGCCTGACGATCACCTCCTTCGCCATCCTCACGGTGGGCGCGCTGGGCGCGGTCGCTGCACTGACGAGCCACAGCTTCGGCCTGTTCTTCGCCTCGTTCATGGTGCTGTTCACCGGCGCCGGCCTCGGCAACGGTGCCACGTACCGGATGATCCCGGCGGTCTTCCGTGCCGGCGTCGATGACTCCGCCAGCCTCGCGGTTCGCCGCAAGGTCGCGGCCGGCTGCATCGGCATCGCGGGTGCTGTCGGGGCCTACGGCGGGTTCTTCATCCCCCGCGGGTTCGCGATGGCCAAGCAGACGTACGGCTCGCTGGTTCCCGCCTTCTGGGTGTTCATCGCCGCCTACGTGCTCATGGCGGCCACCACGTATGCCGTGTACGCCCGACGCGGTAGTGCCCTCGCCGCCGAGTCCGTGTGAGGACCCACCGCCCGTGAGCGCCGTCGCGACCCACTGCCCGTACTGCGCCCTGCAGTGCGCCCAGACGCTGACGCCGGCGCACCCCGGTGTCAGCGTCACGGGCCGGGCCTTTCCCACCAGCCGGGGCGGCCTCTGCCAGAAGGGGTGGACCAGCGGCGACCTCCTCACGGTGGCCGACCGGCTGACGACACCCCTCGTCCGCTCCCGCGACGGCGTGCTCGAGCCCACCAGCTGGGACGAGGCGCTCGACCTCGTGGCGACCCGTCTGGCGGACCTGCGCGCCCGCCACGGCCCCGATGCCGTGGCGGCGTTCGGCGGGGGCGGCCTCACGAACGAGAAGGCTTACCAGCTGGGCAAGTTCGCCCGAGTTGCGCTCGGCACGGCCAACGTCGACTACAACGGTCGCTTCTGCATGAGCAGCGCGGCGGCGGCCGCCAACCGGTCCCTCGGGATCGACCGTGGGCTGCCCTTCCCGCTCACCGACCTGGCCGGGGCCGACGCCATCCTGCTGCTGGGCAGCAACCTGGCCGAGACCATGCCGCCGGCGGTGGCCCACCTCGCCGGTGCCCGCGCCCGAGGTGGCCTGGTCGTCGTCGACCCCCGCCGCAGTGCCACGGCCAGCCTCACCGAGGACGGGGGCGGGCTCCACCTCCAGCCCGTCCCGGGCACCGACCTAGTCGTCCTGCTCGCGCTGCTCCACGTGGTCCTCGGTGAAGGGCTGGCCGACACGGCATACCTCGCGCAGCGCACGACGGGGCTCGCCGAGGTCGCACGCAGCGTCGCCGGCTGGTGGCCCGAACGGGCCGAGCAGGTGTGCGGACTGCCCGCGGCCACGCTGCGTCGGACCGCTCGGCTCCTCGCCGCCGCGAGCGTGGCGGGCGGCGGGGCGGGCGCCTTCGTCCTCACCGGGAGAGGCGTCGAGCAGTCCACCCAGGGGACCGCGACGGTGACCGCCGCGATCAACCTCGCCCTGGCCCTCGGCCTGCCCGGGCGCACCGGGAGCGGATACGGCGCCATCACCGGGCAGGGAAACGGCCAGGGCGGCCGCGAGCACGGCCAGAAGGCGGACCAGCTCCCCGGTTACCGGATGATCGACGACCCGGCGGACCGCGCCCACGTCGCTGGCGTGTGGGGCGTCGACCCTGCCGCACTGCCCGGGAAGGGCAAGCCCGCAGTCGAGCTGCTCGCCTCGCTCGGCACTCCCGAGGGCCCCCGCGCGCTGCTCGTGCACGGCTCCAACCTCGTGGTGAGTGCCCCCAACGCCCGGCGCGTCGTCGACCGGTTGCGCGCCCTGGACCTGCTCGTGGTCTGCGACTTCGTCCCGTCGGAGACCGCGCTGCTCGCCGATGTCGTGCTGCCCGTGACGCAGTGGGCCGAGGAGGAGGGCACGATGACCTCGCTCGAGGGGCGGGTGCTCAGGCGTCGCAAGGCGGTGGAACCGCCGTCCGGTGCGCGCAGCGAGCTGTGGGTGTGGTCGCAGCTGGCGGCCCGCCTGGGGTCCCCGGGCACGTGGAGCCCCGAACCAGCTGTGGTCTTCGACGAGCTGGCCCGGGCGAGCGCCGGGGGCCGGGCCGACTACAGCGGACTGTCGCACGCACGACTGGATGGTGACGAGGCGCTCTACTGGCCGTGCCCGACCCGCTCGGGGGACGAACCGCACCCCGGCACGCCGCGACTCTTCCTCGACGGCTTTCCCACCCCGGACGGGCGCGCACGGTTGGTGGTCGTCGACCACCACGGGCCTGCCGACGACCTGCGCCCGGATGCTCGGCTGCATCTGGTCACAGGCCGAGTCCTGCAGCACTACCAGTCGGGCGCGCAGACCCGCCGGGTGGCCGCGCTCGCCGAGGTCGTGCCACTCGCCTACGTCGAGATCCACCCGCTGCTCGCCGCCCGGATCGGCGTCGCCGACGGTGAGGTGGTACGCCTGACGACGGCCCGAGGTGCGGTCAGCGTCCCCGCGAGAGTCACCGACACCATCCGCCCGGACACCGTCTTCATGCCGTTCCACTGGGGCGGAAGCGGGAGCGTCAACCGGCTCACCAACGACGCCACCGACCCGATCTCGGGGATGCCGGAGTTCAAGGTGTGCGCCGTCGACGTGCAGCCCGCGCGCCTTCGCGACCCGCGCGAGCCACGCGAGCCACGCGAGCCACGCGAGCCCGAGAAGGTGCCGCGATGACGCGGGTCGTGGTCGTCGGCAACGGCATGGTGGGGTCGCGGTTCGTTGACGAGCTCCTCGCTGCCGACCACGCCAGCCGGTTCGACATCACCGTGCTCGGCGCGGAGTCCTGCGAGCCCTACAACCGGGTGCTGCTCAGCGAGGTCCTGGCCGGGAGGTACGACCTCGCGGCGCTGACCCTGCCGAGCCCTGACCACCACCGGCTCCAGGTCCTGCGCGGTGTCGCGGCAGAGCGGATCGACAGGGAGGACCGCGTCGTGGTCGGCGCGGACCGCAGTCGCCACCGCTATGACCACCTGGTGCTCGCGACCGGCTCGTCGGCGCGCATCCCGCTGCTGCGGGGACTGGGTCACGCCGACACCCTGCCAGCCGGGGTGCACGCGCTGCGCACGATCGACGACGCCCGCGAGATCGTCGCGGGGACCCTCAACGCCCGTCGCGCGGTCGTCCTCGGGGCGGGCGTCCTCGGGCTGGAAGCGGCGTGCGGCCTGGCCCGTCGGGGGGTCGCGGTCACGGTGATCCACCCGGCCTCGGCCGTCATGGAACGCCAGCTCGACGAGGCCGCGAGCCGCGTGGTCGAGACCGCGATGGGCCGCCTCGGCATCGACCACCGGATCGGCATCGGTGCCGAGGCCGTCGTCGTCGACTCCGGTGGGCTGCGCGGCGTGCGGCTCGAGGACGGCGAGCTCGTCGACGCCCAGCTCCTCGTCCTCACCACAGGTACGGTCGCCAACACCGCGCTCGCCGTGGACTCTGGGCTCGCCACGGACCGCGGCATCCTCGTCGGCGCGGGGCTGGACAGTCCCACCGACCGCCGCGTGTATGCGATCGGCGACTGCGCCCAGCCTGCCGAGGGTGGTTCGGGTCTCGTGGCCCAGGGCTGGGAGCAGGCCCGCCGACTTGCCGCCCGGCTCGCGGGAAGCGGTGACGCCGCGGCCGGGCCGTCCGGTGACGGGCCTCTCGCCGGCCAGCCCTCGAGCACGGACGTCGTCCGGCTCAAGGCCGACGGTCTCGACGTCGTGTCCATGGGGGTGAGCGGCGCCCACCGCGCCGCCGATCCCGCGCACCGCACGCTGCGGCTCTCCGACCCCGACCTGGGCCGCCACGTCGAGGTCGTCATCTCCGGCGGGGCGCTCGTCGGCGCCACCTGCGTCGGAGCAGGCAGCGTCGCCGCCGATCTGGTCGCGATGTACACGAGGCGCACCCCGCTGCCGGCCGACCCGGCATACCTGCTGCTCCCGGCGCTGGCTGGTCAGGCCACACCCGGGCCTGCCGACCCCGCCACCCTGCCGCCCGAGGCCACCGTCTGCCGCTGCAACGCGGTGACCAAGGCCGACATCACCGGGTCGGTCGACGACGGCGCGGACTCCGTCGAGGACGTGGCCCGCGCGACCCGCGCCACCACGGGCTGCGGCGGGTGCGCCGACGACGTCTGCGCGCTCCTGCACTGGCTCCGGGACTCACGGGCACCCCACGCCGACGGTGAGAACCGTTTTACGCAGGGGAAACACCGGACCAACACCACCGAAATCGCGGCTCTCTAGCGTCATGGCCATGGCACAGGAGACCGCACCCCACCAGCTGGTCGTCATCGGCGGCGGCATGGTGGCTCGCCGCCTCATCGACGCCCTGCGCGCTCGGGACGACGAGGGTCGGTGGGCCGTGACCCTGCTGTGCGAGGAGCCGCGAGCGCCGTACGACCGCGTTGCGCTCACGTCCTACTTCACCGGGCGAGACCCTGAGGACCTCGCGCTCGGCGGCCAGGAGCTCTGGGACGACCCGCTGGTCACGCTGCGTCGCGGCGTGGCGGCGACCGCGGTGGACCGCGAGTCCCGGACCGTCACCACCGCCGACGGCCGCTCGCTCCCCTACGACTCGCTCGTGCTGGCCACCGGCTCGTATGCCGCGGTGCCCCCGGTTCCCGGAAAGGACCTCCGCGGGGCCTTCGTCTACCGCACGATCGACGATGTCGCCGAGCTGCGCGCCTACGTGGAGGGCCTGCGAGGCACGCGCACCGGCCCGATCCGCGGTGCGGTGGTCGGCGGCGGGCTCCTCGGCCTCGAGGCAGCAGGTGCCCTGCGCGCGCTCGACGTCGACGCGACAGTCGTCGAGTTCGCTCCCCGGCTCATGCCCTTGCAGGTCGACGAGGGCGGCGGGGAGGCGCTGAAGCGCCTCATCGGGGGGCTCGGGGTCACCGTGCGCACGGGAACGGCCACGGCGAAGATCGTGGGCGAGCGCGGCCGGGTGGCTGGCATGGAGTTCACCGAGGGCGCCCCCCTGGACGTCGACGTCGTCATCTTCGCCGTGGGCGTGCGCCCACGCGACGAGCTCGCCCGCGATGCGGGGCTCGACGTCGGCGAGCGCGGTGGGGTCGTCGTCGACCGCACCTGCCGCACCACGGACCCCCGCATCTGGGCGATCGGCGAGGTCGCGTCCATCGACGGCCGGTGCCTGGGGCTGGTCGCGCCCGGCTACACCATGGCCGAGATCGTCGCCGACCGGCTGCTCGGTGGGGCCGGCACGTTCCCGGGTGCCGACCTGTCGACCAAGCTCAAGCTGCTCGGGGTCGACGTGGCGAGCTTCGGTGACGCCTTCGCCGCCGAGCCCGGAGCGCTCGAGGTCGTCATCTCCGACCCGGTCGCCGGCGTCTACAAGAAGCTCGTGATGTCCGACGACGCCCGCACGCTCCGCGGCGGCATCCTCGTCGGCGACGCCAGCGCGTATGCCGCGTTGCGGCCGATGGTGGGCCGCGCGCTCGGCGCCGACCCGGTGGCATACCTGCTCCCGGAGGGTGCCGCGCCGGCGCCTGCCGGCGACCTGCCCGACGACGCGGCAGTCTGCTCGTGCAACAACGTCACCGCGGGCGCGATCCGGTGCGCGGTGACCGACACGGGGTGCACCGACCTCGCGGCCGTCAAGGCGTGCACCAAGGCCGGCACGAGCTGCGGCTCCTGCCTCCCGTTGGTCAAGAAGCTCGTGACGACCGAGCTGGAGAAGTCCGGGGTCGAGGTGAGCAGCGCCTTGTGCGAGCACTTCGACGTCTCCCGGGCGCAGCTCTTCGACATCGTCCGCGTGCAAGGTCTGCGGACCTTCAGCGAGATCGTCGCCCGGCACGGCCGCGGGCGCGGGTGCGACATCTGCAAGCCGGTCGTCGGCTCGATCCTCGCCTCGCTCGGCACCGGCCACATCCTCGAGGGCGAGCGTGCGACGTTGCAGGACACCAACGACCACGTCATGGCGAACCTGCAGAAGGACGGCTCGTACTCCGTCGTGCCCCGCATCCCCGGCGGCGAGATCACCCCCGAGGGCCTGATCACCATCGGCGAGATCGCCAAGGACTTCGGGCTCTACACCAAGATCACCGGCGGTCAGCGGATCGACCTGTTCGGTGCGCGGATCGAGCAGCTGCCACCCATCTGGCAGCGCCTGGTCGACGCCGGCTTCGAGTCGGGCCATGCCTACGGCAAGTCGCTGCGCACGGTGAAGTCGTGTGTCGGGTCGACCTGGTGCCGGTACGGCGTGCAGGACTCGGTGGGTCTGGCCATCGCGCTCGAGCTGCGCTACCGGGGCCTGCGTTCGCCCCACAAGCTCAAGCTCGGGGTCAGCGGGTGTGCCCGCGAGTGCGCCGAGGCCCGCGGCAAGGACGTCGGGGTCATCGCGACCGACCACGGGTGGAACCTCTACGTCGGCGGCAACGGCGGGTTCACCCCCAGGCACGCCCAGCTCCTGGCCGAGGACCTCGACACCGAGACGCTGGTCCGGACCATCGACCGCTTCCTCATGTACTACGTGTTCACGGCCGACCGGTTGCAGCGCACCGCAGCCTGGGTGGAGGAATACGAGGGCGGCCTGGACGCGATCCGCGGCGTCGTCCTCGACGACAGCCTCGGTCTCTGCCCCGATCTCGACACCGCCATGGCCGCGCACGTCGACTCCTACGAGGACGAGTGGGCAGCGGCCCTGGTCGACCCGGACAAGCTGCGCCGGTTCGGCTCGTTCGTCAACGCTCCAGACCGTCCCGACGACTCTCTCGCCTACGTGAGCGAGCGTGGGCAGGCTCGCCCGGCAACCCCGTCCGAGCGCCTTGAGGGCGGCGTCCTCATCGCCGGCACGACGCTGGAGGTGCGTCGATGACCGACCTGCTGCACCGCGCCGAGGCGGCCGCCCCCGCCCTCACCGAGGTGTGCCGGCTCAAGGCCCTGCCGCCCGAGCGCGGTGCCGCGGCGCTCGTGCGTGGGGTCCAGGTCGCGCTCTTCCGCACCTTCGACGACACCGTGTATGCCGTGCAGCAGCGCGACCCGTACAGCGGGGCGAACGTGATCTCGCGCGGCATCGTCGGGTCCCGGGGTGACGCCCCGACCGTCGCGTCACCCATGTACAAGCAGGTCTTCGACCTGCGGACCGGCGCCTGCCTCGACCCGGTGGGCAAGGACCCGCGAGACCTGGTCACCTATGTCGTCGTCGTGCGCGATGGCGTGGTCCACCTCGGGGACGCCCGCACACCCGAGCCGGGGCGGGGCTCGGGATGACGGCGCGGCTCGGACAGGTGATGGCGGGGTGCGTCATCCTCGTCACCGCCGATCGCCGCTCGGGCGAGCTGGCTTCTGCCCTCAGCCGGCGCGGCGCCACGGTCCGGCACGCGCCCGCCCTCAGCATCGTCCCGCACGTGCATGACGACGAGCTGCTGCTCGCCACCAAGCAGCTGCTCGACGCCCCCGCCGACATCGTCGTCATCACCACAGGCATCGGCTTCCGCGGCTGGGTCGAGGCGGCGGACGCCGCGGGAGTGGCCGACGAGCTCGTGGCGATGCTCTCGGGCGCGCGGCTCATCGCCCGCGGGCCGAAGGCGCACGGCGCGCTGCAGGCAGCGGGTCTCCAGGCCGACTGGGTGGCCGAGTCCGAAACCTCGGCCGAGATCCTCGACCTGCTCCTGGCCGAGGGCGTCGCCGGCCAGCGGGTCGCCGTCCAGCACCACGGCGCTGGCGCCGACGGGCTCGACACCGAGCTGGCCGCCGCCGGGGCAGAGATCCACAGCCTGGTCGTCTACCGGTGGGGACCGCCTCCGGACCCCGTGGCGGTGCAGCTGTCCGTGGTTGCGGCCGCGGCGGGCGAGATCGACGCGGTCGTCTTCACCTCCGCTCCGGGCGTGGCCGCCTGGCTGCAGGCGGTTGACGACCAGGGCCTGGGTCATGAGATCGCGGCACGGCTGGAGGCTGGCAACATGGTGACGGCCGCAGTGGGACCCGTCACGGCAAGGCCGTTGCAGGACAGAGGAATTCAGCCGATCATCCCCGATCGAGGCAGACTGGGCGCACTGGTGCGGGCTCTGGTCAGCCACTACGAGCACGCGCAGACCACGGCTGTCTCCACCGCCGCGGGTCGCCTCCAGGTGCGTCGCACGGTGGCCCTGTTGGACGGACACGTCATGCCGGTCTCGCCGAACGGGCTGGAGGTGTTGCGCCTGCTCACCGCCGCAGGCGGTGACGTGGTCACGCGCGAGCAGGTGCTGGCCGTGCTCCCCGGCGACTCGAACGACCCGCATACGGCCGAGGTCGCCGTGGCCCGGGTGCGGGAGGTGTGTGGGGGTCGTGCGCTCATCCAGACGGTCGTCAAGCGTGGCTACCGCCTGGCCGTCACCTGACGACGACGGGGTCGGTGCCGGCGACCAGTCGCCACGAGTTGGTCGTGAACGCAGCGGGGTCGATGGAGCCCTGCTCGGTCACCCAGTCGATGATCAGTTGGCGGATCTCGACCTGCGCGTTGTAGACCACCGGGGCAGTCGTGACCCCGGGGAAGCCCCCAGCCCCGGACTGGCGGTGGCTGCTGATCGCGACCACGAAGGCAGCCGCGGGATCGATGGGCTCGCCGGCATAGCGCAGGTTGACGACGCGCTGACCGACCGGCTGCGTGAGGTCGAGGTCGTAGGACAGTGGGGTGTCTAGTCCGCCCACCACGTCGTAGTCCTGGTCAGGGATCGGGGCCCCGGTTTTCGGGCTGGCCGCCCCGGTCACGTCGTCGGGGGCGAACGGACCCCGCCCACCGATGGTGCTGAAGTAGGCCGCCGAGTGCTCGAGGTAGTCCTTGAGCTGGCCGCCGGTCAACCGGATCCCGAGCAGGGTCGCGTCGTCCGGGTACAGCCCGGCCACGTCGCGCACGGTCACGTCACCCGTCGGGATCGACGCCGCCCGGCTGAGCGGAGCCGTCGCGGACAGCACGGGCAACGACTCGTCGGGTGTGCCCGACAGGGCGTCCTTGACGGTGTCGGCCTGCACCGAGTTGATGAAGTCGAGTGCCGCAGTGTGCTCGAACCTCGCGGTGGCGGTGGACAACGCGACCGTGCACGACCCGATCACCGAGCTCATGTACGTGCGCACGACCGCGTGGTCGTCCCGGACCAGCTCGGCCACCACGGGGTCCTCGTCCACGGTGTTGGCGTTGAGCAGGTGGGCCCGAGCCTTGGTGAGGTGCCACGCGGAGCCGTCGTGCAGGACGTCGAGGTCCATCACCGACAGGCGCATACCCCACCGGAGTGGCTCGGTCAGCAACACCTTTCGGCCCGGCGTCACCGTGCTCGCGACGAAACGCTCCGGGATCTCCTCCTCGGCGTGCCCGACGAGGACCGCGTCCACCCCGGCGACCTGCTGGGCGAGCTGCGTCGCGGCATTCTCGGGGAACGGCAGGGCAGCTCCGTACGACGAGCCGGGCGTCGCGCCCGAGTGACAGGCCACGACCACCACGTCGCAGCCGGCCTTCTTGAGCCTGGGCACCCAGACCTGTGCCTGCTCGACGACGCCGCCGAAGCGCAGCTGCCCCTCGACGTTGTCGCGCTCCCAGAGCGCCACTCCCGGCGTGACGAGTCCGAGCACCCCGACCGTGAGCGGCGTGGCGACCCCGGGCACAGCGAAGGTGCGGATGAGATACGGCGCGAACGCGGGCGCCCCGCTGACCCAGTCGAGGGTGTTGGCCGACAGCAGCGGAAACGCGCACTGGCCCGCGAACGCGCGCAGGGTGTCGACGCCGAAGCTGAACTCGTGGTTTCCGAGTGCGGCCGCGTCGTAACGCAGCTGGTTCATGACCATGGCCATGGGGTGCACGGAACCCTCGCTGAGGGGGGCGATCGTGGCGTAGTACTGGGCCAACGGGCTGCCCTGGATCAGGTCGCCGGCATCGAGCAGGAGCGTGCGGTCGGCTCCGCGCTCTGCCCGGACTGCAGCGACCAGGGTCGCGATCTTGGCGAGTCCGACGTCGTTGTGCTGCGGGTCGTCGTACTCGGCGTCCTGGAAGTAGTCCCAGTTCAGGATGGTGCCGTGCAGGTCCGTCGTGCCCATGACGGTGATCCGGTATGCCGTGCGGCGCGGCGAAGAGCCCGGCTCGCGTTCCTGCGCGGCCTGGGCGCTGCCGACGGGGGCGAAGAACGCCGCGGCCGCGCCCGCACCGCCGACCACGGCCATGGTGAGAACGTCACGACGCGACCGGCCGCCGCCCGCGGGCGGCGGGTGCACGGTGCGGGTCGCCGGCATGGAGTCTGGGTGAGCGGCCACAGTGCTTCCAGACTAACCCCGGCGTGTGGTGTCGAGTCAGGCGTTCGGTGGACCGGGTCAACGCCTCACCCGATGCTGTAGTCGGCCCCCTCGGCCGTGCCCGCCGACCGGTCGGCACCGCGCGCAGCGCCGCTCCACGACAGCGCGTACTGCCCGTCGTCGACCGCGAGGCCCGCTTCGCCGAGCTCCAGCGGGCGGAAGGTGTCGACCATGACCGCCAGCTCGTCGAAGAACTCGACCCCGATCGACGCCTCGGACGCGCCCGGTTGTGGCCCGTGGGCGTGGCCCCCCGGGTGCACGGAGATCGAGCCCTTGCCGATGCCGGACCCCTTGCGGGCCTCGTAGTCACCGTCGACGTAGAACATGATCTCGTCGCTGTCGACGTTCGAGTGGTAGTACGGCACCGGGATCGACAACGGGTGGTAGTCGACCTTGCGCGGCACGAAGTTGCAGATGACGAAGTTCCAGCCCTCGAAGACCTGGTGCACCGGCGGCGGCTGGTGCACGCGACCGGTGATCGGCTCGAAGTCGCGCACGTTGAAGGCATAGGGGTAGAGGCAGCCGTCCCAGCCGACGACGTCGAGCGGGTGGAAGGGCAGCGTGTGGATGGTCCCCACGATCCCGGACGGCCCGTTGCCCCGGTGCTTGATGTAGACCTCGGTCTCGTCGCCCGCCGCCGCTCCGGCGTCCTCGGCCAGCAGCGGACCCTCGGGCGCGCGCAGGTCGCGCTCGCAGTACGGCGCGTGCTCGAGGAGCTGCCCGTACTTGGACAGGTACCGCTTGGGTGGGGCGATGTGGCTGTTCGCCTCGATGCAGTACGTGCGCAGCGGGTCCTTGGTCGACCGTTTCGGGATCCAGCGGTGGGTGGTCGCGCGCGGGATGACCAGGTAGTCGCCCTCGGCCACGTCGAACGCCCCGAAGACCGTCTCGACACGAGCTCGCCCACGCTCGACGTACACGCACTCGTCACCGATTCCGTTGCGGTACCACGGGCTGGGCGCCCCGGCCACGGCATACGAGATCCGCACGTCACCGTTCCCGAGCACCAGGCGCCGGCCGGTGACCACGTCGGTGCCCTTGACGTCCTGGGGGGAGAACAGGTCGTGGAGCTTGAGGTGGCGCGGCTGGAGCGGGTGGTTCGGGGTGGTCGACAGGTTGCCCGGGACCCAGTCCCGCGCCGCGAGGATGGTCGAGGGGATGTTGCGGTGGTAGAGCAGCGAGGAGTCCGACGAGAACCCTTCCTCCCCCATGAGCTCCTCGTAGTAGAGCTCGCCCTTGGCGCCGCGGCCCGCCGGTCGGCGGTGTTGGGTGTGCCGTTTCGGCGGGATGCTGCCCTGGTGCTGGTAGAACGCCATCGCTCACTCTCTCGTCGCGCATTCTCTCGTCGCGCGCTCTCTCGTCACTGAGGGATGTGCCGAGCATGGCACAGCCCGCGGGTAGCCTGCCCCCATGTCACCGCTGTCGGATGCCGCAGCCGCACGGCCCGCCGAGGCCGCCCTGTTCACCGCCTTGGTCGACGACGCCGCGGTCTTCCCACCCGGTAACGCGCCGCTCGCCGAGGCGCTGCGGCTGCACCGCATCCACCGCGCCAGCGGGTATGCCGCGTGGGTGGGCCCGCTGCTCGTCCCGGCCTCGGGCGCCCGCGACCTCGTCGGGCTCCTCGGTGCCGAGACCCCTCGGGCTGGCGAGGCCCTGCGGGTCGCGGTCATCGGCCGTCCCGGCACCCCCGGCACCGACGTCGACGAGGCCGTCTCCCTGCTGCGCACGACCGACGACGTCGAGGTGGTGGGCGTCGAGCTGGGCTGGACCCCTGGCTGGCGAGAGACCCCGTTCGGGCTCCCGCTCAGCCTCGAGGTCCCCCGTGGCGCCGCCCAGCTGGATGCCATCGCCGACCTGGCCGCCGACGTCTCGGACTCCACCCTGCTGCAGGCGAAGTTCCGCACCGGCGCGACCGAGACCTGGGCCTGGCCCGACGAGGGTGAGCTGGCCACGTTCATCCGCGCCGCGGTCGACCACGACCTCGGCTTCAAGCTGACTGGCGGCCTGCACCACGCCGTCCGGGGAACCTACGACGGGCAGGAGCAGCACGGACTGCTCAACGTTCTCGTCGCGGTGCGCTGGGCGCTCAACGGCGACGAGGTCGACGAGCTGGTCCCGCTGCTGGCCGAGCGCGACCCTGCGGTGCTGGTTGCGCACACCACCCGCATGAGCGCGGCGGACGCCGCCATCGTGCGCGCGTTCTTCACGGCATACGGATGCTGCGAGGTCACCGACCCGATCGGTGAGCTCACCACCCTGCGACTCGTCGAAGGAGCCTGAGATGACCACCTGGTTGGACGTCCCTGCCGACCACCCGTTCGGGATCCACAACCTGCCCTACGGGATCTTCTCGACCGAGGGCACTGCGCCGCGGGTCGGGGTGCGCATCGGCGACTGGGTGCTCGACGCCGGAGCCTGCGCCGAGCGGGCCGGCATGGAGTCGGGCGAGGTCTGGCTCACCCCGAGCCTCAACTCCTTCCTCGCTCAGGGGCGCGAGGCCTGGGCGGCGGGCCGGGCGTTCTTGCACGAGCAGCTCACCGACGACTGCCACCGTGACAGCGTCGAGCCGTACCTCCTGCCCGTCGCCGACGTCACGATGCACCTGCCGATCGAGGTGGCCGACTACGTCGACTTCTACGCCAGCGAGCACCACGCGACGAACGTCGGGCGCATCTTCAGGCCCGACTCGGCCCCGTTGACGCCCAACTGGAAACACCTGCCGATCGGGTACCACGGGCGCGCCGGCACGGTCGTCGTCTCGGGGACCGACGTGGTGCGGCCGACCGGCCAGCGCAAGGCCCCCAGCGACGCAGAGCCCACCTTTGGCCCGAGCATCCGCCTCGACATCGAGGCCGAGCTCGGCTTCGTCGTCGGCGACGCGACCCAGGTCGGCGACCGCGTCGGCATCGACGACGCCGAGGACCACCTGTTCGGCGTGGTCCTGCTCAACGACTGGAGCGCGCGCGACATCCAGGCCTGGGAGTACGTGCCGCTCGGGCCGTTCCTCGGCAAGTCGTTCGCCACGTCGATCTCGCCCTGGGTGGTCCCCCTGGAGGCGCTCGCGGCTGCCCGCGTGCCGCTGCCGGGACAAGACCCCGAG
The DNA here is from genome assembly GCF_009707485.1 of Nostocoides sp. HKS02. Taxonomy (NCBI): domain Bacteria; kingdom Bacillati; phylum Actinomycetota; class Actinomycetes; order Micrococcales; family Intrasporangiaceae; genus Nostocoides; species Nostocoides sp. HKS02. The sequence continues at coordinate 370,846 of NZ_CP046121.1, read as the reverse complement.
CCGCTGGAGTACCTGCGCGGCGAGCGCCCGGCAGCCGGCCTCGACGTGCACTACGAGGTGGAGCTCAACGGGACCGTCGTGGCCCGGCCCGAGTACCGCGACCTGTACTGGTCACCGGCGCAGATGCTCGCCCACCTCACGGTCAACGGCGCATCGCTGCGCAACGGCGACCTGTTCGGCTCGGGCACGATCTCCGGGGCGGCCAAGGACACCCGCGGCAGCCTGCTCGAGCTCTCGTGGAACGGCGCGGAGCCGATCGCACTCGACGACGGCACCACCCGGACGTTCCTGGCGGATGGCGACACGGTCACCCTGCGCGCGTGGGCACCCGGCCCGGACGGCGCCCCGGTCGGGCTCGGCGAGGTGACCGGCACGATCCAGCCGGCCCGCTGAGGCTCAGCGACGCAGCTGCTTGCCGACCACGACGTTGGTCGCGGCGACCTTGTCGTGGAGGGCCTGACGGTTGCCGTCCCACGCGGGCCAGAGCAGGTCGAGGATCCTGGCGATCTGGGCCGGGATGCCGATGACCGGGATGAGCTGCACGACGAACAACGCGGCAGGGAGTCCCACCCGGCGCAGCACCACGTCGAGCGGCATCGGACCGGGTCGTTCGCGCAACCGCACGCTGATGCCCACGGCCATCTTGCCGGGGGTCTGGCCCGAGCGGCTCAGGAACGCGGTCTGGTAGACGACGAACACGACGATCAGGACGATCGAGTAGAACATCAGCTGGGTCCGGTCGATGCTGTTCAGGAGAGCCGCGAAGTCGGGCTGCTGCCCGGCCTGGGCCTGGTTCATCGTCGTCGTCAACGTGTCGAAGTAGCTCGTGAACGCGTGGATGAGGAAGTACGAGCCGAGGATCGCCGCGATGACGGTCTGGATGATCCAGTCGAGGAGGAAGGCACCGACCCGCTGCCCGAAGCTCGCCAACGGCTGGCCGTCGGGTGTCGCGGGCCCTCGGTACATCCCCGGGTAGGCCGGCGCAGCCCACTGCTGCTGCGGGACAGTCGGCGGGGCCACCTGCTGCCCCTGCTGGGCCTGGGCAGGGTCCACACCAGTGGGTCGGGTCACCCGCGGGGCGGTGTGGCTCGTCCAGATCACGCCGTCGAAGTACCGCAGCTGGGTGGCGTCGGAGGGGTCGTCGAACCAGCCGGCGTGCGTGGGCATGTACATGGGCTCAGCCTCTCACGGCCGCAGCCTGGTGCAGTGCGTGGTCGGGTCGGTCCGACCCGACTCCGTCCGACCCGACCGCTGGCGATCAGAGGTTGCCGCGCGCGTCCTGCTCGCGCTCGATCGCCTCGAAGAGCGCCTTGAAGTTGCCCTTGCCGAAGCCGAGCGATCCGTGCCGCTCGATGATCTCGAAGAAGACGGTCGGGCGGTCGCCGAGCGGCTTGGTGAAGATCTGCAGAAGGTAGCCGTCCTCGTCACGGTCGACGAGGATCTTGCGCTTCTGCAGCTCCTCGATAGGTGCCCGCACCTCGCCGATGCGGGCGCGCAGCTCGTCGTCCTCGTAGTAGGAGTCCGGGGTGTCGAGGAACTCGACGCCGTTCGCGCGCAGCTCGTCGACGGTGCGCAGGATGTCGTTCGTCGCGAGCGCGAGGTGCTGGGCGCCAGGTCCGTTGTAGAACTCGAGGTACTCGTCGATCTGGCTCTTGCGCTTGGCGATGGCCGGCTCGTTGAGCGGGAACTTCACCCGGTGGTTGCCGTTGGCGACGACCTTGGACATCAGCGCGGAGTAGTCGGTGGCGATGTCGTCGCCGATGAACTCGGCCATGTTCACGAAGCCCATGACCTTGTTGTAGAAGGTCACCCACTCGTCCATCTTGCCGAGCTCGACGTTGCCGACGATGTGGTCGAGGGCCTGGAACAACCGCTTCGGCGCCCCGTCGCGCTTGACCCAGGTCGACTGCCTGGCGACGTAGCCGGGCAGGTAGGGACCGGCATACCGCGAGCGGTCGACCAGGGTGTGCACGGTCTCGCCGTACGTCGCGATCGACGCGATGCGGACCGTGCCGTGCTCGTCGGTGATGTCCTCGGCCTCGCGCACGACCCGCGCCCCCGCGGCCTTGGCCTGCGCCACGCAGCGGTCGACGTCGGGCACCTCGAGCGAGATGTCGACGACGCCGTCGCCGTGCCGGGCGTGGTGCTGGATGAGGGGGCTGTCGGGGCTGACCGCGCCGTTGACGACGAACCGGATCGAGCCGGACTTCAGGACGAACGACTTGTGGTCGCGCTGGCCGTTCTCCGGGCCGCTGTAGGCGACGAGCTCCATGCCCCACGCGGACTGGTAGTAGTGCGCGGTCTGGCTCGCGTTGCCGACGACGAAGACGATGGCGTCCCAGCCGGTGACCGGGAAGGGGTCCTTGCTCTGGTCGTACTCGACGAGCCCGACCAGCTGCTTGAGCTGCTCGAGGTCGAGGTTGGCCTCGCGCTCCTGCGGGGTGAGGTCGAGGGTCCCCTCGAGGGCGGTGTCCGGTGCGTGGGTCGTCATGGTGGCAGCGTGACGCCTGGACGCGAAGTGTGCAACGGTATGCTGCGGCGCTGCACACTCTGCGCAGACTGCTGGCTGCCATGGCCGAACTGGTGGACACTGTGTCCATGGACCTGGACGAGCTCGACGGACGGCTCATCGCGCTCTTCACCGACCACCCGCAGATCGGAGTGCTCGGCGCGTCGCGCGAGCTCGGCGTCGCCCGCGGCACCGTGCAGGCCCGGCTCGACCGGCTGCTCGCTCGGGGGGTGATCCGCTCCTGGGCGCCCCAGGTCGACCCCGGCGCGATGGGGTATCCGGTCTCGGCGTTCTGCACTCTCGAGATCCGTCAGGGCCGGGGCCACTCCCCCGTGGTCGACCACCTCTCGCGCATCCCGGAGGTGCTCGAGGCGCACACCATCACCGGGTCCGGCGACCTGTACATCCACATCGTCGCCCGCGACAACGCCGACCTGCAGCGGGTGATCGACGCGGTCGTGGACGACGAACACGTCATCCGGGCCAACACCGCGATCTCGCTCGCCACCCGGATCGCGCTGCGCACGATGCCCCTCGTCGAGGCGGCCAGCGGACTGCGACCGGGCCCGGTCACTCCTCCAGGCGGAACCCCAGCTTCACCGTGACCTGCCAGTGCGCTACGGACCCCTCGCCGATCTGGCCGCGGATGCTCTGCACCTCGAACCAGTCGAGGTTGCGCAGCGTCTTCGAGGCCTGGGCCACGGCGTTGGACACGGCCGCCTCGACACTGTCCGGAGAGGTCCCGACGACCTCGCTGATGGAGTACACGTGGTTGGCCATGGCGATGCTCCGTCCTGCGGCAGCACGGCGCCGCCGTCGCGTGCCACGCTAGCGTTCAGAGCCGGTTTGCCACGAAGAACCACGTGAAGAACGCGATGCCGAGCAGCATGCCGACGTGGCCCAGCACCGACAGCCACGGTCCGTGGGCCCAGCCGTCGTTGGTGGCGCCCCGGCCGTGGCGCCCGTTGGCGGGGACCCACCGGGCGAGCACCATCAGGCCGATGACCGCGACGACCCACCACGCGACCACTGCCACCCAGCCGGCCCAGCGTGGTGCGCCCACGAGCCAGGCCACCCAGGTGGCCAGGGCGAGCACGCCGAAGCCGGAATGCGCGTTGAGCAGGGCCACCGGCGTCTGGGTCACCCCGGACTGCTTCTCGGTGGCGACCAGACGTGAGCGGGTGAGCAGCACGACGACAGCAGCGAGGGCGGTCAGCATCCAGACCAGGTTCACGAGCGTCACGGGGTCACTCTGGCGTCACCGATGCCGCAGGCGCAATCCTCCGTCGGGTCCTGTTCAGCGTCGGCCGACGAACCAGGCCCGGATCTTCTCGACCCGCGCGGCCACCTGCTCGGAGGTCGCCTCGTCGAGGGCAGGGCCGCCACAGCTGCGGCGCAGCTCGTGGTGGACGACGGCGTGCGGCGAGCCACTCTTGCGCGCCCACGCCGAGACGAGCTTGTTGAGCTCCTGACGCTGGGCAGCGAGCGCCCGGTGCGCCGACACCGGCTGCTCCGCCTTGCGGGGGCGGCGGGTGCTCTGCGCGGTCTGCCGCTCGCGCAGGAGTACGGCCATCTGGTCGGGCTCCAGCAGACCGGGCAGCCCGAGGTACTCCTGCTCCTCGTCGGAGCCCACCGAGGCGTTGAGGCCGAACTGCTTCGCGTCGAACAGGACGTGGTCGAACTCAGCGTCGGACTCGAGCGCCTCGAAGGTCATCGCGTCGAGGTCGGGGGTGCGCGAGGTGCGGTTGGCTGCCGACAGGAGCGCGTCTTCCTCGGCCCACATCGCCGCCACGTCGCCGGCCTTGCTCACCCGGTCGAGGGCGTGGTCACGCTCCTCCTCGAGGCGGGCCGCGTGCTCGAGGATCACCGGGACCGACGGCAGGAAGACCGAGGCCGTCTCACCGCGGCGACGGGCCCGGACGAAGCGCCCGACGGCCTGGGCGAAGAACAGCGGCGTGGAGGTCGACGTCGCGTAGACGCCGACGCACAGTCGGGGCACGTCCACCCCCTCGGACACCATGCGCACCGCGACCATCCAGCGGGAGTCGCTCGCGGCATACTGCTCGATCCGGGCGGAGGAGCCGGCGTCGTCGGACAGGACGACTGTGGGCTTCTCGCCGGTGATCGCCTCGAGCGTGCGCGCGTAGGCCCGCGCCGCGGTCTGGTTGGACGCGATGACCAGGCCGCCGGCGTCCGGAACCCCGCGCCGCACCTCGGTGAGCCGCTTGTCGGCGGCGGCGAGGACGGAAGGCACCCACTCACCCTTGGGGTCGAGGGCCGTGCGCCAGGCCTGCGCGGTGGCGTCCTTGGTCATCGGCTCGCCGAGGCGGGCGGCGATCTCGTCACCGGCCCGGGTCCGCCAGCGCATCGCGCCGCCGTAGGCCAGGAAGAGCACGGGACGCACCACACCGTCGCGCAGCGCCTCGGCGTAGCCGTAGGTGTAGTCGGCGGCCGAGCGACGGATGCCGTCGGCGTCCTCGGCATACGTGACGAACGGGATGGGCGAGGTGTCGGAACGGAACGGGGTGCCGGTGAGGGCGAGCCGACGCGTCGCCGGCTCGAACGCCTCGCGGATCGCGTCACCCCACGAGAGGTTGTCGCCGCCGTGGTGGACCTCGTCGAGGATGACCAGGGTCGGCGCGGACTCCGTGCGGGCCCGGTGCAGCGCGGGCCGGCTCGCCACCTGGGCGTAGGTGAGCGCGACGCCGTCGTACTCGCTGGAGTGCCGCGCCGAGGAGTTCGAGAACTTGGGGTCGATGTGGATGCCGACCCGGGCAGCCGCCTCGGCCCACTGGGTCTTGAGGTGCTCCGTGGGGGCCACGATGGTGACCGCGGAGACCGCGCCGCGGCCCAGCAGCTCGGTGGCCAGCCTCAGCGCGTAGGTCGTCTTGCCCGCACCGGGGGTCGCCACCGCGAGGAAGTCCCGGGGCGTCGCGCGCAGGTATGCCGTGAGCGCGGCCTGCTGCCAGGCGCGCAGCTTCGACGCCGTCCCCCACGCCGCCCGCTCCGGGAACGCTGGTGAGAGGTGGGAGGCAGCGGCAGTACTCATAGGGCCGCCACGATAACCGTTGCGGCGAAACGACATGCCGAGGCCCCGGCGTCTGCGCCGGGGCCTCGATCGTGTGCTAGAGCGTGTCGGCGGTCAGCCCGTCGAGCACGTCACCGACTAGGACTCGGAACCCTGACCGCCGTCCTGCGGGGCGCGCAGGCCATCGTAGATCTCCTTGCAGGTCGGGCAGACGGGGAACTTCTTGGGGTCGCGGCCCGGGACCCACACCTTGCCGCACAGCGCGACGACCGGGTCGCCCGACAGGGCGCTCTCGAGGATCTTCTCCTTGCGCACGTAGTGCGAGAAGCGCTCGTGGTCGCCCGGCTCCTGCAGCTGCTCCTCGACCTGCTCGCGCTCGAGCACAGCCGTCCGGGTAGCGGGCTGGCTCGCGGGGGCCAGCGGTTCGTCCAGGGGCGTCTGGGGCTCGCTCATGGCCCCGAGTCTATGCCGGGCCGTACCCAGCCCTCAGTTCATCTCCGGGTCCACGGGGAAGGTGGCCACGAACGCCAGGTGGTCGCGCTGGCGGCGCAGGACGCGCTGCCAGAGCCCCTGCGGGGTATCGGTGAAGGCGTCGCGGCTCTCGGCCTCGACGACGAACCAGCTCCCCGAGCGGATCTCCTCCTCGAGCTGCCCAGGTGACCACCCCGAGTACCCGGCGAAGATGCGCAGGCCGGCGACCTCGGGGATCACGATGGCGGGAGGCGTGTCGAGGTCGACCAGGCCGATCCCACCGAACAGCTTCTTGACGCCCATCGGCTCGGCGTCGCCGGGGACGGTCACGAGCCCGAGCGCGCTGTCGAGTCCCACGGGGCCACCCTCGAAGAGCACTGCCGGCGTGGTGGCGTGCGGCTGCCAGTCGGGCAGCACGGCGTCGACCCGCGCGTCCATCGGGCGGTTGAGGACCACGCCCTGAGCCCCCTCTGCGTCGTGGTGCAGGAGCAGCACGACGCAGCGGTGGAACACGCCCTCCTCGATCTGGGGCGTCGAGACGAGCAAGCTCCCCGACAGGTCGTGGTCCACCCCTCCATTGTGCCCGGGCACGTCAAAGCCCCGGCCGCGGGGACCGGGGCTTTGACTGTTCGGCCGATGCCGCTTGGGGCAGAAGGGTCAGGCTCGCGAACCGCGCGAGTACCCGCCACGGTCGGCCCGCTCGGTGCGGTCGCCGCCGTAGGAGCGACCTCCCTGGCGGGGGCCGCGCGAGCTCTCGCCGCGCGGACCACCAGTGCGGGGTGCACCACCACGAGGGCCACCGCCGCGGGGGCCGCCCGGGCCGGACGGGCGTCCGCTGCGCTTGGTGCCCTCGAGGACGCGACGAACCTGGTCCTCGGGCACCGGGATGCCGCTCGGGGTCACGGCGCCGGTCGCCGCCAGCCTCGCGTCACCGGGGATCGCCTTGGTCGGGACGGCGTCGATGCCGGCATCCTTGGCCATCCGCTCCATCGTGCGGCGCTGGTGCGGCAGGGCGAGGGTCACGACGGTGCCCTTGTCGCCCGCGCGGGCCGTGCGGCCCGAGCGGTGCAGGTAGTCCTTGTGGTCGGCCGGCGGGTCGACCTGCAGGACAACGGACACGTCGTCGACGTGGATGCCGCGGGCTGCGACGTCCGTGGCGACCAGGACCGGCAGGCTGCCGTCCCGGAAGGCACCGAGGACGCGGTTACGCGCGCCCTGGTTGAGACCGCCGTGCAACGCGGCCGCGAAGACACCCTGCTCGCGCAGCTGGAGGGCCACGCGGTCGGCGCCGAGCTTGGTGCGCACGAACACCACGGTGCGTCCCTCGCGGTTGGCCACCTCGGCGATGATCGTCTTCTTGTGCATGGGGTCGATGAGCAGCACGTGGTGCTCCATCGTGGTGACGGAGGCCTTCGCGTCGTCGGTCGAGTGCGTCTTCGGGTCGGTGAGGTAGCCCTCGACGAGCTTGTCGACGCCCTTGTCCAAGGTGGCCGAGAAGAGCATCCGCTGACCGCCTGCAGGCATCTGGTCGAGGATCGCGGTGACCTCGGGCATGAAGCCCATGTCAGCCATGTGGTCGGCCTCGTCCAGGACGGCGATCTGGATGTCGCGCAGCTGGACGGCGTCGCGCTCGATGAGGTCCTTCAGCCGGCCCGGGGTCGCGATGAGCAAGTCGACGCCGCGGTTCAGGGCGCTGATCTGGGTCGTGTAGGACAGGCCGCCGGCGACGAGCTTGTGGCGCAGGCCGAGGACGTGCACGAGGGGCTCGAGCGCGTCGGAGACCTGCATGGCCAGCTCGCGGGTCGGGACCAGGACCAGGGCACGCGGGCGACGCGGGCGGGCCCTTTCGCCATCGGCGAGACGGGACAGCATCGGCAGGCCGAAGGCCAGCGTCTTGCCGGAGCCGGTCTGGCCACGGCCGAGGATGTCCATGCCGGCCAACGCGTCCGGGATGGTCGCGGACTGGATCGGGAACGGCGCGGTGATGCCGTCGCGGGCCAGGCGCTCGACCAGGCGTTCGGTGAGTCCGAGTCCGGCGAACCCGTTGTCGGCATCAACCGTAACGGGGCCGTCCACGCTCTTGCGGGTGGCCTTCACCCAGGTGTCGGCCTCCATGCGCTCGGCCTCGGGGTCGGTCTGGTTGTCGAAGCTGCGCGCCGGGCGGTCATTGCGGTCGAAGCTGCGCGCCGGGCGGTCGTTCCGGTCGAAGCTGCGCGCCGGACGGTCCGTCCGGTCGTTGCGGTCGAAGCTGCGCGCCGGGCGGTCGTTCCGGTCGAAGCTGCGCGCCGGGCGGTCGGTGCGGTCGAAGCTGCGGGCGGGGCGGTCGGTGCGGTCGGTGCGGTTCACGGGGCGGTCCTCACGGTTGTACTGACGGGGACCACGGTTGTCGTCACGGTCGTAGCGACGGACCGGGCGGTCGTCGCGGTTGAACTCACGGCGCTGGGGCCGCTCGTCACGGTTGAACTCACGGCGCTGGGGCCGCTCGTCACGGTTGAACTCACGGCGCGGGCCGCGGTTGTCGTCGCGGTCGAAGCGGCGCGGGGCGCGGTCGTCGCGCTCGGGGCGACGGTCACCATCGCGGGCCGGACGCGCGGCATACGGCTTGGTGCCCGACGCGCGACCGGCGGCGGGAACGGAGGACTGACCGCGGTGGGCCTTCTTGGGGCCCTTCTTCGCGGCAGCCTTCTGGTCTGGGGTCCACCGGGCCTTTTTGGGCGCGTCGGATCGCAGCTTCTTGGGCACAGATATTCAACTCACTTCAGGTACTCGAGTAGACACGCCTCGAGCCACCTGGCGAGGGGGCGAAGAAGACGAGCCTCAGGCCACAAGGGCCCGTGGACCGGATCGACGTTTGTCATCCGGTGGGTCTCAGTCGGAGTAGGAATGATCGGATGTGGCGGCTTTGCCACTGCTGGCGCTGCCACGCGCCGCCGAACTGAGCCCGATCAGTCTACCAGCGTCGCCGGGTTCCCCTGACCAGCACCATCCCGACGCCAAGGAGCACACCGGTGAGGTCAGCGACGGCATCCCAGATGTCGCCGGAGCGGTGCGGCAGGAAGAAGTGCTGGACCAGCTCGCTCACCGGTGCGTGCACGGCGAGCCCGACGACCACCCAGGTCGGCCGCAGGCCCGCCAGCAGTCCCAGCACGGTCGGGACGAGGAACAGCAGCACGTGGACCACCTTGTCGGTCCAGGTCACGGGGCCCTGGACGTCGATGCGGGGCCAGTAGAGCGCGGCGACTTGGAGCACCACGACGAGGCCGAACGCCGGGCGGAGCAGCTGGCGCCTCCGAGTCGTGGCCGGCAGGCTGGTCGGGGCGGAAGTCACGGGGCCACCCTAGGCGAGCGGAATCGCTGCCGCTCCCGTCGTGTTGGCTACCGATGTGACCCCGACCCCCGCCCGTCCCCTGTCCTTGCTCGACTTCGTCGACGTCCCCTCGGGGCACACCGCGCAGCAGGCCATCGCCCGGAGCGAACAGGTGGCGCAGGCGGCCGACCGCCTGGGCTACGCCCGGTACTGGATCAGCGAGCACCACAGCTTTGCCGGTCTGGCGAGCAGCTCTCCCGAGATCCTCATCGCGCACCTCGCGGGGCTGACGCAGGGCATCCGGGTCGGTGCCGCCGGGATCATGCTGCCCAACCACTCGCCCCTCAAGGTGGCCGAGTGGTTCAAGACCCTCGAGATGCTGCACCCGGGACGCATCGACCTCGGCCTGGGTCGAGCGCCGGGCACCGATCAGCTCACCGCCTTTGCGTTGCGTCGCTCGCGGGAGGCGCTGACCGCCGACGACTTCCCGCAGCAGGCGGCCGAGCTCATCGCGTTCCTGACCGACTCCTGGCCCGACGACCACCCGTTCACGGCGGTGCGGGCCACGCCGGTGGTGGAGACGAGTCCTGAGCTGCTCATGCTCGGCTCGAGCGGGTGGGGGTCGGCGTTCGCCGCCGTCAACGGGATGACGACGGTCTTCGCCCACCACATGGCCCCCGAGCTGGCCGTCGACGCCCTCCGGGCCTACCGCCGTGACTTCCGTCCCGGCGCCTTCGGCGACACCCCGCGGGTGATCATCTCCGTGCTGGCGCTGGCCACCGAGGACCCCGACGTCGCCGCGGACTTCCGGGCCGGCTGGGCGCTCCAGATGCAGCGCATCCGCAGCGGCCAGACCACTCGGCCGAGCGCCCGCGAGATCCGCGAGTTCCGCACCTCCGAGGCCTTCGCCCGGATCGCACCGACGCTCGAGGGCCGCGTGTATGCCGGGCCGCCGGCCGAGGTGGCGAAGGGCCTGTCGGCGCTCGCGGACGACGCCGGCGCCGACGAGATCACGCTCGTCGCCCCGACGCCCGACCTGCCGGCGAAGCTGCGCAGCCTCGAGCTGCTAGCCGATCAGTTCGGGCTCACCGTCCGCGCCTGAGAACTCGCCGTCGAGCGACAGCCGCTCAGCTGCCTCAGGGGTCAGCCCCAGGGCCGCCGCCTTGACCGCGGCCGCGACGACCTTGGAGACGTCGGGGTGGAACACGCTCGGGATGATGTAGGCCGGGTTGAGCTCGTCGGGGTGGACCACCTCGGAGAGGGCCTTGGCCGCGGCGAGCATGACGTCCTCGTCGATGGACGTCGACGCGGCGTCGAGCAGACCGCGGAAGACCCCCGGAAAGACGAGCACGTTGTTGATCTGGTTGGCGAAGTCCGACCGTCCCGTGGCGACGACCGCGGCGTACTGGGCGGCAGCGATCGGGTCCACCTCGGGCTCGGGGTTGGCCATGGCGAAGACGATTGCGCCGCTGTTCATCGTGGCGATGTCCTCTCCGGTGAGGATCCCAGGTGCGGAGACTCCGATGAACACGTCCGCGCCGACCAGGGCCTCGCGCAGGGTGCCCGTGACGCCAGCCTGGTTGGTGTGGGCAGCGGACCAGGCGAGCGCAGGCTGCTCGCCCGAGGCGATGTCGTCGCGTCCGGCGTGGAGGACGCCGAGCTGGTCGGCGACCACGACGTCGGTCGCACCAGCCTTGAGCAGCAGCTTGAGGATGGCCGTCCCCGCAGCTCCCGCACCGGACATGACCACGCGGCATTCGCTCAGCTCCTTGCCGACCACACGCAGGGCGTTGCGCAGCGCGGCCAGGGTGACGATGGCCGTGCCGTGCTGGTCGTCGTGGAAGACCGGAATGTCGAGCTCCTCGCGCAGCCTCGCCTCGATCTCGAAGCAACGTGGGGCCGAGATGTCCTCGAGGTTGATCCCCGCGAAGACCGGACTGATGGCCTTGACCGTGCGGATGATCTCCTCGGTGTCCTGGGTGTCGAGGCAGATCGGGAACGCGTCGATGTCGGCAAACCGCTTGAACAACGCCGCCTTGCCCTCCATCACCGGCATCGCCGCGAGCGGGCCGATGTTGCCCAGGCCGAGCACCGCGGAGCCGTCGGTGACGACGGCGACGGTGTTGCGCTTGATGGTCAGGCGTCGGGCGTCAGCCGGGTTCGCGGCGATCGCCAGGCACACCCGTGCGACCCCGGGGTGTAGATCAGCGACAGGTCGTCGCGGTTGCGGATCGGGACCTTGGACTCGATCTTGAGCTTGCCGCCGAGGTGCACGAGGAAGGTGCGGTCGGACACCTTGCCGATCTCGACGCCGTGCACCCCCCGCATGGCCTCCACGAGCTCGTCGGCGTGGGCGGTGTCCCGCGCGGCAGCCGTGACGTCGACGCGGAGGCGGGCCGGGCCGGATGCCGTGACGTCGAGGCCGGTGACGAGGCCGCCGCCGCTCTCGATGACGCCGGTGAGCTCGGAGACCGCGGTCGCACGAGCCGGCAGGGTCAGTCGGACGGTGATGGAGTTGGACACGGAGGGGGCGGCGCTCATGACCGCATTCTTGCGACTACCGGGCGGTAGGCCGAACTGCGCCCGGGTCGTGGTCGTCCGTCGAGCCCCGCAGGTCGGGAAGGTTGGGCGGGTCCGCGACGTTGACACACGGTGACTGCGACCCGCGCGGTCCGAATGGGAGTGGAACCTGACATGGCAAGCACGACACTGACCGCGGAGAACTTCGAGAAGACGATCCTCGAGAGCGGAACCGTCTTCGTGGACTTCTGGGCCGAGTGGTGCGGCCCGTGCAAGCGCTTCGGACCGGTCTTCGAGGCCGCCTCGCAGGAGCACCCCGACATCGTCTTCGGCAAGGTCGACACCGAGGCCGAGCAGGCCCTCGCCGCGGCGGCCAACATCACCTCGATCCCGATGCTCATGGGGTTCCGTGACGGGATCCTCGTATTCGCGCAGGCCGGGGCGCTCCCCGCGCCGATGCTCGAGGACGTCATCGGCAAGGTGCAGGCCCTCGACATGGACGCGGTCCGCGCCGACGTGGAGGCCCAGAAGGCCCGACCGGCGACCGCCGAGGGCACGGCTTAGTCCACACTTTCCCCATGACAACGTGGGCGGTCCAGGCTCTGGGCTGGGCCGGTTCGGCCCTGCTCGTGTATTCGCTGCTGCAGACGCGCGTCCTGCGTTTTCGGCTGCTCAACCTCACGGCCAGCGTGACGCTGACCGTCTTCAACGCCGTCCTGCACGTCTGGCCGATGGTCGCGATGAATGCCGTCATCGCCGGGATCAACCTGTTCTTCATCGTGCGCCTGCTGCGCGAGCGGGGCGACGACCAGGTCTACGAGGTCGTGGCGGTGGGCGCCGACGAGGCGTACCTGCGGCACTTCCTCAAGGTGCAGGGCAAGGACATCGCCCGGTACTTCCCGGGATTCTCTGCGGATGACGCGGGGGCACCGGGAGCGCTCGGATCGGGTCGCAGCGCCTACCTCGTCGAGCGCGGCAACGAGACGGTGGGCGTGGTCGTCGTCCGGGACGCCGGCGACGGGGTGGCCCAGGTCGAGCTGGACTACGTCACGCCGCGCTTTCGGGACTTCTCGCCCGGCGCGTTCGTCTACCGCAACAAGCGGGCTGTTCCGGGGCAAGGGAATCCGGCGCATCCTCACCCCGCCCGGCATGGTCAACCCGTACTACGCCAAGTTGGGCTTCGAGCCCGAGGGCGACCACTGGGTGGCCGACCTGGCCTGAGGGCCGGCCGACGAGCCGGACTGGTGCGTCGCGGCATACACCGCAGCCTGGGTGCGCCGCTCCATGCCGAGCTTGGCCAGCACGGACGTCACGTAGTTCTTCACCGTCTTCTCGGCCAGGGACATGGACTCACCGATCTGCCGGTTGGTGAGGCCGGCCGCGACGTGGTCGAGGATCCGCCGCTCCTGGGGGCTGAGCGCGCGCAGCCGCGGGTCGGTGTCATCGCCCTGGCTCCACGTCGCCCGGAGCCTTCGTGCCCGCTCCGTGTCGAGCAGGTTCTCCCCTGCGGCGACCCGGGTGATCGCCTCCACCAAGCCGTTGCCCTTGATGTCCTTGAGCAAGAAGCCTGACGCGCCCGCGAGCACCGCCGTCGCCAGCGCCTGCTCGTCGTCGTAGGACGTGAGGATGAGGCCCTTGATCGACGGGTCGACGGATCGCACCTGACGGCAGACCTCGATGCCCGAACCGTCCGGCAACCGCGCATCGAACACGGCCACGTCCGGGCGAAGGGCAGGGATGCGCCGAGCCGCTTCCTGGGCGAGACCGGACTCACCGACCACCTCGAAACCGTCGCTGGCTTCCAAGAGCTCACGAAGCCCTCGACGGACGATCTCGTGGTCGTCCAAGAGAAACACCCTGATCACCACAGTCGGCCCACCCTCTCCAGAGCCCCGCAGGGCAACGCCACTGTTGTGAGCCTAGACACCTCGCCACCCGCCGTGCAGGGCCGAAGGTCCCGTGTCCTCACGCGCTGAGCGGCACCACCCAGGTGATCCGGGTGCCGGACGGCTCGACAGGTTCGACGCCAAAGGTTCCCGAGCGGACCGTCGCCCTGCGTTCCAGGTTGGCCAGCCCGCTGCGCCGGTCCATGGCGTCGACTCCCTTGCCGTTGTCCGTGATCGCCACGGTCAGCGACGGACCCACGCTGAGCCGAACCGTCGCGGCGCTCGCCTGCGCGTGGCGTGACACGTTCGACAGCCCCTCTCGCACGACGGCCAGGAGGTCGTTGGCCAGGTCCGGGTCAAGCTGGGTCGAGTCCCCCTCGAGGACGAGGTCCGGGGTGTAGCCGAGGCTCGCGGCATACGTCTCCACCAGTGCGCGCAGCTCGGACTCGAACTGCGCGGCCGGGGGCGTCGTATGCAGCGCGAAGATGGTGGACCGGATGTCCTTGATCGCCACGTCGAGGCTCTCGACAGCCTCGTCGAGCCGCGCCTGCACCACTGGGTGGACGGCGAACCGGCCGGCGGACTGCAAGGACAGTCCGGTCGCGAACAGTCGCTGGATCACATGGTCGTGCATGTCCCGGGCGATGCGGTCCCGGTCCTCGAGCTGGGCGACCAGGGCCCGGTCGTGCTGGGCCCGGGCAGCGATGATCGCCAGACCCACCTGCTGCGCGAAGCCCGACAGGGCCGGCATCACCTGCGAAGCGGCGTCCTCCTGACCCGGTTCCCACTGCACGAGCAGGTGCCCGATGGCTCCCGAACCAGCGGCCATGGGAAGGACTGCCGTCGGGCCCGCCTCGACCAGCCCCGCAGCCTCGGACAGGTCCGACGCCACCCGCTGCGCGGCGCCAGGCTGCGAGCCCGGCACGAGCAGGAGCTCCTGGTCCGAGCCGAGTATCTCCGACCACTGGGCTCCCTCAAGAGCTGGCCAGGTCGCGGGGCTCACCGACGCGCGTGCCGCGTGGTCGGCGCTGTGCAGGGCGTGAATCCAGGACTGCCCGTCCTGCTCAACCAGGGCAACGGCGCACAGCCGCGCGCCGGCGAGGGCGCAGGCCCGCTCGACCATCGGGGGCAGCGCCGCTGCCTCGACCGGGCTCTCCAGGAGACTGCGCGTCAGCTCGCTGATGGCCTGCCCCCAGAGCCGTTGTTGCTCGCTGCGTTCGTACATTCGGGCGTTGTCGATCGCGAAACCCGCCGCGGAAGCGAGCGCCACCAGGATCGTTTCGTCAGCCTCCGAGAACTCCGTGTTGCCGCTCTCGGCGAGGTAGAGGTTGCCGAACACCTCGTCGCGGATCCGGATGGGCGCCCCGAGGAAGCTGCGCATCGGCGGGTGGTTCGGTGGGAATCCGTAGGAGTCCGGGTGGGCGGCGAGGTTCGCCAGTCGACGCGGTCGCGGGTCGCGGATCAGCAGGCCCAGGATGCCGTGCCCGCGCGGCGGGTCGCCGATCCGCGCGCGCTCTTCGGGGCTGATCCCGTGCGTCACGAACTCGACCAAGTGCTCCCCATCGGGACTCAGCACCCCCAGGGCGCCATACCGGGCGTTGACCAACGCACAGGCGGATCGCACGATCCGGCCGAGGACCACCGAGAGCTCGAGGTTGGCGCTCATGGCGGTCACCGCGTCAAGCAGGGCCTCGAGCTGTTCGTGCGACCGCCGGGCAGCAGTCGCCCGCGCCCGCAGCTCCTCCATCAGGTCGTCCACCTCGAGGGAGACGGTCTCTGACCATCGCCCCTGGTCTCGCTCGCGCTTCGGGTCCAGAACCACGCTCCCGAGGATAGGCCCCGAAGCCGAGGGCACCCCCGGCTCCGTCGAGCTGGCTTGCGCAGGCGCCGGACCTGGGACAAGAAGGGACCAATGGCCCCACCAGGTCCTTGCCGGCGGCCCCAGGCTCGACCCATGATCATCACCTCGCCCTCGCCGCCGCAGACCCCATCAGTTCGGCCCGTGGCGCCCCCCGAGGTGGTGGCCGGAATCGTCAACGACGGCTCGGCCGCAGTGGTTGCGCAGGCCGCCGTTCGCCTCGCCCGTGAGCTCGGCGGAAGGGTGCGCTTCGTCCAGGTACTGCCGGATGGACTCGACGACCACGAGCGCGCGGATGCCGAGGCCGCCACGTTCGGCGCGGCCCTGCGTGCTCTCCACGGCCGCCCGAGGGTTCAGGCCACCTTCGAAGCGCCCCCGGGTGATGCGCGCGAGCTCCTCGTGCGCCGCAGCCGCTTGGCGATGGCCCTCGTCGTCGGACAGGACAAGCCGGGCGAGGGCGCACAGCACGGCGTGGCGGCATACTGCCAGGCCAACTCGGGATGCCGGGTTCTCGTGGTCCCGGCCCCCGACGGCCGCTGACACGGCGGACCGCCTACGCCCGAAGGCCGCCGAGGACGGTGAAGCGTCGCCCCGTGATGGTGTTGGGGATCACGCGGACGACCTGGGGCTTGGCCCCTGCGTGCCACGGGAAGATCGGCAGGCTGAGGGCCTCGATGGCCTCGTCGGCCTCATTCACGAGGCGCCCCACGCCGCGCACCACCACGCTCCACGCCTCGCCCTTGGACGCGTCGTAGCCGTCGACCTCGAAGGCCACGGGGTGTCCGTGCGTGGCCGACAGCTTGGTTCCCTCAGCCGTGCGAAAGACGATCGTCCCGTGGTCCACCAGGTGGTTGACCGGAAAGACGTCCGGAGCGCCGTCGACGACGACCGCCAACCTGCCGACCGGGACCGAACGCAGCAACGCGAGTGCCTCATGGGCGCCCAGCTCATGGGTTTCCGATTCAGGGTGGGGAAGCTCGGACTGAGTCATGCACCCAGTGCAAGGCCCTACCGACCTCCCCGACAGAGGCGAAAGTCCTGATCGGTCAGCGACGAAAGGCCGCTGACAGCCGGGCGACTGGTCGACAAGGGGGACCTTGTGCCCTGTCTGCGGGCTGTGCTCCTGCCTAGCGTGAAGTCGTCACCCGTCGGCTGGGAAAGCGAGCGTTGTCCTATGACTGCCACCACAGCTCTGAGCGCAGGGCTCGACGGCCCCGCGCACTTCCTCACCTGGGGCCCGATCCAGATCTCCGTCGCGAACCTGGTCACGATCGGAGTCATCGTGGCCCTGTTCGTGCTGGCCGTGGTGCTGCCCTTCCCGAAGCCGCGGGACCGGCGATGAGCACCCCCGCACCGGCCGCGGACACCGGTCGGTACACCTGGACCGGACGCCTGCGGGAGCGACTCGTGCGCACCCTGCCTCCTGAGCAGCTCATGCCGGAGGAGCAGCCGGCATACGTCGCGTCGTGGATCTATGTCTTCGGGGTCGCGACGCTGGCCGCGTTGGTCTTCATCATCGCCAGCGGTGTGGTCCTCACCCTCGAGGGGCCGCAGTGGTACCACGTGTCGTCGGTCGGGCACTTCGTCAACAGCGTGCACCTTTGGAGCGTCGAGCTGTTCTTCGTGTTCATGGTCGTGCACCTCTGGGGCAAGTTCTGGATGGCCGCATGGCGGGGTCGGCGGGCGATGACCTGGATGACCGGCGTGGTGTCCTTCCTCGCCTCCATCGGCGCGGCGTTCACCGGCTACCTCGTCCAGACGAACTTCGACTCCCAGTGGATCTCCGGGCAGGCCAAGGACGGCCTGAACTCCGTGGGCATCGGCGCCTGGTTCAACGTCACCAACCTGGGCCAGATGCTGCTCTGGCACGTCGCCCTGCTCCCCCTGGTCGTCGGCCTCATCGTGGTCTGGCACGTGCTGCTCGTCCGCAGGCACGGGGTGGTGCCGCCGATCGACGCCACACTCGAGGCTCCCGTCGAGGAGCAACCGCTCGCGAAGGAGCGCTCGTCATGAGCGGGACAACACGGACCCGTCGTCCGGTCCCGGCACCGCCGGGTCGGCGCAGCGCCACCGAGGACCTGGCCGCCCAGCCATGGGCGGGGGCGAAACGGGAGTACGACCTCCTCAAGGAGCTCGTCATCGCGCTGGTCGTCGTGGGCGCACTGGTCATCGGCCTTGCCGCCGCCTTCAGCTCCCCCGACGAGAAGAGCCTCACCCTCGCGGGATGGGCCCAGCAGGCGCCCAACGACTTCGTTGCCACGGCCGCCGCAGAGCTGGCCGGCACGAGCACCAGCGCGGGCTACGGGCCGCCCTACAACGCCACGGCGGACGCTGGTCAGAAGCTCGGCCCGCTCGACCTGCAGAAGGCCGCCGGAGTGCGCATCCCGGTGGACTCCGCCAACGACTTCGTCATCACGCCACTGTCGATGCTGCCGCCCACCCCGGCACTCGCCAGCGCCCTCACCCAGTGGAAGGGCGCGTCAGGCACCGCGCGGGCCGCGTGGGCAGGGGCGTATGCCGATGCGCTCGCCAAGGCACCGGACGGCAAGCCCGCAGCCGTGGCCCCGGGCCAGTACGGGCCTGTGCCGGTGCTGACCGCCAGCCTCCTGCGCATGGCGCGTTCCGGGGTGCTGCAGCCGGTCATCCAGGGAGAGGGCGGCTTCTACAGCACGGACTACACGCGCTCGACCCTGTTCCTGGCCGACGGCGGCTACCTTGACGACCACGCCACGGCCGAGCACCTCGGGGGCGACCAGTGGGGCATGATGAACGAGACCGGCAGCTACCCCGGCCAGTCCTGGCTGTGGCTCTACACGTTCTGGTACCAGATCGAGCCGTTCAAGTCCTCGCCGAACGCCGACGCCCTGGTGTGGGGGCTGATGGCCCTGCTGAGCCTCGGGTTCCTGCTCGTGCCCTTCGTACCCGGTGTGCGCTCCCTGCCGCGGTGGATCCCCATCCACCGCTTGATCTGGCGCGACTACTACCGCGCGCACCCACCTGCGCCACGGTGAACGCCGGGCGCTCGGCCGCGAGTTCCCCACACCTGCGCCGACGCAGCGAAACAGCGCCCGGGGTCTGGATCGACCCCGGGCGCTGCTCCCAACTGATGTGTGCGAACACCTGGGTGGTGGAGGTGGCGGGAATTGAACCCGCGTCCACTGACGGGAAACCAGGGCTTCTCCGGGTGCAGTGCGCTAGGGAGTTTCTCGGCCCCAGGGCTCGCGCGCACACGTTCCCTGACAGGCCCAGTTGAGTAAGAGTCCCGCGCAGCCCCCCAACATGACTGCGCAGCAAGTTCTCTAGCTGACGCCAGACACTGAGTCGAGAACTACCTCAGGCTGACGGACTCCGGAGCTCGCTCAGGCGGCGAGGGCGAAGTCGGTGCGGTTGGAATTGGCACCTATTGTTTTGCCGGGAGCGTTAACGAGATAACCAGGCATCCTCGACCCGCTTCCCCTGGTATGCCGACCAATGTCGAAACCGATCACCCCCAGGCTCCTGCGAGTGCAGGGGTGTTCACACACACTCTGTTCAGTTGTCGTGCTGTTGCACCAGCCTATCGTCCAACGCCCACCGGCTCCGAATCATTTCGTGACAGGTCGGCCTCCTCGAAGCGGTCGCGGCTCGCGACGATCTCGCCGACATGTGCCTCGGCCCAGTCGGTCAGCACGGCCAGCGGGCCACCGAGCGAGACCCCGAGGGCCGTGAGGGCGTAGTCCACCCGTGGTGGCACCTGGGCGTAGACGGTGCGGGTCACCAGCCCGTCGCGCTCCATGGCCCGCAATGTCTGGGTGAGCACCTTGGGCGCCACGCCGCCGATCCGCTGGCGCACCTGGGTGAACCGCAACGGGCCATCGACCAAGGCGGCGATGACCAGGACAGTCCACTTGTCGCCGATGCGGTCGAGGACCACCCGGGTCGGACAAGTGGGGTCGAACACGTCGCCGCGCTCGATGAGCGGGCGGGACTGCGCCATGGTAACCATCAGGTACTTATAGCACGTTGAAGTGGTCAGTTACCACTGGTTACCGTGAGCCCCGTTCCCCCGGATCGCGCAACGAAAGGCACGTACCCATGAAGATCGCCCTGTTCGGAGCCAGTGGAGTCGTCGGCTCGCGGATTGCCGCCGAGGCAGTCCGGCGCGGCCACGACGTCACCGCCATCACCCGCACCGGCACCACCTCCATGCCCGGCGTGGCCGCCCGCGCCGGCGACCTCGGCGACGAGGCGACGATCAAGGAGGCCGCAGCAACGCATGACGTCGTCGTCTCGGCCACCGGACCGAGCCGGACGGGCGAGAGCCACGAGCCGTGGCTGGCCGCCGTCCAGACCCTCATCGACCACGGCACCGAGGCCCGCGTGCTCTTCGTGGGCGGGGCAGGGTCCCTGGTCGACCCCAACGGCACCCGACTGCTCGACACCGAGGGCTTCCCCGAGGTCTACCGCGCCGAGGCCCTCAGCGGGGCAGCCGCCCTGGACCTGTTCCGCGCCGCCCCCGCTGACCTCGACTGGACGTTCTTCTCCCCTGCGCCGGTGATCGCCCCGGGAGAGCGGACCGGGCAGTACGCGCTGGGACTGGACTCCCCCGCAGGAGACCAGATCAGCGCCGAGGACTATGCCGTGGCGATGCTGGACGAGATCGAGCAGCCGAGGCACCGCCGCCAGAGGTTCACCGCGGCGAGCTGAGCCAGGCCGCGCGCGGCATACCGACAGAGACCGGACGTCCGCATCGCGGTCGTCCGGTCTCACGACGCGAACGCTCACTAGGATCGAGCAGCAACGTGCCCCACCTGCGTCCCCCCTCAGGAGGCCCCGTGTTCAGCAAGGTCCTGGTCGCCAACCGTGGCGAGATCGCGGTTCGCGCCTTCCGCGCCGCCACCGAGCTCGGCGCCAAGACGGTGGCCGTCTTCCCCTACGAGGACCGCAAGTCCGAGCACGTGCTCAAGGCCGACGAGGCATACCAGATCGGCGACGAGGGGCACCCCGTGCGGGCCTACCTCGACCCCGAGGGCATCGTGCGGACCGCGCTCGAGTCGGGGGCGGACGCGGTCTACCCGGGCTACGGGTTCCTCTCCGAGAACCCCGACCTCGCCGAGGCCTGTGCCGCCGCCGGGGTGACGTTCGTCGGGCCGCCCGCCTCGGTCCTGCACCTCACCGGCAACAAGGCCCGCGCCATCGCCGCGGCCAAGCAGGCCGGTCTGCCGACCCTGCGCTCGTCCGAGCCCAGCGACGACGTGGACACCCTCGTCGCCGCCGCCACGGAGATCGGGTTCCCCATCTTCGCCAAGGCGGTCGCCGGTGGTGGCGGCCGTGGCATGCGGCGCGTCGAGCGTCCCGAGGACCTGCAGGACGCGCTCGAGGCCTGCATGCGCGAAGCCGAGTCCGCATTCGGCGACGCCACGGTCTTCCTCGAGGAGGCAGTCGTCAGCCCCCGCCACATCGAGGTCCAGATCCTCGCCGACGGCGCCGGCAGCGTGATCCACCTCTTCGAGCGCGACTGCTCGGTGCAGCGGCGCCACCAGAAGGTCGTGGAGATCGCCCCCGCCCCCAACCTCGACCCCGACCTGCGCGAGCGGATGTGTGCACACGCCGTGGCCTTCGCCCGGGAGATCGGCTACGTCAACGCCGGCACGGTCGAGTTCCTGCTGGCACCCGACGGCCGGTACGTCTTCATCGAGATGAACCCGCGCATCCAGGTCGAGCACACCGTGACCGAGGAGATCACCGACGTCGACCTCGTGAGCAGCCAGCTGCGCATCGCCAGCGGCGAGACCCTTGCCGACCTCGGGCTGTCCCAGGACACCCTCCAGATCCGCGGGGCCGCGCTGCAGTGCCGGATCACCACCGAGGACCCCGCCAACGAGTTCCGGCCGGACACCGGTCGCATCACGACCTACCGCTCTGCCGGCGGCGCCGGCGTGCGCCTCGACGGAGGCACGGTGTTCGTCGGGGCCGAGATCGGCGCCCACTTCGACTCGATGCTCGTCAAGCTCACCTGCCGCGGGCGCGACTTCCCCACCGCAGTGCGGCGCGCTCGGCGGGCTCTGGCCGAGTTCCGCATCCGCGGCGTCTCCACCAACATCCCGTTCCTGCAGGCCCTGCTGGAGGAGCCGGACTTCCAGGCCGGTCGACTGTCGACCTCCTTCATCGACGAGCGGCCCTACCTGCGCACGGCCCGGGTCTCCGCCGACCGGGGCACCAAGCTGCTCACCTACCTCGCCGAGGTCACCGTCAACCAGCCGCACGGTCCGGGACGCACCCGGGTCTCACCGCGCTCCAAGCTGCCCGCCATCGACCGGACCACTCCCCCACCTCCCGGCGCCCGAGACCGGCTGCTGCGCCAGGGTCCACAGGCCTTCGCCGAGGCGCTGCGCGCCCAGGAGGCCGTGGGTGTCACCGAGACGACGTTCCGCGACGCCCACCAGTCGTTGCTGGCCACCCGCCTGCGCACCCGCGACCTCATGCACGTCGCCCCGCACGTCGCCCGCCTGACGCCGCAGCTGCTGTCGGTCGAGGCCTGGGGCGGCGCGACCTACGACGTCGCGCTCCGCTTCCTGGCCGAGGACCCGTGGGACCGGCTCGCGCAGCTGCGCGAGGCGATGCCCAACCTGCCGCTGCAGATGCTCCTGCGCGGGCGCAACACGGTCGGCTACACGCCCTACCCCACCGAGGTCACCGACGCGTTCGTCACCGAGGCTGCCAGCACCGGCATCGACATCTTCCGCATCTTCGACGCGCTCAACGACGTGGGCCAGATGCGACCGGCCATCGACGCGGTGCGGGCGACCGGCACCGCCGTCGCCGAAGTGGCGTTGTGCTACACCGGCGACCTCACCAACCCCGGTGAGCGGCTCTACACCCTCGACTACTACCTGCGCCTCGCCGAGCAGATCGCCGACGCCGGGGCGCACGTCATCGCGATCAAGGACATGGCCGGCCTGCTGCGGGCACCAGCCGCACGCACGCTGGTCACCGCGCTGCGCGAGCGCTTCGACCAGCCCGTCCACCTGCACACCCACGACACCGCCGGCGGGCAGCTGGCAACGTTGCTCGCCGCCATCGACGCCGGAGTCGACGCCGTGGACGTCGCCAGTGCGGCCCTGTCGGGCACGACGAGCCAGCCGCCCATGTCGAGCCTGGTCGCGGCCACCGACGGCACACCACGCGCCACCGGCCTCGACCTGCAGACCGTCTGCGACCTCGAGCCCTACTGGGAGGCCGTCCGCCAGCTGTACTTCCCCTTCGAGTCCGGCCTGCCTGCCCCGACCGGTCGGGTGTACACCCACGAGATCCCCGGTGGCCAGCTGTCCAACCTGCGCCAGCAGGCCATCGCGCTCGGCCTCGGCGACCACTTCGAGGAGGTCGAGGACATGTATGCCGCGGCCAACCGGATCCTGGGCAACATCGTCAAGGTCACCCCGAGCAGCAAGGTCGTGGGAGACCTGGCGCTGGCCCTGGTCGGCGCGAAGGCCGACCCGGCGGACTTCGAGGCCAACCCGACCCGGTACGACATCCCCGACTCGGTCATCGGGTTCCTCTCCGGTGAGCTCGGCGACCCGCCCGGCGGCTGGCCCGAACCGTTCCGTACGAAGGCCCTCGAAGGCCGCGACGTCAAGCCCCGGGTCACCGAGCTGAGCGAAGAGGACAGCGCCGCGCTCAAGGCAAGCCCCCGGCATACCTTGAACCGCTTGCTGTTCCCCGGCCCGACCCAGGACTTCGAGAGGTCGCGCGACGCGTACTCCGACCTCGCGGTGCTGGGCACCCGCGAGTTCCTCCACGGAGTCGAGGTCGGCTTCGAGCACGAGATCGACCTCGAACCGGGCAAGCGGCTGCTCATCGCCCTGCAGTCGGTGTCCGACGCCGACGAGCGCGGCATGCGCACCGTGATGTTCACCATGGGCGGCCAGCTGCGCCCCGTCCAGGTTCGCGACGAGCAGGTCGCGGTCGACGTCAAGGCCGCCGAGAAGGCCGACGCGAGCGACAAGGGCCAGGTCGCCGCACCGTTCGCCGGCGTGGTCAGTCTGGCCGTCGAGGAGGGTGGGCGCGTCGAAGCCGGAGCGGTCGTCGCCACCATCGAGGCCATGAAGATGGAGGCCAACATCACGGCGCCGGTCGCCGGCACGGTGGCCAGGCTGGCGATCGGCTCCCAGCAGCAGGTCGAGGGCGGCGACCTGCTGCTCGTCATCACGGCTTAGCTCGGGTTTCGCCGGTGGGTTCGGTGCCCGCCGCGTTTCGCGTCGCCCGTTCGGGGTAGAAGCGGGACATTCCTACCGAAGGAGGCCCCCATGGGCGGCGACGACAAGATGAAGAACATGGCGCAGGACGCGTCCGGCAAGGCCAAGGAAGCCACGGGCAAGGTCACCGACGACGAGAGCCTCGAGGCCGAAGGCAAGGCCGACCAGACCGAGGCCGACCTCAAGCAGGCTGGCGAGAAGGTCAAGGACGCCTTTCGCAGCTGACAGCTGACACGACTGACCGCGAAGGCCGGGCCCATGGGCCCGGCCTTCGTGCTGCGGTGGCTACCACGAGCCTCCCCCCGAGCCCCCACCTCCGCCGCCCGAGAAGCCGCCCCCGCCGGAGAAGCCCGATCCCCCGGAGCTACCGGGGGTGCTGGCGAAGGCGCCCCCCGCCGTGGTCGCGAAGGCGTCCATGCCGTCGGCGATCCCCCCAAACGACGCATAGTCGCCGCCCAGGTACCACAGCGGAGGCGTGATCACGTGGCCGGCCGCAGCCGCTGCCTGCGCCACCCGTTCGAAGGTCGAGGCCCACTGGGAGGCCACCCCGAAGACGATGGCGAAGGGCAGGTACCGGCTGAAGATGTCCTGGGCCTCCTCCCAGCGGATCTGGTTGGCCTCCGCGGTCACGAGGTACTGCTTGAAGCCCTCGGACTGGGCCAGCACGGCGCTGCCATCGGCGGTGCGGGCAGCCATCCGCCGGCCGAAGAACAGCACGATCCCCCCGGCGAGCACGAGCCCGCCCAGGAGGACGGCGCCCGGGGGAACGGGCAGCCCCGCCACGGAGCCCAGTCGCCGCAACGAGCCACCCAGCCAGAAGAACGCGAACGCTCCGAGGGCGACGAGGGAGCCCCCGAGCACCGTCCAGCTGGCGCGCTGGGCCTGGGGTGAGCGCCGGAACCACCCCCGGCGGACGACCTCGTCGTACATCAGGCTCTGCACCCGGTCGAGGGTCGGCTTGAACCGGTTGCGCAGTTCGGAGAGGTTGACGAGCGGGCCCGACGCGAAGACGCCCTCGAGCAGCGCAACTTCATAGGGCAGCAGCGCCGAGGTCGGGGGCGCGGCGCGGGTCAGCCGCCAGTCCTTGCGCCCGAACGCACCGTGCTCGGTCTCGCCGATCGTCAGGAAGCCGCGAACGGCCAGGTCGACCAGCGTGGCGGAGACGTCGATGGTGTTGGCCGTCTCGTCGATGATGGTGCCCACGAGCCCTGGTTGGACGCCCTCGGGGGAGTGAACTGGACGGCGACGGCGGGCCGTCCCCCGCGGGTGACGGCACCCGTGTCGCCCACTCCGGGACGCAGCCCCGGGGTGAGACCGGCATACCGCTCGTCCCGCCCGCGGGTGTAGACGAGCGTGCCCATGAGCCCCGCTGCGAGCAGGGGCAGGGTGATCCCGGCACCGACCGCCAGGGCTCCGACAGCACTCGCCACCGGGGCGGTCACGATCGCGCCCGAGTCGCTCACGCTGCCGCGACGCAGCACCGGGGTGAGGGTCCCGAACGCCGTCGCAGGCAGGGAGACGAGCACCGAGACCCCCTGGCCGACCTGCAGTCCGGGCGCACTGAACCGGGCGGCGGCGCCCGCCGTCGCGCTGCACCGCTGGGTGGAGCCCTGCTCGCCGTAGAAGCACTCCGCGCGGTCGCTCGGCGCGGGTCCGGTGACGGTGGCGGTGACCTGGGCGTACTGGTGGGTGTCTCCGGGCTGGACGAGGTTCCAGTAGAACTCGGCGTGGTCCGGGAAGCCGTTCACCGCGCTCGCGAGGTGGTAGCTCACGACGTAGGACTGCGTGCCCACAACGGTCCGCCCCGGGTCACCGACCCGGATGCGAACGGAGCTGCCGTCGAGGGCGTCGCTGACCTGCACGTCGGCGGGCGCACCGGTGGGCGACGTCGCCCGCACGGCGCTGATGGGGTACTCCCGGTAGACGTCGGTGCGGTTCTGGTAGCCGACCCGGACCCGCACGAGCCGGTCGATGCCGTGCCGTGCCTGACCCTCGGGGAACTGCCACGTGATGTGCTCCACGACGTCGACCGACCCGTCATGGTTCAGGGTGAAGTCGACGTGGAACGCGGTCGCGCTGTCATCCGCGCCGGCCGCCTGGGCCACTGTCCCGCCGAGGACCCACGCAACGAAGGCGAGCAGGACCGCGAACCCCGCTGACGCGGCATACCGCCGCCCCGGGGTCGCCTGCACGGCTAGCGCTCGCCCCGGCTGTGGAGCGCGCGCTGGGTGTCCATGGTGTCCTGGCGCTCGCGCAGCGTCTGTCGCTTGTCGTACTGCCGCTTGCCCTTGGCGATGGCGATCTCGACCTTGGCCTTGCCGTCCTTGAAGTACAGCTGCAGCGGCACGATGGTGTGCCCGCTCTCGGAGGACTTGCGCTGGATCTTGGCGAGCTCGGAGCGGTGCAGCAGCAGCTTGCGACGACGCCGCGGCGTGTGGTTGGTCCACGTGCCCTGGACGTACTCGGGGATGTGCACGCCCTCCAGCCACAGCTCGTCACCGCGCCAGGCGGCATAGCCGTCGATGAGCGAGGCGCGGCCCATGCGCAACGACTTCACCTCGGTGCCCATCAGGACCAGGCCCGCCTCGAAGGTGTCCTCGATGAGGTAGTCGTGACGAGCCTTGCGGTTGCTCGCCACGACCTTGTGCCCAGCGTCCTTGGCGTCCTTGGCCACTGCTCTTCCCGTCCGTGCGTGGATGGCGCGGGCGCGTCGCCCGTGCGGGGCAACGCTACCTGCTCACCCGGGTATGCCGGCCAGCCGGTTTCCCGACCGGCGACCAGGTGCGCGCGGCGTGGCTCAGAGCCAGCGGCGCGGGTCGCGCGGGACGCCGTCCTCGTAGGTCTCGAAGTGCAGGTGGCAGCCCGTGGACTCACCGCTGGTGCCGACGTACCCGATGACCTCGCCGCGGTAGACGCGACCGCTGGTGACAGCGAACCGCTCCATGTGGTTGTAGGTCGTCACGAGGTCGACTCCGCGGACGATGCCGTGGTCGATCTCCGTGCGGTTGCCGTAGCCGGAGACGACCCCGGCCGAGATGATCTGGCCGTCGGCCGCCGCGCGGATCGGCGTGCCGCAGTCGGCCGCGTAGTCACGGCCCGCGTGCAGGCGCCAGTAGTGCAGGATCGGGTGGAACCGCATGCCGAACTCGGAGGAGATCCAGCCGTCGGACGGCCTGGAGAGGAAGCCGCTGGCGGTCGCCGGCCCCGGCGGAACCCGCTTGCCTGCTCGCCGCAGGGCCGCCGCGCGGCGAGCCGCCGCCGCCTTGGCCGCCTTGGCCCGCGCCACGAGGACAGCCTGCAGGTGAGCCTGGACCTTCTGTGCGGCCGCGAGCTGCTTCTTCTCCGCGGCCGCCTGGGCGGCGAGGTTCTTCGACTGGGCGAGCTGCTGGGCGGCCAGCGCCTGCAGCTGTTGCTGGGCCCGCGCGGCGGCGGCGCGGGCAGCCTGGGCCTTGGCCAGGGCCGCCTCGGCCGCCTTCTTCGCAGCGGCGACCTGGACGCGAAGCGCCGTGATGTGCGCCTCCTGGGCGGTCGCCGCGGCGCGGGCCGTGGCCAGCCGGCTCAGCGACTGGTTCTGGACATCCATCACCGTGTCGGTCATCGCGATGCGGTTGGCGAAGTCGTCCGGGGTGGTCGCGCTCAGGGCCACGGACAGCTGGCCCATGCCCTGGTCCTGGTAGAGCTGGGAGGCGAAGCGGGCGACCCGCTGACGGTTCTGGCTCAGGTGCGCCTGGGTGGACGCGAGCTCGTCGATGGCCCGGGCCTCGTTGGCCTGGGCGACCTGGAGCTGGACCGTCATCTGCGAGTTGTAGAGGTCCGCCTTGGCCACCACCGCGGTGGCCTGGTCGAGCGCCTGTTGGGCGAGCGGAAGCTCGGCCTGCGTCCTCTTGAGCGCGAGGTAGGCGTTCGCCAGGTGGGCGCCGACCTCGTCGAGCTGGCCCTTGAGTGCCTGGATCTGGCGGTCGACCTGCTTCTTCGCCGTGTTGGGGTCAGTGGCCCCGGGTGTCGACCCGTCGAGGCCGGACACCGTGCTGGCCGGCGCTGCGTGGGCGACCGGAATGCCGCTGAGCGACGCGGCGGCCAGCCCCAGGGAACACGCGACGGCCACACCCAGGGCGCCCCGTCGGACCGATGCCAGCCGACCCGACCGCGGGAGATTTGCGCTCATAGGCCACATTGGTAACACACACCCCATCGGTATCCGGGGATTGGCCGGTCAGACGCGCAGGTAACGCCACAAGGTGACCCAGGAGGTCATCACGGCGATGACCAGCATGAGTCCGGCCAGCCACGGGGCGATGACCCAGACATCGGTGATCCCGACCAAGGGGACATCCGGCAGCACCTTGGCGACGTAGGGCCCGACGAGGTAGTCGGTGGTGGCCCACAGCAGCCCGACTGCGGCGCCGACGCCCGCCAGCGTGGCGAGCACGATCTCCATGACGAACGGCAGCCGGATCGTGAGGTTCGAGGCCCCCACGAGCTTCATGATCCCGGTCTCACGGCGCCGGGTGAAGGCCGCCTGCCTGATCGTGGTGACCATCAGCAGCACGGCACAGATGATCATGATGAAGGCGAGCACGAGCGAGGCGACGGTGATGCCGTTCATCACCTTGAACAAGCTTGTCCAGGGTCTTCTGCTGGTCCTGCACGCGTCCTACCCCCGGGGCGCCCTGGAAGGCGCTCACCACCACGTCGTACTTGGTCGGGTCGGACAGCTGCACCCGGTAGCTCTGCGGGATGTCGCCGACCCGGATGTTGCTCGCGAGCGGGCTGTTGCGGAACTGCTCCTGGAACCGGTCGTAGGCCTGTTGCTCGGACTCGTAGTAGACGTTCTTGACCAGGGGCTTCATCTGGTCGAGCTGGGCCTTGAGAGCCGCCTTCTGCTCGGCCGTGATGGCCTTGCCCGCACAGTTCGCCTCGGCCGAGTCCTGCCCGCACATGAAGATCGAGACCTGGATGCGGTCGTACCAGTAGCCCTTGAGGGTGTCGACCTCACGCTGGGCGAGCAGGCCGAGCCCGAGGAGGTACAGCGACACCGTGGTGACGAGCATGACCGAGACGGCGATGGAGAGGTTTCGGCGCAGGCCGATCCAGATCTCGCCGAGCATGAACTGCAGTCGCATGGAGTGGGTCTCTTCCGAAGTCTGTGGCGGCCGGTGGCGGTCGGGTCGCGGTCAGCGCCCGCTGCCGTAGACGCCCTTGTTCTCGTCGCGGACGATGTGGCCAGACACGAGCTCCACCACGCGCTTGCGCAGCTGGTTGACGATGTCGTCGTCGTGGGTGGCCATCACGATGGTGGTGCCGGTGCGGTTGATCCGGTCGAGCAGCCGCACGATGTCGAGGCTGGTGGCGGGGTCGAGGTTTCCGGTCGGCTCGTCGCACAGCAGGATCGGGGGCTTGTTGACGAAGGCCCTGGCGATGGCCACGCGCTGCTGCTCACCACCGGAGAGCTCGTGCGGGAGACGCTTCTCCTTGCCTTCGAGACCGACCATCTCGAGGGTCTCGGGCACGACCTGGCGGATCGCGTGTCCGGAACGACCGAGGACCTGCAGGGCGAACGCGACGTTCTGGTAGACGTTCTTGTTGGGCAGCAGGCGGAAGTCCTGGAACACCGTGCCGATCTCGCGGCGCAGCCGGGGCACCTTGCGCTGCGGCAGTCCCCCGACTTCCTGCCCCGCAACGAGGACGGTGCCCTGGGTGGCGCGTTCCTCCTTGAGCACGAGGCGCAGGAGGGTCGACTTGCCCGAACCGGACGCGCCGACGACGAAGACGAACTCGCCGCGCTCGACGTCGAGCGTGACGTCGCTCAGGGCCGGTCGGGTGGACCGGGGATAGACCTTGCTGACGTTCTCGAAGCGGATCATGCGCGGGGGGTGAGCCTTACGGGCGGGGGCGGGGACGGCATACGACCGCGCGCGGCTGCGCACGCACGACGCCACCGAGGATAGGTCGGGAACCTTGGTATGCCGCGCAGCGGCGGCTCTTCGGCGTTGCGCGGCGCCCCGTGGTCTGGCCGGCCTCGTCAGCCGGCGAGCTTCTCCTGCTCCTTGCGCCACCGCACGCCGGCTTCGATGAAGCCGTCGATGTCGCCGTCGAAGACGGCCGAGGGGTTGCCCACCTCGTGCTCGGTGCGCAGGTCCTTGACCATCTGGTACGGCTGCAGGACGTAGGAGCGCATCTGCTCGCCCCAGCTGGCCTTGATGTCGCCGGCCATCTCCTTCTTCGCCGCTGCTTCCTCGGCCTGCTTCTGGATGAGCAGTCGGGACTGGAGCACGCGCAGCGCGGCCGCGCGGTTCTGGATCTGGGACTTCTCGTTCTGCATCGAAACGACGATGCCGGTCGGGATGTGGGTCATGCGCACCGCGGAGTCAGTGGTGTTGACGGACTGACCGCCCGGGCCCGACGAGCGGAACACGTCGACCTTGATCTCGTTCTCGGGGATCTCGATGGAGTCGGTGGACTCGATGAGCGGGATCACCTCGACTGCGGCGAAGCTCGTCTGGCGTCGGCCCTGGTTGTCGAACGGGCTGATCCGGACCAGCCGGTGCGTGCCGCCCTCGACGGAGAGGTTGCCGAAGGCGTAGGGCACGTCGACCTCGAACGTCACCGACTTCAGGCCCGCCTCCTCGGCATACGAGGTGTCCATGACCTTGGTCGGGTAACCGTGCCGCTCCGCCCAGCGCAGGTACATCCGCATGAGCATCTCGGCGAAGTCCGCCGCGTCGACACCACCCGCGCCCGCCCGGATCGTGACCACCGCCGCGCGCTCGTCGTACTCACCCGAAAGCAGGGTGCGCACCTCGAGCTCGGCCACGGCCTTCTGGACGGCGACCAGCTCCTTCTCGGCCTCGGCGAGGGTCTCGGCGTCGCCGCCGTCCTCGGTGGCCATCTCGACAAGCGTCTCGAGGTCGTCGATGCGCGAGTCCATGCCGGTGACCCGCTCGTACTCGGAGTTGGCCCGCGACAGCGCCGAGGTCACCTGCTGCGCCGCGTCGGGGTCGTCCCACAGGTTGGGGACGCCCGACTGCGCCTCGAGATCCTTGATGCGCTCCCGCAGCGATTCGAGGTCGGTCACCTCGCGCACGGAGTCCATCGTCGTGCGGAGGTTCTTGATCTCTTGGGAGAAGTCGGTTGCCACGAGGGTCAAGCCTAGTTCACGGGCGGGGCCGCGGTTTGCGCCCGTGCTCAGACCACCAGGCCGAGCAGCAGCACGAACACCAGCCCGGTCACGGAAAGGACGGTCTCCATGAGCGACCACGACTTCAGGGTCTGACCCACGCTGAGGCCGAAGTACTCCTTGACCAGCCAGAAGCCGGCGTCGTTGACGTGGGAGAAGAACACCGAACCCGCGCCGATCGCCAGGACGAGCAGCGAGACGTGCGTCGGAGCCATCCCGGCGGCCAGCGGCGCCAGGATGCCGGAGGCGGTGACCGTGGCCACCGTCGCGGAGCCGGTGGCGAGGCGGATCAGGACGGCGACGAGCCAGGCGAGCAGGAGCACGGACAGGCCGCTGCCCTGCACCCAGGTGGCCACGAGCTTGCCGATCCCGGTGTCGACCAGGGTCTGCTTGAAGCCACCACCCGCGGCGACGATGAGGATGATCCCCGCGATGGGCGGCAGCGCCTGCTCGAGCGACTTCGCGAGCTCCTTGGTGCCCATCCGGGCGCCACGGCCGAGGGTGAACATGCCGACGATGACCGCGATGAGCAGGGCGATGAGCGGCGTGCCGACGAAGTCGAGCACGGTGCGGACCGGGTTGTCCTTGCCCGCGAGGATGTCGGCGAGCGCCTTGCCCAGCATGAGGACGACCGGGGTGAGGACGGCGAACAGCGTCACGGCGAAGGACGGGCGCGGGTCGAGCGCGTTCTCGCGGGGCTCGTACATCGTGGGCGCGGGGACGTCGACCCAGCGGCCGGCGAACCGGGCGAAGAGCGGGCCGGCGATGGCCACGGTCGGGATCGCGACGAGCACACCGAGGCCGAGGGTCAGCCCGAGGTTGGCCTTGAGGGCGTCGATGGCCACGAGCGGCCCGGGGTGGGGCGGGACCAGGCCGTGCATGGCCGACAGGCCCGCGAGCGCCGGGATGCCGACCTTGATGACGGACAGGCCGGACCGGCGCGCGACCAGGAAGATGACCGGCATCAGGAGCACGAGGCCGATCTCGAAGAACATCGGCAGGCCGATGATGGCGCCGACTCCGGCCATCGCCCACGGCAGGGTGCGTGCACTGGAGCGACCGACGATCGTGTCGACGATCTCGTCCGCGCCACCGGAGTCGGCGAGCAGCTTGCCGAACATCGCACCGAGCGCGATCAGCGTGCCGACACTCGCCGCCGTGGCGCCGAAGCCCTTGGTGAAGCTGTCGACGGTCGCCGAGAGCTCGACACCCGCGACGGCGCCGACCACCAGGGAGCCGATGGTGAGCCCGAGGAAGGGGTGCAGCTTGAACCGGGTGATCAGCAGGACGATGACGGCGATACCCAGGAGCGCGGCGGGGACGAGCCGTGCGGCGGGGATTGCCGGGGCGTCAGCCGCCGCGAGGGCGGGCTGCACCAGGGAGAACAGGTCGAGACTCATGCGGAGACTCCGCCTTTCGCGGTGAGGAGGGTGACTGACTCGTCGACGAGGTTGTCGACCGACGAAGAGACGTCGAGGACGGCGCCCCGCTCGTCGGGCTCGAGGGCTTCGAGGGTGGCGAACTGGCTGTCGATGAGCGCGGCGGGCATGAAGTGGGCCGGCCGGGCTGCGACGCGGGCCGCGAGGACGTCGCGGTCACCGTGCAGGTGCAGGAAGAAGGTCGCAGGCGCTGCGCCGGCCAGGACGTCGCGGTACTCACGCTTGAGCGCCGAGCAGCTGGCGACGCCGCCGCTGGACGTGTGGTCGGCGAGCCAGGCGGCGATGGCCTCGAGCCACGGCTTGCGGTCGACGTCGTCGAGCGGGATGCCGGCAGACATCTTGGCGATGTTGGCCTCGGGGTGGAAGTCGTCGGCGTCGGCGAACGGGACGCCCAGGCGCTGCGCGAGGGCGGCGCCGACGGTGGTCTTTCCCGAGCCGGACACCCCCATCACGACGACGAGGGGCGGTGGATGGTGCTGCATGCTCCATGACTCCTTTGTCAGGCCTGTTCATCAAGCTCGTTCGTGCTCGGACCAGAGTGCCCTCCCTAGACCGGCCTTATCAAGAGTTTCGGGAAAATAAATCAGATTTCTTTACCCCCTTCTGTCATACATCACCTCTCTGGCACCCTTGGCCTCATGGCCATCGCATCCGCGGCACGCTCCGCGCCCCACCGGCTCGGTGACGCCAGCACGCCGGGGGGCCTGCACGCCTCGGTCCTCGACGCGCTCGGGCAGGACATCGTCTCGGGTCGCTGCCCCGTGGGTGCGGTGCTGCGCATCGACCAGCTCGACGAGGCCTATGGCGTGTCGCGGTCGGTGGTCCGCGAAGCAGTGCGGGTCCTGGAGTCGATGGGGCTGGTGGAGACGCGGCGTCGCCTCGGGGTGCGGGTGCGTCCCCGGGCCGACTGGAACGTGTTCGACCCGCGCGTGATCCGGTGGCGACTCGACGGCCCCGATCGCGAGGAGCAGCTGCTCTCACTGGGCGAGCTGCGCAAGGGGTTCGAGCCGGTCGCGGCCGGCCTGGCCGCAGAGCGCGCCACGCCGGAACAGTGCGGCACCATGACCGGGGCCGTCATGCAGATGGCGGTGCACGCCAAGGCCGGCGACCTCGAGGCCTACCTCGACGCGGACACGTTGTTCCACCGCACCATGCTCGAGGCGTCGGGCAACGAGATGCTCGCTGCCCTGCACAACGTCGTCGCCGAGGTGCTCGCTGGCCGCACGCACCACGACCTCATGCCTGCCCGACCGAACCCGCTCGCGATCCGGCTGCACGCCGACGTCGCCGAGGCGATCCAGTCCGGGGACGGCCCGGCTGCGGCTGCGGCGATGACCTCGATCATCGACGAGGCCAGCGCGGCTCTGCGGGACGGGCGCCCGCTCGACTGAGCCGTGACCGGCTGGCCCGGGCCGCCGCACGCGCCGGCCCCGCACGCGGCATACGCAGCACCAGGGAACTTCGCGCACGTGTGTCCTACTTCGCCGTGAGCTCCTGTCTGTTCAGCGGGACGCAAGTCTGCTGAGTGGTGGCCGCACGCTCGGGCCCTGCCGCGCGGAGCAGCGAGCCTCAGGCGCGGAGCAGATCGCGGGTGATGGGGGGCGCGTCCACCTCGGCTGCCTCGACCCAGCCGGCGGGGTGTTCCCGCATCCGGTCCACCTCGGTGGCGAGGTCGCCCACCGCGCCGAGGGCGGTGAACTCCGGAGGAAGACCGCCTTGTCCACCATGGTCACCCTCCCTAGGCCTGCCCGGTCTCGAGCAACCTGCGGAACCCGGCCTCGTTGAGGATGGGCCGCCCGAGCTCGCGCGCCTTGTCCTCCTTGGAACCGGCGTTCTCGCCGACGACCACGTAGTCGGTGTTCTTCGACACCGACCCGGAGGCCTTGCCCCCACGGGCCAGGATCGCCTCCTTCGCCTCGTCGCGCGAGAACCCCTCGAGCGACCCGGTCACGACCACCGTCAGCCCCGCCAGCGTCTGCTCCACGGAGGCATCGCGCTCGTCGCGCATGACCACCCCGTCGGCCGCCCACTGGTCGACGATGCGCAGGTGCCACGCGTTGTCGGGCGCGTCGAACCACTCCCGCACCGCGTCAGCGATGACGCCGCCCACCCCCTCGACGCCGGCGAGCTCGTCCCGGGTCGCGTCGCGGATCGCCGTCATCGAGCCGAAGTGCTGCGCCAGCGCCCGGGCGGCCGTAGGACCGACGTGTCGGATCGACAGCGCCACGAGCACGCGCCACAGCGGCTGCTGCTTGGCCTGGCCGAGGTTCTCGACCAGGCGCTTGCCGTTGGCCGAGAGCACCCGGCCATCGACGACGGCCTCAGCCGGATCGGTCTTCTTCGCAGCGCGGGTGAACAGCGGGACCGTGGCGATGGCGGACTCGTCGAGCCCGAACAGGCCGCTCTCGTCCTCGAGGACGCCTGAGTCGAGCAGGGCCGTCGCGCCCTCCCAGCCGAGTGCCTCGATGTCGAACGCGCCGCGCCCCGCCAGCCCGGCGAGCCGCTCGCGCAGCTGGGACGGGCAGGTGCGCGAGTTGGGGCAGCGGATGTCCTTGTCGCCCTCCTTCTCCGGGCGCAGCGGGGTCCCGCACGAGGGGCACGTCGTCGGCATGACGAACTCCCGCTCGGTGCCGTCGCGCAGGTCGACGACCGGGCCGAGGATCTCGGGAATGACGTCACCGGCCTTGCGCAGCACCACCATGTCGCCGATGAGGACGCCTTTGCGCCGCACCTCGTCGGCGTTGTGGAGGGTGGCACGCTCCACCGTCGACCCGGCGACGACCACGGGCTCCATGACCCCGAACGGCGTCACCCGGCCGGTGCGCCCGACGTTGACCTGGATGTCGAGGAGCTTGGTGTTGACCTCCTCGGGCGGGTACTTGTAGGCGATCGCCCAGCGGGGTGCCCGTGACGTCGACCCCAGCTGGCGCTGCACGGCCACCTCGTCGACCTTGACCACGATGCCGTCGAGCTCGTGCTCGACGCTGTGGCGGTGCTCGCCGAAGTAACGGACGAACTCCTGGACCTCCTCGATCGTGTCGAGCACCCGGAAGTGGGTGGAGATCGGCAGGCCCCACTCGCGGAGCTTCTCGTACGCCTCGGACTGGCGCGTGAGCTCGAGCCCCTCGCGGAACCCGATGCCGTGGACGAGCATGTGCAGCGGGCGGCTGGCGGTGACCCGCGGGTCCTTCTGGCGCAGTGACCCGGCTGCCGAGTTGCGGGGGTTGGCGAACGGGGCCTTGCCCGCCTCGACGAGCGAGGCGTTGAGCTCGGCGAACCCCTCGAGCGGGAAGAAGACCTCACCACGGACCTCGACCCGCGCGGGGTGGCCCGAGCCGGCGAGCTGGTGCGGGATGCCCTCGATGGTCTTGACGTTGTGGGTGACGTCCTCGCCGGTGCGCCCGTCGCCGCGGGTGAGGGCGCGCGTGAGCCGACCCTTTTCGTAGAGCAGGTTCACGGCCAGCCCGTCGATCTTGAGCTCGCAGAGATAGTGGTATGCCGTGGTGCCCGCGTCGCGAGTCACGCGCGCCGCCCACTGCGCGAGCTCCTCGGGCGAGAAGCAGTTGTCGAGACTGAGCATCCGCTCGAGGTGGTCGACGGCCTGGAACTCCGTCGAGAACACCGCACCGCCGACCTGCTGGGTCGGGCTCTCGGGGGTGCGCAGCTCGGGGTAGTCGTCCTCGAGCGCCGTCAACCGCCGGATCAAGGTGTCGTACTCGCCGTCGCTGATCGTCGGCGCATCCTTGACGTGGTAGGCGAACTGGGCGGCGCTGGCCTGCTCGGCGAGCTCGGTCCACTCGTGACGGACTTCCTGCGGGACGGTGCTCGAGACGATCTCACTCACGGGCCCATCCTGCCGCACCCCACCGACGGCACGCGGCATACCGAATCACGGCGAAGCCGTAGCCAACGCGGAGGCCAGCAGGGAGGATGACGGCAGCGCCCCGGGAGCCCCGTACGCCCCACACGCCCACGAAGGAGTGGAGTCACCGATGACCAACCTCGCCACCAACCTGGTCGAGACGGCCGGCAGCCGGCCCGACTCGCCGGCCATCAAGTTCCATGGCCAGGACCTCAGCTATGGCCAGCTCCATGCGATGGCGGCCTCGGTGGCGGGACAGCTGCGGGCGTCCGGCGTCGAGCCCGGCGACCGGGTGGCGATCATCCTGCCGAACGTGCCGGCGTTTCCCGTCGTGTTCTTCGGCTCCCTGCTGGCCGGTGCGATCGTCGTGCCGATGAACCCCCTACTCAAGGCGGGCGAGATCGACTTCTTCTTCACCAACTCCGGCGCCACGGTCGCCTTCGTGTGGCCCGACTTCGTCGCCGAGGCCACGGCCGGCGCCGAGCGTTCGGGAACCCGCATCATCCCCTGCGGCGTGCTCGGCCCCGAGGCCGGCACCCTCGAGGACGGCGACCCGATCAGCACGCCGGTCGAGCGCGACGACGAAGACACCGCGATCGTCCTGTACACCTCGGGCACCACCGGTCGCCCCAAGGGAGCAGAGCTCACCCACCGCAACGTCCACCTGAACGCCCACCGCAGCGCCGTCGAGATCCAGCAGACGACAGCCGCGGACGTCGTGATGGGGTGCCTGCCCCTGTTCCACGTGTTCGGGCTCGTGGTGGGGCTCAACGCCGCAGTCATCTCCGGCGCGGCCCTGGCGCTCATCCCCCGCTTCGACCCCGCAGAGGCGATCAAGGTCATCGGCAACGAGAAGGTCACCATCATGATGGGCGTCCCGACGATGTATGCCGCGATCCTCAACCACCCCGACTCGGACTCCCTCGACGCGAGCTCCCTGCGCGCCTGCTGCTCGGGCGGATCGGCGATGCCGCTGGAGGTCATGAAGGCGTTCGAGGCGAAGTTCGACTGCATCATCCTCGAGGGGTACGGCCTGTCCGAGACCTCACCGGTCGCGTCGTTCAACATGCCCGACCGGGAGCGCAAGCCCGGCACCATCGGCGTGGCGATCCCCGGGTGCGAGATGAAGCTCGTCGACCTGGACGGCAACGACGTCCCACCGGGGGAGGGCGTGGGCGAGATCGCCATTCGCGGTGACAACGTCATGAAGGGGTACTGGAACAACCCCGAGGCCACGGCTGAGGCGATCCCGGACGGGTGGTTCCGCACCGGTGACCTGGCCACGGTCGACGACGAGGGGTACTTCACCATCGTGGACCGCAAGAAGGACATGATCCTGCGGGGCGGCATGAACGTGTACCCGCGCGAGGTGGAGGAGGTGCTCTACACCCACCCCGATGTCCTCGAGGCCGCCGTGGTCGCGGTACCTGACGACCTCCTCGGCGAGGACGTGGGCGCCGCGGTGGCGCTGCGACCCGGGTCGACCGCGACGCTCGAGGACGTCCAGGCCTACGTCAAGGAACGCATCGCGGCCTACAAGTACCCGAGGCACCTCTGGCAGGTCGACGAGCTGCCCAAGGGCCCCACCGGCAAGATCCTGCGCCGCGAGGTTCACCAGCCAACCGGCTCCTGAGCGAGTCGCCCCAACCGGCCTCGTGGGCAGGATCGTCAGGGCGCAGGCCCGGACGACCCTGCCCACGAGGTCGCGTCAGCTGGCGAGCCGACGCCGCCGGTCGGGCAGCCCGATGACGACCGCCGACAGGAGCACGATCGCGGCACCGAGCAGCTGGGGCCACGCGAGGCTCTCGCGCAGCACGACCACCCCGAGGATCACCGACACGACGGGGATGAGGTACGTGACCGTCGTGCTCACCGTCGCGCCCGCGCCCCGGACGACGTCGAACTGGAGCATGTAGGCCAGGCCCGTGCCGACGACGCCGAGCGCGAGCACGCAGACCAGCGGCAGCAGCGTGCCCCCGTGGGTGGTGTCGAGGTGTCCGGCCCACGGCGCGGCATAGCTCGCGCGGTGGAACAGCCACCAGACGAGCACGACCGGCACCATCAGCACCGACCCCACGACGAGCAGGGCGGTGGGCATGGAGAGGCCGCCGAGGTCGGCCTGCCCGAGGAACCGACGGTTGTACGTCCAGCCGAGGCCGTAGCACGCGCCCGCCACCAAGGTCATGCCGAACCCGAGCAGGTCGGGGCGCCCCGCCGACGCCCACGGCTGCATGATGACGACGACACCCACGAATCCGATGACCACGGCCGCGAGCTTGCGCCGCGACAGGCGGTCGCTGGGCAGCAGGGCCAAGGCGAAGAACACGGCGGCCAGCGGCGTGGTCGCGTTGCCGATGCCGGCCAGGGCCGAGGAGACGCGCTCCTCCCCCGCGGCGAACAGGCTGAACGGCAGCGCGGTGAGGAACACGCCTGACACCGCCAGGTGCCCCCAGACCCTCGGCTCCCGCGGCAGCCGGCCGCCGGTGACGGCCAGCAGCGCCAGCAGGGTCGCGGTGCCGGCGAAGATCCGCAGCCCGGAGATCTGCAGCGGCGCCATGGTGCGCAGTCCGACCTTCATCAGCAGGAAGCTCGAGCCCCAGATGAGGGCGAGCAGGAGGTACTTGGCCTGCCAGGGCACCCGGGTCGTCGAGGTGGCGGGCTCGACGCGTGAGGGGGTGGCGACGCTGCTCATGGGTGGGTCAACTTTCCGCTCGTTCGGACCATTCCGCGGCCACGTCGACCGCTGCACGTTGAACGCGCCAGGCCCCCGCGGGTGTGAGTCCGGCGAGTCCGCACGCGGGGCTGGCGACGAGGTCGCCCAGGGCGGAGGTGGGCATGCCGGCGTCGTGCCAGCCACGAGCCACCGTTGCCGCGGCCTCCTGGACGGTGCCGCCGCCGTCGGTGGGCAGGCAGCCGGCCCACAGGGCCACCCCTTGCTCGACCGTCGCGGCGACGGACTCCCAGCGCTGGGGCGTGAGGGTGGTCGTGTCGAAGGCGATCGCTGCCACCCCGGTGGCCCGCAGAAGCGGCAGGGGTATGCCGGGGTCGCAGCAGTGCACCACCGTCGCCGTCGCGTCGGGCGCGGCGCCCAGGACGTCGCGCAGCCCGTTCATCACCGTCATCGGGTCGACCGACCGCAGGTGCCCGTAGCCGGACGCGGTCGGGATGTGCCCGGCCAGCACGGCCGGGAGCGAGGGCTCGTCGAGCTGGAGCGTCAGCGTCGCCTGCGGCACCAGCCGCTGCACCTCGGCGACGTGCCGACGCAGTCCCTCGGTGAGCGACCCCACGAGGTCGCGCACGGCGCCCTGGTCGGACAGCGCCCGCTCGCCCCGGGTGAGCTCGAGTCCGGCCGCGAGGGTCCAGGGCCCCGCGCACTGGACCTTGAGCTCGCCGGCGTAGCCGTCGAAGGCTTCGGCGAGCTCGTCGAGGTCCTGGCGCCAGAGTCCGGCGGTGCGCCCGGCGTCGTGCCCGGGCCGGTCGACGAACCGCCAGCCGCCGGGCTGGAGGTCGACGTGGAGGTCGACCAGCAGGCCAGCGGAGCGCCCGAGCAGCTCGGACCCCGGGCCGCGTGCCGGCAGCTCGGGCAGGTAGGGCAGGTGGCCGTCGCCGAGGAGGTCACGCACCCCACGCAAGGCCTCGCGGATGTCCGTGCCGGGCAGAGATCCGATACCGGTTGCGCGAGCCACAACGAGAGCGTAACCGGGCGGTCCGACAGCCAGTGACCGGCCGCCTCACCGCCTCAGCGGCATACCGTTCAGCGCTCGAGCCAGGCCGACGCGATCGTCGCCGAACCCACCACCCGCGTGCCCTCGTACAGCACCACCGACTGCCCGGGGGCCACCCCCGCACGCGCTCGGACAGACGCACCTCGACGTCGTCGCCCGACGCCCAGGCCTGCGCCGGGACCTCGTCACCATGGGCGCGGACCTGGGCTCCGAGCAAGACGACTCCGTGAGGGGCGGCTCCACACCACCGGGCGTGGTCGCCGCGCAGCGCGTTGACGCCCAGCAGGTCGGCGGTGCCGATCGTGACGCGGTTCGCGGCCGCATCGACGTCGACGACGTAGCGCGGCTCGGCGTCGAGGGCCGACCGGTCGAGTCCCAGCCCGCGCCGCTGGCCGACGGTGTAGGCGTAGGCGCCCGCGTGCGACCCGACCACCGTGCCCGAGGTGGCGTCGACGATCTCGCCCGGCTGCTCGCCGAGCCGCGCGGTCAGCCACCCCTTGGTGTCGCCGTCGGCGATGAAGCAGATGTCGTGGGAGTCCGGCTTGTTGGCGACGTAGAAGCCCCGCTCGCGCGCCTCTGCCCGGATGTCGGGCTTCGTGGTGTCGCCCAACGGGAAGAAGGCCCGCGCGAGCTGCTCGGCGTCGAGCACGCCGAGCACGTACGACTGGTCCTTGGCCGGGTCGACGGCGCGGTGCAGCTCGCGCGTGCCGTCGGGGCGCACCACGACCTGGGCGTAGTGACCGGTCGCGACGGCGTCGAAGCCCAGAGCCACCGCCTTGTCGAGCAGCGCCGAGAACTTGATCTTCTCGTTGCACCGCAGGCACGGGTTGGGCGTGCGTCCGGCCGAGTACTCCGCGACGAAGTCCTCCATGACGTCGCGCTTGAACCGCGCCGCCATGTCCCAGACGTAGAACGGTATGCCGAGCATGTCGGCCACCCGGCGCGCGTCCCCCGCGTCCTCGATGGTGCAGCAGCCACGGGCCGACTCGCGCAGGGTCGCCGCGCTCTGCGACAGCGCGAGGTGGACGCCGACCACCTCGTGGCCCGCGTCGAGCATGCGACCGGCGGCGACCGCCGAGTCGACGCCCCCCGACATCGCCGCGACGACGCGCATCAGCCCGCGACCCCGCTGGCCCGCTGGGCCCGCTCGATCGCCCCGGGCAGGGCCGCGAGGGCGGCATCGACATCGGCGTCGGTGGAGGTGTGGCCCAGGGTCATCCGCAGCGCACCCCTCGCGACGCGCTCCGGGATCCCCATGGCCAGCAGCACGTGCGAGGGCTGGGGCACACCCGCCTGGCACGCCGACCCCGTCGAGCACTCGACGCCGGCCGCGTCCAGGAGGTAGAGGAGCGAGTCACCCTCGCAGTCGGGCACGAGCAGGTGGACATTGCCGGGCAGTCGGCGCTGTCCGTCGCCGGCCTCCCACACGCCGCCGACCGTGATGTCGAAGTCCAGGTCGAGCGCAGAGCGGATCAGCCGGTCGCGCAGTGCCATCAACCGGACGCTCTCGGTCTCGACGGTTCGGGTGGACTCCTCGATCGCCACCGCGAAGGCGCGGATGGCCGGCACGTCGAGGGTGCCGCTGCGGATCTGGCGTTCCTGGCCCCCGCCGTGGGTCTGTGGGACGACGACCGCGTCGCGACGCACCAGCAGCGCACCGACTCCGAGCGGGCCCCCGACCTTGTGACCGGTGAGCGTCATCAGGTCGGCACCGCTCGCCGCGAAGTCGACGGGGATGTGACCGGCGGCCTGGACGGCGTCGGTGTGGAACGGGACGCCGAACTCGTGGGCCACTGCGGCCAGCTCGGCAACCGGCTGGATCGTGCCCACCTCGTTGTTGGCCCACATCACCGTGACCAGGGCAACCGATCCGGGGTCGGCCGCGATGGCCGCCCGCACCGCCTCCGGGCTGACGTAGCCGTGCCGGTCGGGGTCGACCCAGGTGACCTTGGCGCCCTCGTGGGTGACGAGGTGCTCGACGCAGTCCAGGACCGCGTGGTGCTCGACCGAGCTGGACACGATCCGGATCCGGGCGGGGTCCGCCTCGCGCCGCGCGGCGAACGTCCCCGCCACGGCGAGGTTGTCGGACTCGGTGCCACCGGAGGTGAACACGACCTCGGACGGCCTGGCGCCGAGCGCCTTGGCGAGGCGCTCACGAGCCTCCTCGACCGTCCGGCGGGCCATCCGGCCGGAGGTGTGCAGCGACGAGGCGTTCCCGGTCACCGCGAGCTGCTCGGTCAACGCCGCGAGCGCCGATGGCAGCATCGGCGTGGTGGCGGCGTGGTCGAGGTAGGCGGGCACCCGCAAAGTTTACGCGTCAACTGAACGGCGAACGCCCCGGGCCACAGCGTGGTCCGGGGCGAGCCGTTGCCGCGTGCGCGGCATACGGGGGGGCTCAGCCCTTGGCGGCCTTGACCGCCTCGGTGGCCTGCGGGAGCACCTGGAAGAGGTCGCCCACGACACCGAAGTCGACGAGCTCGAAGATCGGGGCCTCCTCGTCCTTGTTGATCGCGACGATGGTCTTCGAGGTCTGCATGCCGGCCCGGTGCTGGATCGCTCCGGAGATGCCGCAGGCGACGTACAGCTGCGGCGAGACCTGCTTGCCGGTCTGGCCGACCTGGCTGGTGTGCGGGTACCAGCCTGCGTCGACCGCCGCGCGCGACGCGCCCACGGCAGCGCCGAGGGAGTCGGCGAAGTCCTCGACCTTGGAGAAGTCGCCACCGGTGCCGCGACCACCGGAGACCACGATGGCGGCCTCGGTGAGCTCGGGACGGCCGGTGGCCTGCTTCGGCTTGGACTCGGTGACCTTGGCGCCCTTGGCCGCGTCGGAGATGGTGCCCTCGAAGACCTCGTCGGCAGCTGCGCCGGTGGCCTCCTCAGGTGCGGCCGAGTTGGGCTTCACCGTGACGATGGGAGTGCCCTTGGTGACCGTCGAGGTGACGCTGTAGGAGCCGGCGAACACCGACTGCGTGGTCGACACGCCGCCGCCCGCGCCAGCCTGGACGTCCACCGCGTCCGTGATGAGGCCGGACTCGGTCTTGATCGCCAGCCGCGCGGCGATCTCCTTGCCGGCGGCGTTGCTCGGAATGAGCACCGCGGCCGCGGACGTCTTCTCGACGAGCTGCGCGAGCACCTCGGCCTGGGGGGCGACGAGGTAGTCGGTGACGTCGGGCGACTCGACGCGGTAGACC
This sequence comes from Nostocoides sp. HKS02, assembly GCF_009707485.1. Lineage (NCBI taxonomy): Bacteria > Bacillati > Actinomycetota > Actinomycetes > Micrococcales > Intrasporangiaceae > Nostocoides > Nostocoides sp. HKS02. The sequence continues at coordinate 327,639 of NZ_CP046121.1, read as the reverse complement.
TTCTCCGCGCCGTACTTCGCCAGGGTCTCCTTGGCGGCGTCGAAACCGTCGCCGACGAAGACCGCCGAGGGCTCGCCGAGGCGGCGGGCGATGGTCAACAGCTCAGAGGTCGTCTTGCGAACGGTGCCGTTCGCGTGGTCGACCAGAACAAGTACTTCAGCCATGGGGGTTCCTCTCACACTCGTTGTTGGGGAGCTCAGGCTGGTCGGCTCAGATGAACTTCTGCGCGGACAGGAACTCCGCGAGCTTGGTGCCGCCGTCGCCCTCGTCGGTGACGATCTGGCCCTGCTCACGCGGGGGACGCTTGGTGAACGACTCGACCTTGGTCCAGGCGGCGTCGAGGCCGACCTGCGAGGCGTCGACCCCGAGGTCTGCGAGCGCCCACTCCTCGACCGGCTTCTTCTTCGCGGCCATGATTCCCTTGAACGAGGGGTAACGCGGCTCGTTGATCTGGTCGGTGACCGACACGAGGGCGGGCAGGCTCGCCACGATGGTCTCGGACGCGGAGTCGCCGTCGCGGCGAATCGTCACGGTCGAACCGTCGACGCTCAGCTCTGAGGCGAACGTCACTTGCGGCAGGCCCAGGCGCTCAGCGAGCATCGCGGGGACGACGCTCATCGTGCCGTCGGTGGACGCCATGCCGGTGATCACGAGGTCGGGACTGCCGATCTTCCTGATGGCCTCGGCCAGCACGAGGGAGGTCGCGACGGCGTCGGAGCCGTGGATCGCGTCGTCCTTGACGTGGACGGCCTTGTCGGCGCCCATCTGCAGGGCCTTCTTCAAGGCGTCAGCAGCCTGGTCGGGACCGACGGTCACCACGGTGACCTCGCCCTCGCCGGCCTCGACGATCTTCAGGGCCTCCTCGACGGCGTACTCGTCGAGCTCGGAGAGCAGGCCGTCGACGCCCACCCGGTCGGTGGTGTTGTCGGACTCGTTGAACGTGCGGTCGGACTGTGCATCCGGCACGTACTTCACGCAGACGACGATGTTCATGCGCTGATCGTCCTCTTCCATAGGTCGAATTGGGTCAGGTGACATCCTTACAGGCCCCGCGCGGAACCGACACGCCAGCACCGCGTGACGCTCAACACCTGCGACCCCGTCCCGCACGGGTCCGGCCGTCAGGGGTGACGGTGCCCACAGCGCTGGACCACAACGCCGCTAGGGCAGACTGGGTCCTCGTGACCTCTCCCGTACCGGGCGCGTTCTGCCTGGTCCTGCACTCCCACCTTCCGTGGCTCCCGGGCCACGGTGTGTGGCCGCTCGGCGAGGAATGGCTGTTCCAGGCGTGGGCGGAGTCCTACATCCCCCCTGGTTGCCGAGCTGGACTCCCTAGCCGCAGAAGGACATCGCGACGTCCTCACGCTGGGCGTCACACCCGTCCTGGCCGCCCAGCTGGACCACCCACGGATGCGCCGCGAGACGTCGACGTGGATCGGGCTGTGGGAGCAACGCGCCCGCGAGATGGGCTTCGACAGCGACCCGCACCGGCGCGCGACGGCGCAGAGCGAGTATGCCGCCGCGCACCGGGCGCAGCAGCTCCTCGGCTCACGCTGGGGAGGCGGGGGGTCGCCGGTGCTGAGGGGGTTGCGCGACGGCGGGGTCATCGAGCTGCTCGGCGGTCCGGCCGCTCATCCGTTCCTGCCGCTGCTGCAGCCGGACTTCGTGCCGGTCGCCCTCGAGCTCGGCCTCGCCGACAGCGCCTGGCGGCTCGGTACCCGCCCGCGCGGCATCTGGTCACCCGAGTGCGGCTACTCCCCCGGCCTCGCGGCACAGTTCGAGGCCGCCGGTGTCGGACACTTCGTCGTCGACGAGCAGACGGTGCGCGACGCCGGCGGCCACCCGCACGGTGCGTGGCAGATCAGCGGCACGTCGGTCCTCGCGGTCCCCCGCGACCTCGACGTGACCAACCTCGTGTGGTCCTCGCGCAGCGGATATCCCGCAGCCGGCGCCTACCGCGACTTCCACGCGCGCGAGGACCTCACCGGCATCCGGCTGTGGTCGATCACGGAGCCGGACGTGGGGATCGAGCACAAGGCGCCGTACGACCCTGCCGCGGCTGCCACCCAGCTCGACCGCGACGTCGCGCACTTCGTCGAGGCGGTGCAGGCCCGGCTCGCCCACGCCCACGAGGTCACCGGCGCCCCGGGACTCGTCGTCGCGGCATACGACACCGAGCTGTTCGGACACTGGTGGCACGAGGGACCGGCCTTCCTGGGCAAGGCGATCCGCGCACTGCGGCTGGCGGGCGTGCAGGTGACCACGGTGGAGAAGGCGCTGGAGCAGGGACATGTGGCAGGCGAGCTCGACCTCGGCGCCGGCTCCTGGGGCGCCGGCAAGGACTTCTCCGTCTGGGGTGGTGCGCCCGTCCGGCAGATCGCCCACGAGAACGAGTGGCTGCAACGACGCTGGCTCGACCTGGTGGCCAGGGAGCGGGATGCCGGCCGGATGACGACGCGGCGCCGCGACCTCGACCAGCTCCTGACGACGCTGTTCCACGCGCTGTCGAGCGACTGGGCCTTCCTCGTCACGCGCGGGCAGTCCGTAGACTACGCGCGACGACGGGCCGAGCTGCACCGCCGCGAGTTCCACGTCCTCGCCCAGCTCGTCGAGGACGGCAGACGCGACGAGGCCCTGGCGGAGAGCTCGCGGCTGGCCGCGCGCGACGGCGCCTTTCCCGCGCTCGACGCCCGGCTCGGCTGACGAGCCCGCCGACGACCCAGCAGCGGGCCCCGAGGTCAGTCCCGGGTCCGGATCACCCGGCCGGGGACTCCGGCGACGACCGACCGGGCCGGGTAGACGCCGCGGGCGACGGCCGCCGCCGCGACGATGGTGTGGTCGCCGAGGTCGGCACCGCGCGTGACGACGACCTTGGTGCCGAGCCACACGTCGTCACCGATCCGCACGGGCGACTTGACGATGCCCTGGTCCTTGATCGGGATGTCCAATGAGGTCGACACGTGGTCGAAGTCGCAGATGTAGACGTCGTCCCCGAACAGGCAGGCGTTGCCGATCGAGATGTCGAGCCAGCAGTTGATGGTCGTGCGGATGCCGATCACAGACTTGCTGCCGATGCGCAGGGTGCCCTCGTGGGCACGCACCCGGGCGTGGGCGCCGAAGTGGGTGTAGGGGCCGACGATGAGCCGGCCGTACCCCTCACGCACCTCGAACCGGACGTCCGGCCCGATGAAGCAGGGTCCCTCGAACCGCAGCGACGGACAGCGCGCGCTGGCACGCGCCATGCGCAGGTAGCTCAGCAGGTGGTGCCGGGTGAAGGCACGGTTGCGCACCGCCCAGCCGATCCAGCGCACCCAGGCGACCGGTCGGGGTCCACCCCACGGGCCGCGCTCGCCGTGCTCGGCGGGCGACATGTCCGCGTTGGCCGCCGACGTCACCTCAGCCAGGCTTCACGCCGGTGATCCCGACGTTGTAGAAGAACCGCTCGGGAACCGCGTGGGACAGCACCCGGTCGACGGCAGACAGCCGCCGCCACGAGCCGTACGCGAACCGGGCCCAGCCCCATCCGAGGACGCCGGGCTTCACCGCTGCCTCGAACGTGCGCACCGGCCAGCCGAGGAAGGCCGCGGTGAGCTCCTCGGTGCGGGTGTGGACGCCGACGGCGCCGGCCCGCAGGGCCATCCGAGCGAGCTCGTCGGGATCGAAGGTGTGGAGGTCGACGACGGCCTCGAGAGCCGCGGCCCGCGACGACTCGTCCAGCGCCTCCTGGTCCTTGGCCCACCCCGAGCGCAGGGGCGGCAGCCGGGTGATGGTCGTCGCGGCAGCCCAGGTGAGCCGGCCGAGCCGCCGGGCGTACCAGTCGCCGATGCGGGTCGGCTCCCCAGCCACCACGAACCGTCCGCCGGGCTTGAGGACCCGGAGCATCTCGCGAAACGCCGCCTCGACATCGGGGATGTGGTGGATCACCGCATGCCCCACGACGATGTCGAAGGTGTTGTCGTCGTAGGGGATTCGCTCCGCATCAGCAACGCGCCCCTCGACCTCGAACCCGAGCTGCGCAGCATTGGCCCGGGCCGCCTCGACCATGCCGGGCGACAGGTCGGTCACGTGCACCTGGTCGAGCACACCGGCCTGCTTGAGGTTCAACGAGAAGAACCCTGTGCCCGCGCCGAGCTCGAGGGCGACGCCGTACGGCAGCGGGTCTGGGCTGCCCGTGATCGCCTCGAACCGGCCGCGCGCGTAGTCGACGCATCGCTCGTCGAAGGAGATCGACCACTTGTCGTCGTACGTCTGTGCTTCCCAGTCGTGGTACAGCACCTGCGCGAGCTTGTTGTCCGCGTATGCCGCGGCCACCTGCTCGGCGGTCGCCGGTGCCTGCGTGGCGTCCACTCAGGCGCCTTCGAAGATGGCCTTGCCGGGGCCGTTCTCCACGAACGACGTCATCCCGATCTCACGGTCCCTCGTCGCGAACAACGCGGCGAACTGGGCGCGCTCGATGTCCAGCGCCGTGTCGAGGTCGACGCCGAGACCGCGGTCGATGACCTCCTTGGCCGCACGCAGCGCGTACGCAGGGCCGCCGACGTACGCCTCCATCCGTCGCCGCGCCGCGGCATACACGTCCTCGGCCTCGACCACCTCGTCGACCAGGCCCATCGCGAGCGCCTCGTCAGCGGCGACGAACCGTCCGGAGAAGATGAGGTCCTTCGCCTTCGCGGGCCCGACGAGCCGGGCGAGCCGCTGCGTGCCGCCGGCACCGGGGATGATCCCCAGCAGGATCTCGGGCTGGCCCAGCTTGGCGTTCCTCGCGGCCACCCGGAAGTCGCACGCGAGCGCGACCTCGCACCCGCCACCCAGCGCGTAACCGGTGATCGCCGCCACCGTGGGCTTGGGAATGCGGGCGATGGCGCGGGTGAAGTCCTGGAGCGTGCCGGCATGGTCGACCATGTCGGTGTAGGACATCCGCTGCATCTCCTTGATGTCCGCACCGGCGGCGAAGACCTTCTCGCCGCCGTAGAGGATGACCGCGGAGACGTCGCGACGCTCGCCGACCTCGACCGCGGCGGCCCCCAGGGCGGCCTGGATCTCGGCGTTGAGAGCGTTCATCGGGGGTCGGTTGAGCAGGATCGTCGCGATGCCGCCGTCGACCTCGAGGCTGACCAGCTCGCTCATGCGGGACCGCCCCCGGGGGCTGGCTGACCGGCGCCCGGACCGGTGTCGGGGCCACCACCCATGATCCGCTCGTGCCACATCTGGACGCCGGCGAGTACGAGCTGGACCGACACGGCGACGAGGGTGGGGACGTCGGACTGCGGGGTGACGACGTGCTCGGCAGTGACCACAAGGGTGTCGTTGGCCAGTCCGGCCTTGACGATGTTGAGCTGCAGGGTGAGCTCGTTGCAGGTCTCGAGGCGCTTGAGCGGGTCAGCGGGAACCGCGTCGCCGATCGCCCACTGACCGAACAACCGCATGATCTGGAAGTCACCTTCGGAGCAGCGCACGAACAAGCTGCTGGTCCTGTGCCGTGAAGGCCACGTCACCGTCGCCGTCGATGTCGGGCGCGAGCCCCTGGTCGATCAGGGCGTCGAGCACCCGGCCACGCAGCGGGTGCTCGTCCGGCGGGGGCGGGAAGTTCGGAAGTGACGTCGGGTCGGTCATGGGGCCAACCGTAACGACTGCCTAGGCTGAGGGCCATGTCGCCTGCCGCACTGTCACGTGACCTTCCTCCCAGACTGGGAATGACCCTCGTCCACGGGGGCGCGGAGTTCGCCGTCTATGCAGGTCACGCCGAGGCGGTGACGGTCTGCCTGTTCGATGCCGACGACGCCGACGGGTCAACCGAGCGGCAGGTTCCGCTCACCGAGCGCACCCACGGCATCTGGTTCGGCTTCCTGCCGGGGGTGGGGCCTGGCCAGCGCTACGGCCTGCGCGCAGACGGTCCGTGGCGTCCCGCGGAGGGCCTGCGCTACAACCCGGCCAAGGTCCTCCTCGACCCGTACGCGCGCGCCCTCGAGGGCGACCCCGAGTGGGTCCCGGAGGTGTTCGCCCACCGGGTCGACGAGCGGCTGCGGGGCGACGACCTGGTCCGGAGCACGCTCGACAGCGCTGCCGTCACCCCCCGTTGCGTGGTCATCGACGAGTCCTTCGACTGGGGCGACGACGCTCCGCCCCACACCCCCCTGGCCGCGTCGGTCATCTACGAGACGCACGTGCGCGGGCTGACGATGCGCCACCCGGACGTGCCCGAGCACCTGCGCGGCACGTATGCCGGCCTGTGCCACCCGGCCGTCATCGCCCACCTCAAGCGGATCGGCGTCACCGCGGTCGAGCTCCTGCCGGTGCAGGCATTCACCTCGGAGCCGGAGGTGGTGCGCCGCGGGCTGACCAACTACTGGGGCTACAACACCCTCGGCTTCTTCGCGCCACACGCGGCATACGCCTCGACCCCCGACCCGCAGGGGGCGCTGAACGAGTTCAAGGGCATGGTGCGGCTCCTGCACGAGGCGGGGATCGAGGTCATCCTCGACGTCGTCTACAACCACACCGCCGAGCAGTCCGGTCGCGCCGGAGCCACGCTCTCGTGGCGTGGTCTGGACAACCGGGCGTACTACCGCCTCGACGAGCGCGGCCAGGACATCGACGTGACCGGGTGCGGCAACACCCTCGACCTGCGGCACGCGATGGCCTGCCGGATGGTGCTCGACTCGCTGCGGTACTGGGTCGGCGAGTGCCATGTCGACGGGTTCCGGTTCGACCTCGCGGTCGCCCTCGGTCGCGGCCCGAACGACGACTACGACCCCAACCACCCGTTCCTCGTCGCCCTGCGCACCGACCCGATGCTCTCCCGGGTCAAGCTCATCGCCGAGCCGTGGGACGTCGGCCTCCATGGATGGCGCACGGGGCAGTTCCCGCCGCCGTTCTCCGAGTGGAACGACCGGTTCCGCGACTCGGTGCGCACGTTCTGGCTCGACGACCTCAAGGCGCAGGCCCACGGGCACCAGGGCCATGGCGTCCGTGAGCTCGCGACGCGGATGGCCGGCTCGCAGGACCTGTTCGGCGCGCAGGACCGGGGCCCGATCGCCTCGGTGAACTTCGTGGCGGCGCACGACGGCTTCACCGCGGTCGACCTGACGCGCTACAACGCCAAGCACAACGGACCCAACGGCGAGGGTAACCGCGACGGCAGCGACAACAACCGTTCGTGGAACCACGGCGTCGAAGGCCCGGTGGACGGGCGCGGCGACGGGACCGTCGAGACGGCGCGTCGCCGTTCGGTGCGCAACCTGCTCGCCACCACGCTGCTCGCCACCGGCGTCCCGATGATCAACAAGCGGTGACGAGCTCGGAAGGACCCAGGGCGGCAACAACAACCCGTACTGCCAGGACTCCGAGGTCTCCTGGGTCGACTGGGACCTCGAGGACTGGCAGGACGACCTGCTGGCCACGACCCAGTTCCTCACGCGGCTGCGGTCGGAGTACCCGGTGCTGCGCCAGCGGACGTTCTTCACCGGCCGCGAGGTCCACGAGGACGGCTCGCAGGACCTCGCCTGGTTCGCGGCCGACGGCGAACCAATGGCCAACGGTCAGTGGGAGGACCCCTCGACGCGGACCCTGCTCATGCTCCTCAACGGGGCGTGGATCGGTCACGGGTCGCTGCTGGTCCTGCTGCACGGCGACAGCGACCCGGTCACGGCGATGCTGCCCACGGTGCCGGGCATCACGACATACCAGCTTCTCTGGGACTCGACGGACGAGGTGCCCCGGGAGCCCTGCTCCCCCGTCCCACCCGGCGAGGTCATGGTCGGGCCGTCATCCATCCGCATCTACCGCGCCGCCGACACCACCTGACCACACCGAGCCCCTACCGCGCATCGGCAAGGAGCGAAGGCGCGACCGCCCTGTGCACCCATGACGACGTCCCCCACGCTCGGACATCCTTGGGCCGTCCCAACGACGCGACCTCCACGAGCCCGTCAATGACCGGGCCCTCGGCACCGGGCGCCAGCCGGTGGCTCAGCCGCTCGAACTCCTCGACCACCACCGTGGCGGTCGGGAGCGGGACCCGGGCATCGGTCACGGCGGCCAGCAGCCCGGCAAACCGGTCGTCGAGGGCCGCCTCCGCGACTCGCACCACGCGCGCGGACCCGCCGGCGCGCAACGACGTCGACCAGTGGAGCACCCACGCGTGCACCCCGGTGCGGCCCGGTCCGGTCTCGCCACGGTCGGCCGCCTCCCGGACCACAGCCACGCGAGCCGCGTCCGCGCGCAGGGCCAGCTCGTCGAGCAGACCATGAACGAACCGTGGGCACGACCAGCTCACGGGGGGCACGACCAACGGGTATGCCGCGTGCGAACGTTCGCACGCGGCATACCCGTGTGGTGTGACTTGGGCTGAGCGGGTCAGGCGTTGACGACCAGGCCGAGCTCGCTCGTGCTGGCCAGCCCGGCGTGCTTGGGCAGGATGCGCACGGTGTAGCCGAAGGACCCGGTGCGACTGAGCGCGAAGTCACCGGCGAAGTGGTGTCGGCCGCCTTCGTAGGACTCGACGAACGACAGCGACTCGACCTCGACGTCCGACAGGTCGTCGGAGTCGTGCGCCTGGCCGTGCACGACCTGGACGTCCACGTCGTCCGGCGACAAGCCGCCGAGCGAGACGTAGGCGTTGACGTGGAGCGTGTCGCCGATCTGCGGCGAGTCCGAGACGCCGGAGGACTCGACGTGGTCGACGTGCACGGCGTTCCAGGCCGCCTTCACCTTCGCCTTGTATGCCGCGAGCTCGCGGGCGCCCTTGAAGGTCGTGCCGTTGAGGGCCCAGCCCGCACGGGCGGCCGGCCCGTACAGCTGGATCGTGTAGTCGCGCACCATCCGGCTCGCGAGCACCTTCGGCCCGAGCGTCTGCAGCGTGTGGACCGTCATGGACAGCCAGTTCTGCGGCAGCCCGTCGGCGTCGACGTCGTAGAACCTGGGCGCGACGCTGTTCTCGATGAGGTCGTAGAGCGCGGCGGCCTCGATGTCGTCACGACGCTCGGGGTCCTCGACACCATCGGCGGTGGGAATGGCCCAGCCGTTCTCACCGTCGAACCACTCGTCCCACCACCCGTCGAGGATCGACAGGTTGAGCCCGCCGTTGAGTGCGGCCTTCATGCCCGACGTGCCACAGGCCTCGAACGGCCGCAGCGGGTTGTTCAGCCACACGTCGCAGCCCGGGTAGAGGTACTGCGCCATCGCGATGTCGTAGTTCGGGAGGAACACGATGCGGTGGCGGATCTCCGGGTCGTCGGCGAACCGCACCATCTGCTGGATGAGCTGCTTGCCGGTCTCGTCGGCGGGGTGGGACTTGCCGGCGATGACGAGCTGGATCGGGCGCTCGGGGTCGAGCAGGAGGCGCTTGAGCCGAGCGGGATCGCGCAGCATGAGCGTGAGCCGCTTGTAGGTCGGGACCCGACGGGCGAACCCGATCGTCAGCACGTCGGGATCGAGGATGTCGTTGACCCACCCGAGCTCCGCGGGGCTGGCGCCTCGCTTCTTCCAGGACGACTTGGTGCGACGACGCGCCTCCTGGACGAGCTGCAGGCGCATCTCGCGCTTGGTGGCCCAGATGGCGTCGCGGGGCACATCGGAGATGCGGTCCCACGCGTTGTCGCGCTCGATGTCGGTGGTGCCGAGGTGCTTGGCGGCGAGCTCGTAGACCCGGCGGTCGACCCACGTCGGCGCGTGGACACCGTTGGTGATGCTCGTGATCGGCACCTCGTCGTCGTCGAAGCCCGGCCACAGGCCGTCGAACATCTCGCGGCTGACGACCCCGTGGAGCTGGGAGACGGCGTTGGCGCGCTGGCCGAGGCGCAGTCCCATCACGGCCATGTTGAACATGCCGGACTGGCCACCCGGGTAGTCCTCGGCGCCGAGCTCGAGGAGCCGGTCGACCGGGACACCGGACACGGCGTTGTCGCCACCGAAGTGCAGCTGGATCAGGTCGGCGCCGAAGCGGTCGATCCCGGCGGGGACGGGGGTGTGCGTGGTGAACACCGTCGCCGCACGCACCGCCTCGAGGGCTTCGTCGAAGGTGAGCCCGGCCTTGGCTGTCAGCTCGCGGATGCGCTCGACGCCGAGGAAACCGGCGTGGCCCTCGTTGGTGTGGTAGACGTCGGGGTCCGGGGCGCCCGTCAGCCGCGACCACAGCCGCAGTGCACGCACGCCACCGATGCCGAGCAGCATCTCCTGCTGGAGTCGCTGCTCGCCGCCGCCACCGTAGAGCCGGTTGGTGATGTTGCGAGCGGCCTCGTCGTTGCCGGGGACATCGGAGTCGAGCAGCAGCAACGGAACCCGGCCCACCTGCGCGCGCAGGACATGGGCGCGCAGCTCACGGCCACCCGGCAGGTCGAGGGTGATGACGCAGGGTTCGCCGCTCTCTTCGCGCAGGAGGCTCAGGGGCAGTCCGTCGGGGTCGAGGACGGGGTAGGTCTCCTGCTGCCAACCGTCGCGGTTGAGGCTCTGCTTGAAGTAGCCCGTCTTGTAGAACAGGCCCACTCCGACGATCGGGACACCGAGGTCGGAGGCGGTCTTGAGGTGGTCGCCGGCAAGGATGCCGAGGCCGCCGGAGTACTGGGGCAGGACCTCGGTGATGCCGAACTCGGGGCTGAAGTAGGCGATCGCCCGGGGGGCTCCGCCCTGCACCTCCTGGGCCCATGCCTGGAACCACCGGGGTTCGGTCAGATAGGTGTCGAGGTCCGCCTTGGCAGCCGAGACGGCGGCCACGAACTCGTCGCTGGCGGCTAGGTCGGCGAGCTCCTGCGGCGAGAGGGCGGACAGGAGGCGGACCGGATCCTTGCGAACCTTGACCCAGCGCTTGGGGTCGATCCGCTCGAAGAGGTCTCGCGTGGGGGGATGCCAGGACCAGCGAAGGTTGCTGGCAAGGTCGCCGAGCGCGGCAATGGGCTCGGGCAGAACTGTACGGACGCTGAAGCGTCGGATGGCCTTCACGAAGGAGCATCCTAGGGCCTCTGGATGAGTGCTCTTGTCATGTTCTTGCAAAACTTTCACAAAGTTGCACAGAACGGACCTCGCGGCCGTCGAGAGGTGCGCACCCCCTCAGACCGAG